>NZ_JAILXP010000278.1 GCF_020740895.1 Streptomyces sp. UNOB3_S3 | reverse complement strand
GGCCGGGGCGGCGGCGGAGCCCTGGGCGGAGCGGGAGTCGTCGGCGCCCGGATGCCCGGCGTGCCCGTCGCGCGGACAGCCCATGAGGCTCATGGTGGCGAGGAGGGCGCAGCTGGCCACCGTTCCCCGGACGGCCGAAGCCCGGGTGATCCTGACAGACCGTCCCATGGAGCAAACCTCCCATTTGGGGCTTTGGTGTCGAAGATATGGGTTTTCTCCCTGACTACCCCCCACATCCCGCCGGACACGCCGGAAGCTCGGGTTCCGCGAACCGGAAGCTTGAGTTCCGATGAATCGGAGGATGGGGTTCCGTGAACCGGAAGCCTGGACTCCGGAGGGCTCGCCGCGGTCTCGGGGTGATCTCGGCCCGGACTCGGGAAGGTCTCGGCACGGCCCCGGAGGCCCCTGGATTCCGCTCGGCCTAGGCCGTACGTGCCTGTTTGATCACACCTGCCGTACCCCGGGGGACCGAACCGACAAGGCGTCGCTACGATGGCCAGGGCCGGTGGACCGTACCCGGCCGGGCCCGACCGACAGTGAAGCCGGCAGGCCCCAATCCCCGCTCCCGGAGGGTTTTCCGTGCCGGCTGGAACGCTGTACCGCGGCCGGGAAGGCATGTGGTCCTGGGTGGCTCACCGAGTCACCGGCGTCCTCATTTTCTTCTTCCTGTTCGTACACGTCCTCGACACCGCTCTCGTCCGTGTCTCCCCGGAGGCATACGACGAGGTCGTCGCCACGTACAAGACGCCGATCGTCAACGTGATGGAGTACGGCCTCGTGGCCGCCATCCTCTTCCACGCGCTCAACGGCCTCCGCGTCATCGCGGTGGACTTCTGGTCCAAGGGACCGCGGTACCAGAAGCAGATGCTGTGGACCGTCGTCGGTGTCTGGGTCGTGCTGATGGCAGGCGCTTTCTACCCCGTGCTCCAGCACACGCTGCGCACGCTGTTCGGGAGCTGAGTCGCGAGATGTCCGCTGAAACCACCCCCGCAACCGCCGCCGTGAGCGACGTCTCCCTCTACGACGTCGACAACCCGGCCCCGGTCATCGAGGCGCCGCGCAAGCGCACCAAGAAGACCCCGAAGTCGACGCGCACCAACTTCGAGATGTACGGCTGGCTCTTCATGCGCCTGTCCGGCATCGTGCTGGTCGTCCTGGTCCTCGGCCACCTGCTGATCCAGCTCGTCCTCGACGGCGGCGTCAGCAAGATCGGCTTCGCCTTCGTGGCCGGCCGCTGGGCCTCCCCGTTCTGGCAGGCCTGGGACCTGATCATGCTGTGGCTGGCGATGCTCCACGGCGCGAACGGCCTCCGCACGGTCATCAACGACTACGCGGAGCGGGACAACACCCGCTTCTGGCTGAAGATGCTGCTGTACACCGCCACGGTGTTCACCGTCCTGCTGGGCACGCTGGTGATCTTCACCTTCGACCCGAACATCCGCTAGAGCCCGGGGCTGACGCGACCATGAAGATCCACAAGTACGACACCGTCATCGTCGGCGCCGGTGGCGCCGGCATGCGCGCGGCCATCGAGTCGACCAAGCGCAGCCGCACCGCGGTGCTCACCAAGCTCTACCCGACGCGCTCCCACACCGGCGCCGCGCAGGGCGGCATGGCCGCCGCCCTCGCGAACGTCGAGGAGGACAACTGGGAGTGGCACACCTTCGACACGATCAAGGGTGGCGACTACCTGGTCGACCAGGACGCCGCCGAGATCCTGGCGAAGGAGGCCATCGACGCGGTCCTCGACCTCGAGAAGATGGGCCTGCCGTTCAACCGCACCCCGGACGGCACCATCGACCAGCGCCGCTTCGGCGGTCACAGCCGTAACCACGGCGAGGCCCCGGTCCGCCGGTCCTGCTACGCCGCGGACCGCACCGGCCACATGATCCTCCAGACGCTGTACCAGAACTGCGTCAAGGAGGGCGTGGAGTTCTTCAACGAGTTCTACGTCCTGGACCAGCTGATCACCGAGGTCGACGGCGTCAGGAAGTCCGCCGGTGTGGTCGCCTACGAGCTGGCCACCGGCGAGATCCACGTCTTCCAGGCCAAGTCGGTCATCTACGCCTCCGGCGGCACCGGCAAGTTCTTCAAGGTGACCTCCAACGCCCACACCCTGACGGGTGACGGCCAGGCGGCCTGCTACCGCCGCGGCCTGCCCCTGGAGGACATGGAGTTCTTCCAGTTCCACCCGACGGGCATCTGGCGCATGGGCATCCTGCTGACGGAGGGCGCCCGTGGTGAGGGCGGCATCCTCCGCAACAAGGACGGCGAGCGCTTCATGGAGAAGTACGCGCCCGTCATGAAGGACCTCGCCTCGCGCGACGTCGTCTCGCGCTCCATCTACACGGAGATCCGCGAGGGTCGCGGCTGCGGTCCCGAGGGCGACCACGTCTACCTGGACCTCACCCACCTCCCGCCGGAGCAGCTGGACGCCAAGCTCCCGGACATCACCGAGTTCGCCCGGACGTACCTCGGCATCGAGCCCTACACGGACCCGATCCCGATCCAGCCGACCGCGCACTACGCCATGGGCGGCATCCCGACCAACGTCGAGGGCGAGGTGCTGGCCGACAACGACACCGTCGTCCCCGGCCTCTACGCCGCCGGCGAGGTCGCGTGCGTGTCCGTGCACGGCGCCAACCGCCTGGGCACCAACTCGCTGCTCGACATCAACGTCTTCGGCCGTCGCTCCGGCATCGCCGCCGCCGAGTACGCCCAGAAGGCCGACTTCGTCGAGCTGCCGGAGAACCCGGCCGAGCTCGTCGTGGAGCAGGTCGAGCGGCTGCGCAACTCCACGGGCAAGGAGCGGGTCGCCGAGCTCCGCAAGGAGCTGCAGGAGACCATGGACGCCAACGTCATGGTCTTCCGCACCGAGCAGACCATCAAGACGGCCGTCGAGAAGATCGCCGAGCTGCGCGAGCGCTACAAGAACGTGTCCGTCCAGGACAAGGGCAAGCGCTTCAACACCGACCTGCTGGAGGCCATCGAGCTGGGCAACCTGCTCGACCTGGCCGAGGTCATGGCCGTGTCCGCGCTGGCGCGCAAGGAGTCCCGCGGCGGTCACTACCGCGAGGACTACCCCAACCGCGACGACGTCAACTTCATGCGCCACACCATGGCGTACCGCGAGGTCGACGCGGACGGCAAGGACTCGATCCGTCTCGACTACAAGCCGGTCGTCCAGACCCGCTACCAGCCGATGGAGCGTAAGTACTGATGAGCACCCCGACTCTCGAGAAGGTGGAGGCCGAGGCGCAGGCCTCGCCCTACATCACGGTCACCTTCCGGATCCGCCGGTTCAACCCGGAGGTCTCGGCGGAGGCCACCTGGCAGGACTTCCAGGTCGAGATCGACCCGAAGGAGCGCGTGCTCGACGGTCTCCACAAGATCAAGTGGGACCTGGACGGCTCGCTGACCTTCCGTCGCTCCTGCGCGCACGGCATCTGCGGCTCCGACGCCATGCGGATCAACGGCAAGAACCGTCTCGCCTGCAAGACCCTGATCAAGGACCTCAACCCGGCCAAGCCGATCACGGTCGAGCCCATCAAGGGTCTGACGGTCCTCAAGGACCTCGTGGTCGACATGGAGCCGTTCTTCCAGGCCTACCGCGACGTCATGCCGTTCCTCATCACCAAGGGCAACGAGCCGACGCGCGAGCGTCTGCAGTCCGCCGAGGACCGCGAGCGCTTCGACGACACCACCAAGTGCATCCTGTGCGCCGCGTGCACCTCCTCGTGCCCGGTGTTCTGGAACGACGGCCAGTACTTCGGCCCTGCGGCGATCGTCAACGCGCACCGCTTCATCTTCGACTCGCGTGACGAGGCGGGCGAGCAGCGCCTGGAGATCCTCAACGACAAGGACGGCGTGTGGCGCTGCCGCACGACCTTCAACTGCACGGACGCCTGCCCGCGTGGCATCGAGGTCACCAAGGCGATCCAGGAGGTGAAGCGGGCGCTGATCACGCGCCGCTTCTGATCTCCGGTCCGGTCACCCGGCCGTACGGTTCAGCTTGATCACTTCGTCCCGTCGGATTCGTCCGGCGGGACGAAGTGCTGTCCGGGGGAAGCCACTGTGGCCCTCGGCCCGGCACGTGACGTACGTTTCCGGGTGGTCAACATTTCAGGAGCGAGCGATGTCCCTCTTCATTCCCGACTTCGACGAAACCGTCGTCGTACGCGCCGCCGACGCCGAACTGACGGGCGTGGGCGGCCCGGTGACCAACCAGCTCCTCGTCGACAGCCCCGCCACGGGCGGCGCGCTCTCCAGCATGCGTGTCACCCTCGGCAAGGGCGCGAACGGCGCCCGTCCGCACCACCACGGCAAGTCCGCCGAGATGTTCTACGTCCTCGATGGCACCGCCCAGCTGCTGTCCGGCGATCAAGTGGTCACCGCGGAGCGCGGAGACGTGGTCGTCGTACCGCCCGGCACACAGCATGCCTTCGCCGCCGCGCCCGGCGAGATCGCGGACATGCTCGTCATCATCACGCCCGGGGTGGAGCGCTTCGAGTACTTCCGCCATCTCGAGCGCATCCGCTACGGCAAGGTGCCGCCGGAGAGCCTTCTCGAGGTCCAGGAACTGTACGACTCCTACTTCGGGACCAGCGCGGTCTGGGACGCCGCACGCGGATAACCCGGAGCAATTCACCGGAACGCGTCGGCGTTCTCCGAAGCCCACTGCCGGAACGGGCGGGCCGGCGTTCCGGTGACCCGCGAAACCGTGTCGCGCACCATCAGCAACTCGTCGTTCACGTCTCCGCCCATGACGTCGAGGACCGCGTCCGCGGCCTCGGCCCCGAAGACCGCGGCCATCTGCGCGTGGGCCTCCTCGCGGCTGCTCCCGGCGAAGGGAACCTCCCGGCCCAGTGCTGCCGCGACGGCCTCGACCTGCTGCCGGGCGGTCACCGGCTCCGGACCGGTCAAGGCGTACGTGTGCCCCCGGTGGCCGGGCTCGGTGAGCGCCACCCGTGCCACCGACGCGATGTCCGCGGGGTGGATGGTCGGCAGTGCGGTGTCCGCGTACGGCGCGCGGACGGTCTCGTGGCCACGGATGGAAGCCGCCCACATGAGGGCGTTCGAGGCGAACTGCGTCGGCCGCAGGATCGTCCAAGCCATGCCGCTCGCCTTGAGCAGTTGCTCCACCGCCAGGTTCTCACCGGCGGGGCCGAGGTGGGGGTGGGTCTGGACGGTGATGGACGACACCAGCACGACGTGCTCCACGCCCGCCTGCCGGGCGACTTCGAGGATGTCGGCATCCGGGCCCAGACGCGACACGAGAAACAGCGAACGCACCCCTTCCAGCGCGGGCTTCAACGACGCCGGATTCGCGAAGTCGCCCTCCACAGCCTCGACCCCTTCGGGGAAGACGGCCCGTGCGGCATCGCGGGTGAGCGCCCTGAGCGGACCGGCACCGTGTGCGCGCAGTTCCTTCAGCAGGGCGCTGCCTATGTTTCCGGTGGCTCCGGTCACGAGGATCATGAGCTGTTTCCCGTCGTCAGATGATCAACTGGACGACACACTAGAACCTCAACAATGCTTCAGGTCAAGGAACCCCGGCGGCGGAGCTCCATCGCCTCGGTCACCCCGCGCAGCGCCTCCTTCCTCCGTTCCAGCTCGGCCATCTGCTCCTCCACGCGGACGAGCTGATCGTCCAGCACCTGGACGGAGTGGGAGCAGGTGAGCAGACCGGGGCCGCCCTGGGCGCAGGGCAGGAGGGTGCGGATGACCTCGGTGGTCATTCCCGCGTCGAGGAGTTCGCGGATGCGGTGGACGCGCTCGGTGGCGTCCGGGTGGTACCGGCGGTAGCCGTTGCCGTCCCGCTCGGATCCCAGCAGTCCCTGCTGCTCGTAGTAGCGCAGCAGCCGCGCGCTGACCCCCGTGCGTTCCGACAGTTCACCGATGCGCATAAGCGAATCCCCCACCCACGCTTGACCTTGACACTGATGTCATACGGCAACCTCTGACGCATGACACGGATTCCCGCACTCGCCACGACCGTCCACGGCACCACCGGCCCCGGCCTCCTCCTCGCGCACGGCGCGGGCGGCAGCATCGAGGGCAACTACGTCCCCGTCCTCCCCGCCCTGTCCGCCGCGCACACGGTGGTGGCCCCCGACTATCCCGGCTCCGGCGCCACGCCGCGTGCCACCGGTCCGCTGGACCTCGACGCACTGGCCGACGGCATCGTGGCCGCGGCGGACGAGGCCGGGCTGGAGACCTTCACCCTGGTGGGCTATTCGCTGGGCACCATGGTCTCCGTACGGGCGGCCGCCCGGCACCCGGAGCGGGTGCGGGGCCTGGTCCTGACGGCGGGTCTGGCCAAGGCGGACAACCGGACGCAGGCCTCGCTCTACCTGTGGCGACGGCTGCTGGAGCAGGGCGACCTGGAGGCGTTCGCCCGGTTCGTGGCGCTGACCGGCTTCGGCGAGACGTTCTTCAACGGACTCCCGGAGACGACGGTCGAGCCCTTCCTGGAGCTCGTGGCGCGCGGCGTCCCGGCGGGCGCGGCCGACCAGGCCGCCGTGGTCGGCGTCTCCGACACCACCGGGGACCTCGCCGGCATCTCGGTGCCCACGCTGGTCATCGCGACCCTCCAGGACACGCTGGTGGCCCCGGCCAACTCCCGTTTCCTGGCGGAGCGGATCGCGGGCGCGGAGTACGCGGAGATCGACACGGGCCATGTGCCGATGGCCGAGCGGCCGGAGGAGTGGCAGAAGCTGATCCTGGACTTCCTGGACCGGCACGGCCTCTAGGACAGGCCCTGAGAGGGCGGCCGGTCGTACCCCACCGTGTTCGTGGCCAGTTCCTCCGGGGTGATCTCGGAGGCCCAGCCCTCGGGCGGCTCCTGGTACGGGCTGCACGCGCCGCAGGCCGCGCATGTCCACCGGCCGTGGATGCCGTGCACGACAGCGCCGCACCCGGCGCATGTGTCGGTGGTGTAGTAGGGCGGCTCGCCCGGCGAGGCGGGCGAGCGCCACGGGTGCTGGTCCATCTCCCCAGACTGCCACGCACCGCGCCCCGAAGGGGCGCGGGGAACTGCGCGATCAGCCCCCACCGGCCCGCAGTCGCAATGACCTCACTGCCGGCGAATCACTCAGGCGAGGGGCTTGCGCAGCAGCATCATGAAGAAGCGGGTCTTCTCACGGATGATGGTGCGGACACCCGTGTACGCGGCGTCCGTCTGCTCGACGAACTCGGCGCCCAGCGCGGCCGTGAGCTCCTCGCGGCGGTCGCGCAGCAGCAGGGCGATGACGTCCGCGCTGATCGCCAGGTTGGCGGAAAGGTCCTTGAACTCCAGGGTCTGGAAGCCGGTCCGCTCCAGCAGGGCGAACAACTCGGGGAGCGGCAGCGGGGGGTTGGAGGCCAGGACCGTCTCGTAGAGGCCCAGCTCGACGGGGGTGAGCTCGGCGGCCAGGGACGACTCCAGGATCATCAGGTGGCCGCCGGGGCGCAGCACCCGCCAGGCCTCGCCGAGGGCCTTGGCGCGGTCCATGTGGCACAGGCTCTCCACGGCCCAGGCGGTGTCGAAGCTCTCGTCCTCGTAGGGCAGGTTCATGGCGTCGACGACCTCGAAGGTGAGGCGGTCGGCGAGCCCGCCGGCGCGGGCCATCTCATTGGCCCGGGCGATCTGTTCCTTGCTGACGGAGATGCCGGTGACGCGCGTGCCGCTCTGCTCGGCGAGGCGGGCGGCGGGGCGGCCGGGGCCGCAGCCTATGTCGAGGTGGTGGCCGCCGGGGCGGGCGTTCATCAGGCGGACGAGGTAGTCGGTGTAGCGGTCCTGCGCCTGTGAGGAGAGGGCCACGAGGTCCATGCTCGCCGGGTGGGGCTCGTCCGGTGACACCCACAGGCCGCAGTGGACGCTGTCGCCGAGGGTCATGTGGTACAGGTCGCCGAACTTGTCGTACCAGGCTCCCACGGTCTCGGCCTTGATGAGGTCCTGCGGAGCTTCTTGCTGCGGCACGTCGTCCCCTTCCGGGAGTTCCACGAGTCAGCGGTGCTCGATCAGCGGTACTCGATCAGCCGTGCGCGATCACCACAAGGCCGCCTGCCCGGTCCGTGGATCATTCCCAGCCAGTCCTCAGATCCGGGCCAGCATCCACAGCCGCCAGATGCCCGTGCCGTCCGTCAGGTACTGGGTCCCGGCGATGCCCGCGTTGCTCAGCACGAAGTCCTTCTTCTGCCACAGCGGGACCAGCGGCACGTCCTCGGCCACGATCTTCTGGATGCTCCGGAAGTCGTCCGCGACCCGGCCGCGCTGGTCGTTCTGCTGGGCCTTGCGGATGAGCTTCTCCACACGGGCGCTGGAGTAGCCGGAGTGGAGGGCGTTGCCGTCGCCCACCAGGGGGGTGGTGAAGGTGTCCGGGTCGGGGAAGTCGGCCAGCCAGCTGACGCAGTACGCGTCGTACTCGCCCCGGGCGTAGCCACGCTGGAACTCCGTCCACTCCACCCGTTTCGTCGTCACCTCGAACAGGCCCGTGGCCTCCAGTTGCCGACGCAGCAGGGACGCTTCCTGGTCGGTGGCCGCGCCCTTGGAGTAGGCGAGGGTGAAGCGGACGGGGGTGGGCACGCCGGCCTCCAGGAGCAGCCGGCGGGCCCGGTCCTCGTCGGGCTTCGGATAGGCGTCGAAGAAGGACGTGGCGTGGCCTGTGAAGCCCTGTGGGACGAGCGAGTAGAGCGGCTCGACGGTGCGGAGGTGGACGTCCCTGGCGAGGGCCTGGCGGTCGACGACGGCCGCGACGGCCTGCCGGACGGCGAGCGGCTTGGCCGGGGCGCCGTCGCGGAGGTTGAAGACGAGGAAGCGGGCGTTGGCGCCGGAGGTCTCGGTCATCCGGGAGCCGGTCTCGGAGAGCGAGTACTTGGCCAGATCGGCGGGCGGCATCTGGCGGGCGGCGACGTCGATGGTCCCGTTCCGCCAGGCGTCGCTCATCTTGGCCGGGTCGGGGAAGTAGCGGACCGTCACCGGGGAGCCGACGTCCTTGATCGCGCCCTCGTACTGGTCGTTGGGCGCGAGCTCGGCGCTCGTCCCCGGCTGGTAGTCCTTGAGGGTGTACGGGCCCGAGCCGTCGGCCCGGGTGCCCCGGCGCAGCGTCTCGAAGGGGTACTCGCGGTGGTCGACGATGGAGCCGGCGCCCGTGGCGATCTTCAGCGGGAAGGTCGCGTCGGGGACCTTGAGGTGGAAGGTGACCAGCCGTCCGCCGTCTGACGTCCCGACCGAGCCCAGGGTGTCCAGCAGCGGCCCGGGGCCCTGCGGCGACTTGATCCGGGCGATGCGGTCGAAGGAGAACTTCACGTCCTCCGCCGTCAGGTCGTGCCCGTTGGCGAAGCTCAGCCCCGGGCGCAGCTCGCATGTGTACGTCCGCAGGTCGTCGCCCTTGAAGCCGCAGCTGCGGGCGGCGTCCGGCACCGGGTTCTTCGACCCGGGGGCGAAGGTCAGCAGGGACTGGAAGAGGTTGCCGTACAGCGCCCATGACCCGGCGTCGTAGGCGCCCGCCGGGTCGAGCGCGGTGACCGTGTCGGTGGTGCCGACCTGGACCGGCCCCCGGTCGCGGTCCTCCCCCGGGGTGAGCCGGCAGCCGCCGGCGCCCGCCGCGAGCAGCAGGAGCGTCAGCGCCGCCCCGGCCGCGCGCCCGCGTAACCCTCCTCGTACGCGCGCCCCTCCTCGTACGCGTAACCCTCTCCGTACCCGGACCTCACGCATCCCC
>NZ_JAILXP010000277.1 GCF_020740895.1 Streptomyces sp. UNOB3_S3 | reverse complement strand
GTCCCCGCCGTCACCACCCCCGCCGGTGCGACGCGCCCGGAGCTGGCCTGCGATCCCGACGGACCGCTCGCCGCGGAAGTGATCAAGACCGCTTCGGACCCCTACGTCGGCAGGATCTCCCTGGTGCGGGTCTTCTCCGGCACGCTGCGCCCCGACGAGACCGTGCACGTCTCGGGCCACGGGCTGGAGGACCGGGGGCACGAGGCGCACGACGTGGACGAGCGGCTCGGCGCCCTCTCCTCGCCGTTCGGCAAGCAGCAGCGCCAGCTGTCCCAGGCCATCGCCGGGGACATCGCCTGTGTGGCCAAGCTCGCCAGCGCCGAGACCGGCGACACCCTCTCCGGCCGGGGCGATCCGCTGCTGATGGAGCCGTGGCTGATGCCCGACCCGCTGCTGCCCGTCGCCATCCAGGCGCACAGCAAGGCGGACGAGGACAAGCTCTCCCAGGGCCTGGCCCGGCTGGTCGCCGAGGACCCCACGATGCGGCTGGAGCACAACCAGCACACCCGTCAGGTCGTCCTGTGGTGTCTGGGCGAGGCCCATCGCGACGTGGCCCTGGAGCGGCTGCGCGTCCGCTACGGCGTCCAGGTCGACGTGGTGCCCCACAAGGTCTCGCTGCGGGAGACCTTCGGCACCCGGTCCGCCGGCCGCGGCCGGCACGTCAAGCAGTCCGGCGGCCACGGCCAGTACGCCATCTGCGAGATCGAGGTCGAGCCGCTGCCCGGCGGCTCCGGCATCGAGTTCGTCGACAAGGTCGTGGGCGGCGCGGTGCCGCGCCAGTTCATCCCCTCGGTGGAGAAGGGCGTCCGCGCCCAGGCCGCCAAGGGGGTCGCCGCCGGGTATCCGCTGGTCGACGTGCGGGTGACCCTCGTCGACGGCAAGGCCCACTCGGTGGACTCCTCGGACGCCGCCTTCCAGACCGCGGGCGCCCTGGCCCTGCGCGACGCCGCCGCCGAGGCCCGGATCCACCTGCTGGAGCCGGTCGCGGACGTCCAGGTCCTCGTCTCCGACGAGTACGTGGGCGCGGTCATGAGCGATCTGTCCGGGCGGCGCGGCCGCGTCGTCGGCACCGAGCAGTCCGGCTCGGGCCGCACCCTCGTCCGCGCCGAGGTCCCGGAGATCGAGATCGGCCGGTACGCGGTGGATCTGCGCTCCCTCTCCCACGGCACCGGGCGGTTCAGCCGCTCCTACGCCCGGCACGAGCCGATGCCCCCGCAGGCCGCCGAGCGCATTCGCGAACAGGCGGAGAACGGGGCATAGTTCGCGAGCCGCCCGTATCAACTCGCCTGGTACGGGCGGCTTTCCGATCTCCCACGACAGCCGGCACCCCCTCCCGTTACGCTGAGCACGCGGCTCATGACACAAGCGGTGGGCGGCAGTCGGGAGCACCGGCGCACCGGACGCGCACGGTATTGGGGGCGGCAGTGGCAGCAGGGGATCCGTACGACTTCAGCCCGGGAGCGCAGATCCCGGTGTCCGGCGGCGCCGGGGCGACCGCGGCGACCCAGGCCCTGGCCTCGGCCGCCTACCGGGACGGCCCGGTCGACGAACTGCTCAAGGCCAATTCCGACTGGGCCACCTCCGAGGTGAAGAAGGCCCGGATCTCCCTCTTCGAGCCCAATCTCGGCGAGGCCTTCGCGCGCGCCGTGCAGGGCCGGATGCTCGGCGGCGGACGCAAGCCCATCATCCAGTCCTTCGGCCTGGAACCGCAGGTCATCGTCGAGCACTGCCTGGCCGCGTCCCGCATCCGCAAACAGCGCGACGCCAGGCTCACCTTCATCATGGTGGTCTTCGGGCTGCTCTTCCTGCCCGGCGTGCTGCTCTGGCTCGGCGCGTTCCAGCTGCGCCGCACCCTCGCCGGCTCCCAGGACAAGCGCGTCGGGGCGCTGGGCACCGCGCTGCTGGTGGGTATCGCCGCGATCGCCGTCATCCTCCTGGTGAAGCTGCCGTTCGACGGCTTCCTCAGCCTCTATCTGCGGGCCATGGTCATAGCCCCCCTCATCGGCGGCTTCTGGGCCAAGGCCGTCTGCGAGCGCACCGCCAAGGACCTGCGCGACCGGTGGACGGGCCTCCTCGACGGCGGCACCATCGCCGCCAAGATCCCCGAGGCCGTGCCCTCGACGCCCGGCGAGAGCGCCGCCGAGGCGCTCCGGCTGAACCTCGCGAAGCTCTCCGCCGAGCAGCGCAGCAACATCGCCTTCTACGCCGGCCCCAAGGGCATCCTCGGGATGGGCACCCGCTGGGGCAGCTGGCAGCTGGCCGAGGACCTCGTCCCCGCCGACCCCGGGAAGGACATCAACCCCTTCCGCAGCTGGGACATCGTCCGCGCGGTGCACGACCAGCTCAAGCTGCTGGAGCGCACCCCCATCAACACCGGCGGCCTCACCCCGCCCCAGGTCGAGCACTGGGTGGTCTCCCCCATCGGCGAGGGCGCGGGCGCCGTCTCCCGTCCCGGCGGCACCGACGCCTCGTTCCAGATAAGGGGCTCCCAGCTCCAGGAGATCTGCGACAAGCAGCACTTCGGCAGCGGCGACCGCCACTACCTCGGCGTCCAGTTCGTCCTCTGGGACGGCCAGCTGGTCATCACCCTGCTCGTCAATGTCACCGTCCTCCACAAGACGCTGCGCATCGAGGTCACCGGCCACGCCCTGGGCCCCACCCACTCGGTCTTCAACGGCCGTCCCAAGAACCGCACCCAGACCTTCAAGAAGGGCCTGAAGTTCTGGGACACCTACACCCGCACCCTCCCCGTCGTCGCGCCCCGGGAGGTCGTCCGGCTCGCCGCCCGGGCGCCGCTGACCTGGTATCCGCCGCTGCTGGAGTACTGGGGCGGCAAGCTGGTGCTCCCCGAGCCCTTCGGGCTGCGCCACGCCTGGGCCGACAAGCCCTGGCGCCACCGCTTCATGGCCGACGACGCCCTGCGCGCGGCCACCCCGGTGCTGCGCGTCGTCCATGAGGCGGCGCTCCGTGTGCTCGCCGAGAACGGCGTCGACACCAGCCGCTTCGCCAGCCGCGCGGGCAACCTCAGCGGCGCGATCCAGGACCCCGCGCCCCGCCAGGCCGACGTCTACAACGCCTGACGGGACGTCGCCCCTTGCCGGGGCGCACCGGCCGCGATCACATGACTAGCGGAAGATCCCGGTGTGCCCCAGCGAGTAGCGGCCGGGCTGCGGATAGACGGCCAGCCCGTGCGGTCCGTCACCCACCTTGATCCGGGCGATCTGGTGCCCGTCGGTGGTGTCGATCGCGTACACCTCGCTGTTGTAGCGCCCCGAGAGCCACAGCACCTTGCCGTCGGCCGACACCCCGCCCATGTCCGGGCTGCCGCCGTCCGGCAGCTCCCATTTCTTCACCAGCTTGCGGCTGGGCAGGTCCAGCACCGAGATCGAGCCCTCGCCCCGGTTGGAGATGTACATCGACTTGGAGTCGCGGCTCACATAGAGACCGTGGGCGCCCTTGCCCGTGGGCATCAGCCAGGGCTCGGTGAACTTGTCCCCGTCCAGCACCCACACCCCGTCGGCGATCATGTCGGCGACGTACCAGGTCCTCCCGTCCGAGGAGATCTTCACATCCTGGGGCATGGCCCCGTCGAAGGGCAGCTTCTGTTTGTCGATCACCTTCATCCTGGCCGTGTCGACCTTCAGCAGCTCGCCCGAGAACTCGCAGGAGACGATGAAGTACCGGCCGTCCGGCGAGAAGTCGGCGTGGTTGACCCCGAGGCAGTCCACGTGCTCCGTCTTCATCCGCTTCATCGTGTGCGCGTCCCGGAAGACCAGCTCGCGGTCCATGGACGCCATCACCACGGCGTACTTCCCGTCGGGCGTGAAGTAGAGGTTGTACGGGTCGTGGACGTCGACGGTCCTGCCCGCCTTGCCGGTGGCCGGGTCGATGGGGGTGAGGGTGTGGCCGCGGTCGTTGTTCACCCAGAGCGTCTTGAGGTCCCAGGAGGGCACGACGTGCTGCGGCTGGTTGCCCACCGGGATGGTCTCGATGACCTTGTACGTCTTGGGATCGATGACGCTGACCGTGTCGGACTCCGTGTTCGGCACGTACACCCGGGACGGGAAGTCCTTGACCACCGGGGACAGGGCGTTCGGCCGGTCGGCGGCGTAGAGGTCGTCGGGGTCCAGGAGCGGGGGCATGCCCGGCAGCCCCTGGGGCACGCCCCGGGCCGCGCCCTGGCTGTGCGCGCCCTGCGCGGGGCGCTCGGCGGGGGTCCTGTCGTCGCCTCCCCCGCAGCCGGCCGCCAGCAGGGCGCAGAAGGCGGTGAGCACAACGGTCCCGCGCGGCGTTCCCGGGCGGGAGGAGGGCGGCCGGAGGCGCCGGAGGAGAGAGCCGGACCGGAGGCGTCGAGGACGGTGATGCGGGGTGCGATTCATCGTGTCAGCAGCTCCGTAGTCGTCACCGCGCGCAGACCGCGGCGGTGCAGGCCGTCGAGGATCGCGGGCAGCGCGGCCACCGTGCCGGCGTGCCCGAAGTGCAGACTGACGACCGACCCTGGCCGTACCGCGCCCAATACGGTACGCCGGACCGCCTCGGCGCCGGGGTCGGTGAAGTCGAGCGAGTCCACGTCGTACGACAGGATGTGCGGGTACCCGGCCCGGCGCGCCAGCCGTACGACCTGGTCGGTGGCCTTCCGGGCGCGGGACGGCCGGAACCAGCGGCCGATGCCGCCGGTCAGTCTGCGCAGCCGCTCGGCGCACTCGGTGATCTCGGCGTAGGCGGCCTTCTCGGGCATCGAGCAGATGCTCAGGTGCCGCATGGTGTGATTGCCCAGTTCGTGCCCGCCGTCGAGCACCCTGCGGGCCATCCGGGGCTCGGCGTCCAGCCAGTCGCCGACGGCGAGCACCGTCACCCGGGCGCCGGCCCGCTCGGCCTCCGTGAGCAGGGCGGTCGCCGACTTGGCGTCGCCCCTGCCGTGGAAGGTGAGCGCCACCGCGCGCGCCCGCCGGGAGCCGTGCTCGATCTGCGCCGGCAGCCCGCCCGGCAGCGCGGGCAGGATCAGCGGCGGCCCCGGCAGCGCGGGCACCCGGGCCGCCGCGCCCCGGCCCGTGCCCCGCGGCGTGGCCGAGGGCGGCCCGGCGGCCGGCCGGTCCCCGCCGCAGCCCGCGGCGGCGGTCCCGGCGGCCCCGGCCAGGGCGCTGCCCGCGGCCGCGCGCAGCACGGTGCGACGGTGAAGGAAGGTCACCGTCCTATTAGAGCTTCTTTAAAAAGAACTGGTGCGATTTGCCCGATTTCCCTGTGGGGCGTGTCCCCGTGGGACGCGTCCCCGCGGAGCGCGTCCCCGGGGGCCGGTCAGACCGTCGGCCAGACGTCGGCGAGCATCTTGCGGGTGTCGGCCAGCAGTTGCGGCAGCACCTTCGTGTGACCCACGACCGGCATGAAGTTGGTGTCCCCGCCCCAGCGCGGCACGACGTGCTGGTGGAGATGGGCGGCGATGCCGGCGCCGGCGGTCGAGCCCTGGTTCATGCCGATGTTGAAGCCGTGGGCGCCCGAGGCCGTGCGCAGCGCGCGCATCGCGCACTTGGTGAACGCCGCGAGCTCGGCGGTCTCCGCCTCGTCCAGCTCCGTGTAGTCGGCGACGTGCCGGAAGGGGACGACCATGAGGTGGCCGCCGTTGTACGGGTAGAGGTTGAGCACGGCGTAGACGAGTTCGCCCCGGGCGACGATCAGTCCGTCCTCGTCGCTCTTCGCCGGGATCGAGCAGAACGGGCAGCCGTCGTCGGCCCCCGGACCGGTCGGCTTGTTCTCCCCCTGGATGTACGCCATCCGGTGGGGTGTCCACAGGCGCTGAAAGGCGTCCGGCGCCCCCACTCCGAACTGCTGCTCCGGCTCACTCGTCATGGTGTGAAGCATATGGGCCCCGGAGCGTGGGTGACGCTCCGGGGCCCATGCGGTGCCATGCGGTCCGGTCAGACCTGGACGCGGTCCTCGACGGCCTGCGCGATCTTCGCGATCGCCTCGTCGCGCGGGATGCCGTTCTCCTGCGAACCGTCCCGGTAGCGGAAGGAGACGGTGCCCGCGTTCATGTCGTCGTCACCGACGATGACCATGAAGGGGACCTTCAGCTTCTGGTGGTTGCGGATCTTCTTCTGCATGCGGTCGGACGAGGCGTCGACCTCGACGCGCAGGCCCTTCTTGCGCGCCTCGGCGGCGAACGCCTGGAGGTAGTCCACGTGGGCGTCGCCGATCGGGATGCCCACCGCCTGCACCGGGGCCAGCCACGCCGGGAAGGCACCCGCGTAGTGCTCCAGCAGCACCGCGAAGAAGCGCTCGATCGAACCGAACAGCGCACGGTGGATCATGACGGGACGCTGCCGCGAGCCGTCCGCCGACGTGTACTCCAGGTCGAAGCGCTCGGGCAGGTTGAAGTCGAGCTGGATGGTCGACATCTGCCAGGTGCGGCCGATGGCGTCCTTCGCCTGCACCGAGATCTTCGGGCCGTAGAAGGCCGCGCCGCCCGGGTCGGCGACCAGCTCGAGGCCCTGCTTCTCGGCCACCGCGCGCAGCGTCTCGGTGGCCTCCTCCCAGGTCTCGTCCGATCCGACGTACTTCTCCGGGTCCTTGGTGGACAGCTCCAGGTAGAAGTCGTTCAGGCCGTAGTCGCGCAGCAGGTCCAGGACGAAGGTGAGGGTGCGGTCGAGCTCCTCCGCCATCTGCTCACGGGTGCAGTAGATGTGCGCGTCGTCCTGGGTGAAGCCCCGGGCCCGGGTCAGGCCGTGCACGACGCCCGACTTCTCGTACCGGTACACGGTCCCGAACTCGAACATGCGCAGCGGCAGCTCACGGTAGGACCGGCCCCGCGCGTCGAAGATCAGGTTGTGCATGGGGCAGTTCATGGGCTTGAGGTAGTAGTCCACGCCCTCGTCGAGCTGCATGGGCGGGTACATGCCGTCGGCGTACCAGTCCAGGTGACCCGAGGTCTCGAAGAGCTTCCCCTTGGTCGCGTGCGGGGTGTAGACGAACTCGTAGCCCGCCTCCTCGTGCTTGCGGCGCGAGTAGTCCTCCATGACCCGGCGGATGATGCCGCCCTTGGGGTGGAAGACGGCGAGGCCGGAGCCGATCTGCTCCGGGATGGAGAAGAGGTCCAGCTCGGAGCCGAGACGGCGGTGGTCGCGCTTCTCGGCCTCCGCCAGGAACTCCAGGTGGGCCTTGAGCTCGTCCTTCGACGGCCACGCGGTGCCGTAGATGCGCTGGAGCATCGGGTTCTTCTCGCTGCCGCGCCAGTACGCGGCGGCGTTGCGCATCAGCTTGAACGCCGGGATGACCCGGGTGGTGGGCAGGTGGGGACCCCGGCAGAGGTCCTTCCAGCACAGCTCGCCGGTCTTGGCGTCCAGGTTGTCGTAGATGGTCAGCTCGCCGGCGCCCACCTCGACGTCCGCGCCGTCGTCGTGCGAGGCGGAGCCCTTGAGGCCGATCAGCTCCAGCTTGTACGGCTCGTCGGCCAGCTCCTCGCGGGCGGCCTCGTCGGTGACCACCCGGCGGGAGAACTTCTGCCCGCGCTTGATGATCTCCTGCATCTTCTTCTCGATGAGCTTGAGGTCATCGGGGTGGAAGGGCTTCTCGACGTCGAAGTCGTAGTAGAAGCCGTCCTTGACCGGCGGGCCGATGCCCAGCTTGGCCTCGGGGAAGAGCTCCTGCACGGCCTGGGCCATGACGTGCGCGGTCGAGTGGCGCAGGATGTTCAGGCCGTCCTCGGAGGAGACCTCGACGGGCTCGATCTCCTCGCCGTCGGCGACGACGTAGGCCAGGTCCTTGAGCTCGCCCGCCACGCGCGCGGCGACGACGGTGCGCTCGCCGGAGAAGAGGTCGGCGGCGGTGGTGCCCGTCGTCACCACGCGCTCTTCCCGCTCGGAATCGCGTTGGATGATCACACGGACGTCTGACACCGGTCTCTCCTGACATCTGGGGCGCCGCAGCGGACGCTGCGCGCCTGAATCGTACCGAGCCCGGCCAGGTGGTCGCTAAACGGTTGTGGCCCGCCGGAGGCTAGTCGGCGTCGCGCCGGTCCCCGAAGAGGTCGAGGTTCTCCTGGAGGTACTTCAGCAGCCGGTCCCGCTCCGCCTCGTCCACCTGGACGGGCAGGACGCCCCGGGCCTCGGCCAGCCTGCGGAAGCCGCCCCGGCTCTCCAGCCGCCCGCCCACGGTGACGGGCACCCCGGCCAGGTGAGCGTGGCCCGCGACGCGGTAGTCCTCCTCGTCGAGGGTGATCCGCACCTGGGCGACATCGGCCCCCGCCAGCACCCTCAGCCGCACCACCCCCGCGCCGCCCGGCGTCTCGCGCCGCATCCGCACCACCGTCCCGGTGAGGCGGACGGGCACCGAGGGCTCGTCGCGGATGTAGCGGGCCCCGGCCTCGCGCAGGGCGGGCAGATCGCCGGGCGAGAACTCCACCGGCTCGGGCCGGGCGGCGAAGCCGTACGGCGTCCCCGCCGCGGGCGCCCACTCCACCGCGATCCGGATCCCCTCGGAGCCGCCGACCAGGGTGGCCAGGGCCTGGGTGAGCTCCTGGCAGACCCCGGCCTCCACGGCGGCGTCGAAGGCGTCCATCCGGCCGGTGGCGCGCCGGTAGTCGGTGGCGTCCCGGGCCGCCTGGAGCGCCCTGAGCAGCGCGCCGACCAGCGCGCGGCCACCCTCCGGGGGCCCGTCGACGGGCACGAAGGCGGCGAGCTCCCGCCCGCCGGCCGCGGGCCCGGCGAGCACGGCCGCCAGGGCCGCCTCGGCCTGCCGGCGGCGCCGGGCGCCGTGGAACCCGGCCCGGCCCCCGGCGGTCTGGGCGGCGGCCAGCAGCATGGCGCGCGCCCCGGTGCGCAGCCGTTCCTGGGCGCCCCACGCGGCGGCCGGGGCCCGGGGTTCGGCGACCTCCCGCGACCAGCGGACCTCGTCGCTCGGCACCCGCAGCGCGACGAGGATGTCGCGGGCGGAGGGCGCGGCGCAGCGCTCCAGCGCGGTGAGGGCCTCGGCGAGCAGATCCGCGCTGTCGGGATAGGCGCGGCTCTCGGGCACGAGGAGGCTGGTGCCGGGCCCGTCGGGGGGCGTCCAGCGGCCGTAGCGCCCGGCCTCTCCCCCGCGCCGCCGCCAGCCGTGGCTGGCGAGCAGGGCGCCGAGGACGGCGGGGTCGGGGTGGTGCGGGGGTTGTTCGGTCGGCCGGTGCATCAGGGTCTCCCTCCCGCCCCGACCCGGGTCATGATCTCGCAGAGCGCTCGGTCGTCGAAGACCCGCGAGGTCGGGATCCGCACGGTGGTCCTGTTCCTGCCGGTCACGGGGTGGCCGGCGAGGTTGGTCCAGTAGCAGCAGTGGCGCAGCGCGAGATGGTCGTGGCCGGCCCGCAGCCAGTCCTCCCGGGCCCGGGGCACGATCATCACGACGAGGATCTTGTGGACCGAGACGGGGGTGCGGGCCAGCTTGACCAGGTGGTCGTTGTCGAGGGTGAAGCCGAACGTCCGGGGCGCTCCCCGGCCCGGCGGGCCGGGCAGCCGGGGGGCCAGCTGGTAGGTGCTCTTGAGCTGCACCTTGATGGTGACCTCGTCGTCGGCCTCATGGCCGGGGGCGCTGTGGCTCACGTGCCAGTCGATGCCGTTGTCGGGGAAGGGCTGGGCGAGGGAACAGCCCGCGGCGGCCGCGACGGCGTGCAGATAGCCGATCTGGAGGGTCTCCATGCAGGCGGTCGTGGCGAGGGTGCCGCGCAGGGCCGTGAGGGGCC
>NZ_JAILXP010000276.1 GCF_020740895.1 Streptomyces sp. UNOB3_S3 | reverse complement strand
CCCCGACCCCGCCCCCGACTCCGTGCCCGACTCCGTGCCCGACCGGGTCCTGACCGGCGACGCCGCGCCGGGCGGAGAGCCGCTCCCCCTGGAACGGCTCTTCGACAACCGGGGCATCAGCGACGACGCCCGTCCCGGGGCCGCGGACTTCGACGGCCGGGGCGGCTCCTTCTCCGCCCAGGAGCTCAGGGCCGCGGGCTGGACCCCCGGCCGGACGATCGCCGTCGACGGCGCGGCGCCTCGCTGGCCCGCCACGGCACCGGGCCGCCCCGACAACGTCCTGGCGGACGGTCAGGCCGTGCGGCTGACGGGGCGCGGCGAGGCCCTGACGTTCCTGGTGGCGGGCGGTTCCCGTACGGAGACGCGGGACGGCGCGGCCGGCACGGGCCTCGTCCGCTACCGCGACGGCTCCCGGAGCGCGTACCGGCTACGGGCCCCCGACTGGCGCACCGGCCCGCTCCCCACCAAGCTCCTGGGCCTCCCCCACCGCAACACCCCCGACGGCCGGCGGGCCGGGACCGTCCGGCTGTACGCGGTGACCGTGCCCGTCGAGCGCGGCCGCGAGGTCTCCTCCGTGATCCTGCCGAGGGCCGGCCGCGAGGCCGGTCTGCACGTCTTCTCCCTCGCCCTGCGCAGTCCCTCGAACGGGTGGACCGGCAGCTGGGCGGCGTCCACGTCCGGGTACACCACGGTGGGCCCGTGGACGGACCGGACGCTCCGGCTGGTCGTGCACAGCAGCGCGGGCGGGCCACGCGCCCGGATCCGGCTGGAGAACACCTTCTCCCCCGCCCCGGTCCGGATCGGGCGCGCCACGGTGGCGTTGCGGGGCAAGGGCGCGGCGGTGGACGGACGGCCGGTGCCACTGACCTTCGGGGGCCGGTCCGGGGTGGAACTGCCTGCCGGGGCCCAGCAGTTCAGCGACCCGGTGGGCTTCCGGGTGCCGCCGGACACCAGTCTGCTGGTGAGCATCCACCTGCCGGGGACCGTACGGGCGTTGCCCGTGCACAGCTACACCAGCCAGACCTCCTACCTCAGCGCCGACGGCGCGGGCGACCGCACGGGCGACCGGGGCGGGGAGGCGTACGGCACCGCGCTGACCAGCTGGCCCCTGCTGACCGGGGTGGACGTGGCCGGGGGACCCGGCTCGGTGGTCGCGCTGGGCGACTCCATCACCGACGGCGAGCGCTCCACGCCGGGGGCGAACAGGCGCTGGCCGGACCTCCTGGCCCGGCGGCTGCGCGACCAGCGGGACGTGCCGCGCTTCGGCGTCCTCAACCACGGCATCTCCGGCAACCGCGTCGTGACCGACCGCTACCCCGGTACCGGGGCCAGCTCGGTGCTGAGCGGGGTGAGCGCGGAGCACCGGCTGGAGCGCGATGTGCTGGCGCAGACCGGGGCCCGGACCGTCGTGGTCTTCGAGGGCGTCAACGACATCCGCGCCGGGACGACGGCCGACGAGGTCATCGCCACCCTCGACAGGATCGCGGCCACCGCCCACGAGCGGGGCATGCGCGTCGCGGTGGCCACCATCGCGCCGTGCGGCGGCTTCTTCGACTGCACGGCCGAGGCGGAGTCGTACCGCGTCGCCGTCAACCGGCACATCCGGGGCGGGCTGGGGCTCTACGACGCGGTCTTCGACTTCGACGCCGCGATCCGCGACCCCCAGCGGCCCGACCGTATGCTGCCGCGCTTCGACGGCGGCGACCACCTCCACCCCAGCGACGCGGGGATGAGGGCGTTCAGCGAGGCGATCGACCTGCGTCAGCTGGTCTGACCCGACGGCCGCCGCCCATAGGGGCCGCCGCCCGTAGGGGGGCGGGCCGGACCTCAGACGTCCAGGTCGACGACGACCGGGGCGTGGTCCGAGGCGCCCTTGCCCTTGCGCTCCTCGCGGTCGACGTAGGCGTCCTTGACGGCGGCGGTGAAGGGCGCGTTGGCGTAGGCGAGGTCGATGCGCATGCCGCGGTTCTTCGGGAAGCAGAGCTGGCGGTAGTCCCAGTAGGTGTACGGATGGTCGTACTTCAGGGGGCGGGGGACGACGTCCGACAGGCCCGCGTCGCGCAGGGCGGCGAGCGCGGCGCGCTCCGCGGGGGTCACATGCGTGGCGCCCTCGAAGACGGCCGGGTCGTAGACGTCGTCGTCGGCCGGGGCGATGTTGAAGTCGCCGAGGACCGCGAACGGCCGCTCCCCCGTGGCGTCGGCCGCGACCGCGTCGCGCAGGGCCTCCAGCCAGCGGAGCTTGTACGCGTAGTGGTCGTGGCCGACCTCGCGGCCGTTGGGCACGTAGACCGACCAGACGCGGACGCCGCCGCACGTCGCCGAGATCGCGCGGGGCTCCTGCGCGCCGTCGTACTCCGGGCCGCCGGGCAGGCCGGACACCACGTCCTCCAGGCCGACGCGGGAGAGCAGGGCCACGCCGTTCCACCGGCCGTCGGCGTTGACCGCGCACTCGTAGCCCAGGGCGCGCAGCTCGTCGGCCGGGAACTGCTCGGCGGAGCACTTGGTCTCCTGGATGCACAGCACGTCCGTGCCGCTGCTCTCCAGCCAGGCCAGGAGCCGGGGCAGTCGGGCGGTGATCGAGTTCACGTTCCAGGTGGCGATGCGCATGCGGCCACCCTAACGGCCGGGTGTGACAGACGTCGGCTCACGCAGGTCCTCGCAGGTCAGAGCCTGACGCTCTGCCCGGCGGCCATCCGGGAGTGCTCGGCCCCGCCGACGCCGGGGCCGTTCGGGCCCAGCATCCGGTCGTACACCGGCCGGGCGAGGTCGGCGAGCAGCGCGTCGTGGATGTCGATGGCGCGGCGCGGCTTGACCTCGCGGATGTAGTCGATGACGTCGGCGACCTTGTTCCAGGGGGCCATGACGGGGACCATCAGCGTCTCGACCGGCTGCCCGGGGAGGGTCAGCGCGTCGCCGGGATGGAAGAGCGTGCCGTCGACGAGGTAGCCGACGTTGGTGATCCTCGGGATGTCCGGGTGGATCACGGCGTGCAGCTGTCCGTGCACCTGGACGTCGAAGCCGGCGGCGCTGAACGTGTCGCCCTCCCCGACGGTGTGCACCCGGCCGGGGAAGGCCGCCGAGACCTGCTCCGCGACACTGCGGAGCGTCCACAGCTCGGCGGCCGGGTTCGCGTCGAGGGCGGCGCGCAGCCGGCCCTCGTCGAAATGGTCGGGGTGCTCGTGGGTGACGAGGACCGCGTCCGCCCCGACGGCGGCGTCCGCCTCGCTGAACCCTCCCGGGTCGATGACGAGGGTGCGGCCGTCGTCCTTCTCCAGCCGGATGCAGGCATGGCTCTGCTTGGTCAGCTTCATGACCCCATCTTGCTACGCGTCCGCTTCCTCATCCTGTTACCCGTCCGCTTCCTCGGCGACGACACGGCGGGCGACCTCGAAGGCCTTGCCGGCGGCGGGCAGACCGCAGTAGAGGGACGCGTGCAGCAACGTTTCCTTTATCTCGTCCGGGCTCACGCCGCCGCGCAGGGCGGCGCGGGTGTGCGTGGCCAGCTCGTCGAGGTGCCCGCCGGCGGTCAGCGCGGTGAGCGTGAGGAGGAACCGGGTCCGGCGGTCGAGCCCGGGCCGCGACCAGACGTCGCCCCAGGCGACGCGGGTGACGAGGTCCTCGTAGTCGGCGGAGAAGTCGCCCGGGTCGAGGTGCCGCGCGAGCGCGTCGCCCGCGCCGAGCACCTCGCGGCGCAGCCGCAGACCGCGCACGCGCGGGTCGCCGCCGACGGGGGCGCGCTCGGGGGCGTCGTCGCCGGACGCGGGCACGGGCGCAGAGGCTGACGCAGGCGTAGAGGCGGACGCGGGCGCGTCGTCACCACGGCGGGCCACGTCCCACGCGCCGCTTCCGGCAGCGCGACCCGCGCCCGGCGCGGCGTCCGCGTACAGATTTCCGCTGTCGAGCGCACGTCCCGCGCCGGCCGGGGTATCCCCCTCACCGGGGGCACCATCACCGGACCGCCCGGCTCCGGCAGCGCGATCCTCGCCACGCCCGCCGTCCGCGTACGGATTTCCGCTGCCCGACGTGCCGGCTGCCCCCGCCGCGCCCTCCGTCCGGTACGGGTTCGCGCCCGGGGTCTCCACCACGGCGGGCTGGGGCGAGGCCGGGGTCGGGCCCGGGCCCGACCGGGCCCCCATGCCCTGCGGGACCTGCGGGCCCTGGGGACCCTGGCCGCCCTCGCCGCCCTGGGAACCCTGAGACCCCTGCTGCCCCGGGGGCGTCGCGAGGTGGCGGGTCAGGAGATCCGTCACGGCTGTGGGCTGTTCGACCGGGGCGAGGTGGCGGGCCGCTGGGAGGACGGCGAGGTGGGCGTCGCGGATGCCGGCGACGAGGACGCGGACGTCGGCGGCCGGGGTCACCTGGTCCTCCGCGCCGACGATGACGAGCGCCGGGAGGTCGATCCGGCCCAGCTCGGCGCGGACGTCGAAGGCGGCGAGCGCCTCGCAGGCCGCCTCGTAGCAGGCCAGGTCGGTCGTCCGGACCATCTGGACGGCCCAGTCGACGATCGCCGGCTGGGCTCCGGCGAACGCGGGGGTGAACCAGCGCTCGGGCGCCGTGCGGGCCACCGGTTCGAGGCCGCCGGCCCTGACGTCGGAGGCGCGCATCCCCCCGCGCGGCGCGGCCGTGAAGTGCGCGGCGGAGCCGACGACGGCGAGCGAGAGGAGCCGCCGCGGGTGGCGCAGGGCGAGGTCGGTGCCGATGGTGCCGGAGACGCAGCAGCCCACGTACGCGAAGCGGTCGACGCCGAGCGTGTCCAGCGTCGTCAGCAGCCGGTCGGTGAGCTCGCCGATCGTGGCGGCGGGCTGTGCGGGGGCGCCGCCGTGGCCCGGCAGGTCGAAGCGGATGACGCGCCAGCGGCGGGTCAGCTCCGGTATCTGCCGGTCCCACATGTGCCATGTGGTACCCAACGCGGGCCCCAGGACCAGGACTGGGGCGTCTTCTGGCCCGTCAGAGCGGTATTGCAGGGTGTTCGCCGGTGTCTCAGTCACCCGCCAGACCCTCTCATCTGTCACGACAGCCCCTATGAGCGGGGTCCTGACCGTAACTGTCTGACCAGGTGGAAGACCTCCCGGGCCGCGTAGCGTTTGAGGCAGCGGACGATTTCGCGACGGGTCTTGCCCTCCTTGATCCGACGCTCGTAGTAGTCCTGGGTGCGCGGGTCGACCCGCAGACGGGTGAACACGATGCGATGGAGCGCAGCATTTACCTGCCGGTCGCCGCCACGGTTCAGGCGACGGTACTGCCGGCGTCCCGAGGAACGCTCGACAGGACTGACCCCGCACAAAGCGGCGAAGGACGCCTCACTGTCCAGGCGTTCCGGGTTGTCCCCCACCGTGATCAGCAAAGCGACGGCCGTGTCCGGACCGATCCCCACCACGTCGAGCAACTGCGGGGCATGACACTCCACGAGCCGGGCCAGACGAGCGTCCACATCCCGGATCTGCTCGGACAGCTGGCCGATCCGGTGAGCCAGCAGACCCAGCGTGTTCCGAGTCGCCTGCAGCACCGACTCCTCGCCGCCCTCCTTACGACTGCTCATGTCGGCGAACCGCGCACAGGTGCGGAAGAGTTCGGCATTGCCCAGTCCGGCGAGCTCTTCCCGCAAGGCGGGGTCAGCAGTAACGAGGACGGACTTGAGCTGGTTGATGGCCTGGGTACGGGCTTTGACCGCCGACACCTTCGTGAGCTTGTACATTCTCGCGATCTGCACCGGCCCGTCGCCAGCCTTCGCCCGGGCACTCACCCGCCCACTCAATACAGCTCGCGCCGCGTTCTGGGCATCGAGCGGATCCGACTTGCCGCGCCGACGATGATCTGCCCGGTCCATCCAATTCACGTCAAACACGTCCACGCCCTGGGCCAGCAGATAACGCGATAAAGACGCCCCGTAGGAACCGGTCCCCTCCACACCGGCCCGCCTCACGGCTCCCCACTTCCTGGCCCACTTCAGCAGATCGCGGTACCCCGCCGCGGTGGCCGGGAACTCGCCCGTGGCCAGCACCTCCCCCATCACGGAAAGCACCGCACCCACATGGGCATCCCGGTGCGTGTCCACCCCCAGAACCACCTCCCCCGCAGGGCGGCGACGGCGGTTCTGCGAAGCAGGCGGCGTACTGGACATGGCCGATCTGGGCATGTCCGCTCCCCTCCAGTCCGATAACGCGTCGCGCTGCCGGTACCGGGCCGCGTCGGACGGTCAGAATCGTGAGGACGCCACAACAATCGACAGGCCCCTATCGGGACACGCTCCGCCGGTCCGGCACCGACAACGCGCCATCCCCGGCCAACGGCCGACACTGTGACACCAGGACACTTTGGTCAGAAAAGTCATGAGTCAGACCCCGGACCCGGGACAGCACCCACCCATGCTCCCGCCTGTCACCGCACCCCACCCAGAAACACCGAGCATGCTCAGTCCCAACTCCTGGAACATCCCGGATCTGACTGCCGCCGATCGTTATGCGGCACACAAGCAAACATCTTCATTCAGGTTGCTTCACGACCGGTGCAGCTTCTCCACGGCCGTCTGCACCACGGGGCAGGGCACCAACGCGCCAACGTTGGGGGCGATCCGCACTGGGTGGCCGAGCGGCGGCGCCATCCGCTGTGGGCACTCGAAGCGTCCACAGACCCGGTAGCCCATCCCGATGGGGGCGGCAGCCGCGATGCGGCCGAGGTCGAGACCGTCGGAGCAGACGAGCCGATGGGCGTGGCGAACCTCGCAGCAAGCACAGGCCGCTGGCGAAGGTCTTGCCAGGTTCACCCCAGCTGACGCGGTGACAGGTGGCGGCCCGGGCAGTCCACAAGTAGGGCTTCCCATCCCGCATTTCGCCGATCTGGATGCGTCCGGGGCGGAGAACGGCTCATAGACGTTGCCACAGCGGATAGGTGCCGACATCGCCGGATCATGAAGAGGAGTTGCAACCGGCGGATGCGGCGTGGGCGCCGGCCCGGCTGGCCGAGGGCCGGGACTGAGCAGACCGGCGGCGACCAAGACCAGCGCAACGAGCAGCACCGGGATGCAGCAGACGATCACCACCCAGCCGCGTCGCCCCTGCTTTCGCACCTGGAGGTGGGTGGCGGCGTCATGGCGGGCGCTCCACGCAGTGCTGAGCCGGGACGAGCTTCGCGTCCTCGTCAGGGTTTGGCCGAGCCCGGTGGCATACCGCGAAGGGTGGCCAGGCGCCGCTGGCACTCCTCGTCGTCGATCTCGCCGCGCGCGTACCGCTCGGCGTGGATCTGCTCCGGCATGGACCATCCCGTCCTGGGCCCGCCCGGAGCGGCAGAGCGCGCACTGTCAGCAGCGCGGTTGTGGCTGAAGGTGCGGAAGAGCGGGACGACGACGGCGATGACCAGCACCCAGAAAACGATCATGCTGGCCGTCATCGTGAACCAGCCCCACCCACTGACGCCGTGATCATGCCAGTACATGATCGAAGATCACTCCCCGGTCGGGGCGGGACGCAGGCCTGATGCCCGCAAGGACCTCAGTTCCATGTTCCCTCCGCCTACCGATGACCCGTGTTGCCTACCCCGCGGCGATCGAGGCTCCAGCTCCTCGACGTCGCAGCCCCGGAACCGGCACATGATCGGCCCACTTCGCTGACGCCCGGTGTAGCGCGGATCTCGGCGGAGCCACCGGGCAGGGCGCTACCCTCAAGGCAGCACCACTTCGGAAGGGCCTCAGCAGTGACCCACACCTCACCAGCACGCAGGGCAGCCGCCCGCGCGCTGACCGTGTGCGCGGTCCTGCTCGGTTTGTTCCTCATGCACGGCAATCCGGCCGCGGCCGTCGACGGCTGCCACGGAGGCATGTCAGCCCCGGCGAGCACCAGCGTGCCCATGGCCGCCCAACCGACCGGACACATGCCGGCCTCAGCTGCGGGCCATGATCATCGCCAGTCCAGCGACACATCGCCCGCCCACGCCTCGGCGAAACCGGACGTGCCCATGATGGCGGGGGCAGTGTGCACCTCAACCCCTGCACGTGATCAGGCCAAGCTCGCGTCGGCCGGGCCGCTGATGCTTCTCGCCTTCGTGATCTTCGGTGGATGGCAGCAGGCAGGCCGCCTTCGCGCCTGCCGGGCGCGGCGCCGTGGACCGCCGAGAAGCGGACGGAATCTGCTGCTCCAGGTGTGCGTCAGGCGGACGTGACAGCCGTCGGCCCGGTTCTGAGGAAAACCCTCACGAACCGGCACGGCTCCCGTTCCGTACACCCGCATGTGCCCATCGAGGCCGCGCACACCTCGAAAGACTCGACACGATGTCTGTTTTCTCCCGCATCTCTTCGCGTCGGCGCACTGTCGCCGCCGCCTCCGTTACCGCCGCCCTGGCGCTGGCTCTCGCCGCCTGCGGCTCCTCGAAGGATTCGTCCATGCCCGGCATGGACCATGGCTCCCATGCCTCCGCGTCGTCCTCGGAGAGCGGCATGCCGGGGATGGATCACGGGTCGATGCCCGGCATGGACCACGGCAGCATGGCCAAGGGCGACGGCCTGTCCGACACCAAGGACGGCTACCGCCTTGTCTCCGACGCCAAGGAACTTCCTGCGGGCAAGGCGGCCGGGTACAAGTTCACGATCACCGGTCCGGACGGCAAGCCGGTCACCGGCTTCGCTGCCGACCAGACCAAGCGGATGCACTTCTACGCCGTCCGGTCGGACCTCACCGGCTTCCAGCACATCCACCCCACCATGGCGGAAGATGGCACCTGGACGGCCGACCTGGCCGCCCTCGAGCCCGGTACGTGGAGGACGTACGCCTCGTTCACCCCGGACAGCGGGCCGGGCAAGGGCAAGGACTTCGTCCTCAGCCGCACCGTCACCGTCGCCGGGGACGCGAAGACCACCCCGCTGCCGGCGGCGTCCGCCAGCACTGAGGTCGACGGCTACACCGTGACAGTCAAGGGCGACCTGATGGCCGGCATGGCCCACCCCATGACCGTGAACATCAGCAAGGACGGCAAGCCGGTCACCGACCTGCAGCCCTACCTGGACACCTACGCCCACCTGACCGCCTTCCACGAGGGCGACCAAACGTTCGCCCACCTCCACCCGGAGACCAAGGTCAACGGCGACAAGGGCGGCCCCGACCTGCCCTTCCACGCCCAGCTCGACAAGCCGGGCAACTGGCGCCTGTTCCTCCAGTTCCAGACCGGAGGCAAGCTCCACACCGCCGCGCTGACCCTCCGCGTCGGCTGACCCAGCCCTGTGGGGCGCCGCTCAGGCGGCGCCCCACGCACCGCTCTCCTGGCGAGGGCGCGGGCCCACCGGGCCGACACCACAGCGATGCCCAAGGCCGCAGACCCTGCGGTACCCGTCGGCCAGATCGCGAGATACCCCAGGGGGTATCGGCAAGCCGGACGGACCTCCCGCACGACTCCCCTCGGCACAGAAGCCATCATTTCGGCGTCTACCAGGGCATTTCCACCCCGAACCAACAGGCTTCCACCTCCCATCCAGATACCCCCCGGGGGTTGATTCAGATACCCCCCAGGGGTATAAATCTTTATGAGGGCGCTCGCGAGGCGCCCACCCAAAGATCAACGACCGGAGGCACCCATGTCCTGCTGCTCCCCCGACAACACCTGCTCCACCTCCGCCGCCGCACGCGACGAGAAGACCACAGGCGTCACCACCGTCTACAAGGTCCAGGGCATGACCTGCGGCCACTGCGAGACCGCCGTCACCAAGGAGGTCTCGGCCGTGGCGGGCGTGACCGGTGTCCGCGTCGACGTCG
>NZ_JAILXP010000275.1 GCF_020740895.1 Streptomyces sp. UNOB3_S3 | reverse complement strand
GGCCCGGTGAGCCTCAGCAGCTCACGGCCGACGGAACGGAGCTCCGGGTCGCGCACGGCCTTGAGGACGGCCATGGGGCCGGTGGGGCGGGCGGCGTCCTCGTCGCGCTCCCAGAAGAACCCGGCGAGGAGGCCGAGGGCCTCGTAGAGGTCGCCCTCGACGTCGAGGTCCCCGGCGACCCAGGCGCGGGCCAGGCCGAGCTCACCGGGCTTCCACAGCAGCCGGCGCAGGGCGCGCCGGCGCCGGACGATCAGTACGGGGGTGCCGGGCGGGCCCGACTCGCTGCGGTCCCAGGCCCGGACCCGGACCGGGAGCGGGGCGCCCAGGGCGCGCTCCGCGAGTGCGGTGAGCCGTCGAGCGGCCTCGGCCATGTCGCACACCTCCATGATGAAGGGTCAGCAGATCGTTTCGCCTGACACCTGAAACACCAACAGGTCGTGCTCTAGTCCTTCCCCGCGCGAGGGGCCCGCCCCCGTCGGGTACGCCGAAGGGCGCCCGGGTACGCCGAAGGGCGTCCACCCCACGGATTGGTGGACGCCCTTCGACCGCTGTTCAGCTGTGACCGTAGGTCAGGAGGCCTTGGCCTTCTCGGTCTTGGCGGGGGCCTGCGGGGCCGGCTTGGCGGCCTCGTAGAACTCCTCGCGCGGGTTCTCCATGGCGCGCAGGGAGACGACCTCGCGCTTGAGGAACATGCCCAGGGTCCAGTCCGCGAAGATACGGATCTTGCGGTTCCAGGTCGGCATGGCCATGCCGTGGTAGCCACGGTGCATGTACCAGGCCAGACGGCCCTTGAGCTTGATCTTGGTCTTGCCCATGACGATCATCGCGACGCCCTTGTGGAGGCCGAGACCGGCCACCGCGCCCTTGTTGGCGTGCGAGTACGTCTTCTGCGGGAAGCCGCGCATGCCGGACAGGACGTTGTCGCCGAGGACCTTGGCCTGGCGCAGCGCGTGCTGGGCGTTGGGCGGGCACCAGGCGTTCTCGTTGCCGGCCTTGCGGCCGACGACGTCCGGGACCTGGGCGTTGTCGCCGGCGGCCCAGATGTAGTCGGTGCCCTGGACCTGGAGGGTCTCGGAGGTGTCGACGTGGCCGCGCGGGCCCAGCGGCAGGCCGAAGCGGGCCAGTGCCGGGTTGGGCTTGACGCCCGCGGTCCACACGATCGTGTTGGCGTCGACCTCGAGGCCGTTCTTCAGCACGACGTGACCGTCGACGCAGGAGTCCATGGAGGTCGAGAGGTAGATCTCGACGCCGCGGCTCTCCAGGTGCTTCTTGCCGTACTCGCCGAGCTTGGGGCCGACCTCCGGGAGGATCTTGTCGGCGGCGTCGACGAGGATGAAGCGCATGTCCTCGCGCTTCACGTTCGGGTAGTACTTGGCGGCGTCGCGCGCCATGTCCTCGACCTCGCCGATCGTCTCGGCGCCGGCGAAGCCACCACCGATGAAGACGAAGGTCAGCGCCTTGCGGCGGATCTCCTCGTCCTTCGTCGAGTCGGCCTTGTCGAGCTGCTCGAGAACGTGGTTGCGCAGGCCGATGGACTCCTCGATGCCCTTCATGCCGATGCCGTTCTCGGCAAGGCCGGGGATCGGGAAGGTACGGGAGACGGCGCCGAGCGCGATCACCAGGTAGTCGAAGGGCAGCTCGTACGCCTCGCCGACGAGCGGCGCGATCGTGGCCACCTTGCGGTCCTGGTCGATCGTGGTGACACGGCCGGTGAGAACCTCCGCCTTGGGCAGCACGCGGCGCAGCGGCACCACGACGTGGCGCGGCGAGATGCTGCCGGCGGCTGCTTCAGGGAGGAAGGGCTGGTACGTCATGTACGAGCGCGGGTCGACGACCGTGACGGTCGCCTCCGCGTACCGCATCTTCTTCAGGATGCGGCGCGCCGCGTACAGGCCGACGTACCCACCGCCTACTACGAGGATCCGTGGACGCTCCGTGGTGCTCATGATTCGAGTATCCAGCACTCTCCCATGGGGTGCTCGTGAGCCCCTTCACAAGGCACGAAAGGGGGTCTGCTACACTCCGCCGCCCCCGTGATGGACGCCATACCTCCGCAAGGGAACCGCAACAGCCTGACGGGCGTTGAACACCCCCGCTGAACTGGCCTTGGGGCGCTCGGAGCGACTGGACCACCACCCGCCCCGGCCTCGCATAAGGCTTCCTTTAACACGGCCGAAACCGGATGGTTTCCCACCGCCAAGGCCCCGGAGGGCCCGAAAGAGGGGCCGAAGGCCCTCTTCCGACGCTCCGGGGCCGCTTTTTCATGTGAAGGATTTCACGAACATTTCCCGGCGGCCTGTCCACGGCACGTCCGGTACGCCCCTTAAGGCACGCTCCGGGCGTTCCCGCTACGCGCCCTGCACGACGCCTACGCGACGCTCCACGCGATGCCGTCAAGGATGTCGTGCTCGCTCACCACGACCTCCTCGGCCCCCACGCGCTCCATCACGCACTGGAGGATCAGCGCGCCCGCGGCGATCACGTCGACGCGGCCGGGGTGGAGCACCGGGATCGCGGCGCGCTCCTCGTGGGTGGAGGCGAGCAGGCGGGCGGTGATCTCCTGGACCTGGTCCAGGGAGATACGCGCGTGGTGGATGGCGGCGGACTCGTACTCCGCCAGGCCGAGGGCGATGCCCGCGACGGTGGTGACGGAACCGGCCAGGCCCACGAGCGTATGGGCGTCGGTCAGCGGGACGGTCCGCCCGGCGAGGTCCAGGGCGGCCTCGACGTCGGCCCGTATGGCGGCGATCCGGTCGGCGGCCGGCGGGTCGGACACCACGCCGTCCGTCACGAGATGACGCTCCGTCATCCGTACGCAGCCCACGTCCACGCTGCGCGCGGCCCGGACGTGCTCCTCGCCCACGACGAACTCGGTCGAGCCGCCGCCGATGTCCACGACGAGGAAGGGCTTCGCCAGGTCGGCGCGGCCCACGAGCTCCTTGGTGGCCCCGGTGAAGGAGAACTCGGCCTCCTGGTCGCCGCTGATCACCTCGGGCTCCACGCCCAGGATGTCCACGACGCCGCGCACGAACTCCTCGCGGTTGGAGACGTCCCGGGAGGCGGACGTGGCCACGAAGCGCACCCGCTCGGCCTTGAGCTCCTGGATGACCTTCGCGTACTCGCGGCAGGCGGCGAAGGTGCGCTCCAGCGCCTCCGGCGCGAAGCGGCCCGTGCGGTCCACCCCCTGGCCGAGGCGGACGATCGTCATCCGGCGGTCGAGCTCATTCAGTTCGCCCGTGGCCGGGTCGGCGTCGGCCACCAGCAGCCGGATGGAGTTGGTACCGCAGTCGACGGCGGCGACACGGGTCACGCGCAGCCCTCCTCGCCGGAGCACGGGCTCACGCACGGGCCCTTGCTCCACCACTCGGGCAGCAGGGCGATGGCCTCGTCGCCGAAGGGGTTCACGCCCGGGCCGGCCGCCAGCGAGTGGCCGACGAGGACGTGGAGGCACTTCACGCGGTCGGGCATGCCGCCGGCGCTGGGGAAGCCCTGCAGGACCTCGATGGCGTCACGGCGCGCGATGTAGTCCTCGTGGGCGGCCCGGTAGGCGGCGGCCAGCTCCGGGTCGGTCGCCAGCCGGTCCTGCATCTCCTTCATCAGGCCCGAGCCCTCGAGAGTGCCGATCGCGGACGCGGCGCGGGGGCAGGTCAGGTAGTAGAGGGTGGGGAACGGCGTGCCGTCCTCCAGGCGCGGGGCCGTCTCGACCACGTCGGGGTTGCCGCAGGGGCAGCGGTGCGCGATGGAGCGCAGTCCGCGCGGCGGGCGGCCCAGCTGCTCCTTGAACGCGGCGATGTCCGCGTCCGTCGGCTCGGTGGGCTCGGTCTTCGGAGGAGGCGTGTCCATGTGCTCGCTCGTGCTCGATCGGTCGTGTGCGTAATAGGTGTGCGGGGTGGGGATCCGCCGGGCCGGCGTGTCAGCGGTGGCCGTCGGAGACGTCCACGTCGTCGAAGAGATTGCTGTACCAGGGGCGGTCGGCGGCGCCCTGGTCCTTGTGGCGGCCGCCGTCGGCGCTGCCGTCCACCACGGTGTACCCGGTCTCGCCGGGGCGGACGAAGTGGAGGTGCTCGCGCGCCAGCTGTTCCACGTACGCCGGGTCCTCCAGCCGGGCCTTCTCCTCGTGCAGCCGCTTGACCTCCTCGCGCGCCTGCTCCGTCCGGTGCCGCTGGTCGGCGATGTCCGAGCGCTGGGTGACCCACTGGCGCATGGGGTAGGCGAGGGCGACGACGAGCGAGCAGACGACGAGCGCGAGCAGCGCCGCGCGGCCGGTGAGCCGGGAGCGGCGCTGCGGGCGGGCGCGGTAGACCCGGGCCGCGGTCGGGCCCTGGACCAGCGCCGTGCCCAGCGCCTTGAGCCTGGTCGCGGTGGAGAACCGGTCCGCGCCCACGTCGCCTCCCCTGGAGAAGTCCGTTACGAACGTACGTCCCCGGACACGGTACGGGACCGCGGCCGGGGACGTACGGAGACTGGCGAGAAGGTCAGCCTTGCTGTGCCTTTTGGGCTCAGCCCTTGAAGCGCGGGAAGGCGCTGCGGCCGGCGTAGACCGCGGCGTCGTCGAGGATCTCCTCGATGCGCAGGAGCTGGTTGTACTTGGCGACGCGCTCGGAGCGGGCCGGGGCGCCGGTCTTGATCTGGCCGCAGTTGGTGGCGACGGCCAGGTCGGCGATGGTGACGTCCTCGGTCTCGCCGGAGCGGTGGGACATCATGCACTTGAAGCCGTTGCGCTGGGCCAGCTCGACGGCGTCGAGGGTCTCGGTCAGCGAGCCGATCTGGTTGACCTTGACCAGCAGGGCGTTGGCGGAGTTCTCCTCGATGCCGCGGGCGAGGCGCTCGGGGTTGGTGACGAACAGGTCGTCACCGACGAGCTGGACCTTGTCGCCGAGCTTCTCGGTGATGGTGTTCCAGCCGGCCCAGTCGTCCTCGAACAGCGGGTCCTCGATGGAGACGAGCGGGTACGCGGCGACGAGCTCCGCGTAGTACTCGGTCATCTCGGCGGCGGTGCGGTCCTTGCCCTCGAACTTGTAGACGCCGTCCTTGTAGAACTCGGAGGCGGCCACGTCCAGGGCGAGCGCGATGTCCTGGCCGGGGGTGTAGCCGGCCTCCTTGATGGCCTCGAGGATGAGGTCGAGGGCCTCGCGGTTGGAGCCCAGGTTCGGGGCGAAGCCGCCCTCGTCGCCGAGGCCGGTGGACAGGCCGCGGCCCTTCAGCACCTTCTTGAGGGTGTGGTAGACCTCGGTGCCCCAGCGCAGGGCCTCGGAGAAGGACTCCGCGCCGATCGGCGCGATCATGAACTCCTGGATGTCCACGTTGGAGTCGGCGTGCGAGCCGCCGTTCAGGATGTTCATCATCGGAACGGGCAGCAGGTGCGCGTTCGGGCCGCCGAGGTAGCGGAAGAGCGGCAGGTCGGACGCCTCGGAGGCGGCGTGCGCGACGGCCAGGGAGACGCCCAGGATGGCGTTGGCGCCCAGGGAGCCCTTGTTGTCGGTGGCGTCCAGGTCGAACATGGCCTGGTCGATCAGGCGCTGCTCGGTGGCGTCGTAGCCGACGAGCTCCGGGCCGATCTGCTCGATGACGGCGAGGACGGCCTTCTCGACACCCTTGCCGAGGTAGCGCTTGGGGTCGCCGTCACGGAGCTCGATGGCCTCGAAGGCACCGGTGGAGGCGCCGGACGGCACGGCGGCACGGCCCGTGGAGCCGTCGTCGAGGCCGACCTCGACCTCGACCGTGGGGTTGCCTCGCGAGTCGAGGATCTCGCGAGCTACGACGACGTCGATGGACGGCACGAGGGTCTCCTTCGTGTGTGTCTGGAGTTCTGCACCACGAGCCTAACGGGCCCCGGAGCCTGCGCCCGCCCTTGGCCCGCTCCCCGGGCTGAAAATTGGCACAAACGCCGAGAACACCGGACGAATCGTCGGTGTGTTCGCTCAACGGGGACGCGGGACCGACCGGCAGAACGAGCGGAGCCCCGCTCCGATGCGGCTCGGGGGGAGGTCGCATCGGAGCGGGGCGGTCGCTCGGCCGGCCGGGGCCTTCGTTCGATGACTCCGGCCGGCCTTCGCTCAGCGCAGGTGGAGCTGCTGGCCCGGGAAGATCACATCGGCGTCGGGCACGATCTTCTTGTTGAGCTCGTGCAGCTTCTGCCAGCCGCCCTGGACCTTCTGGGACGCGGCGATGGTGGCGAGGGTGTCGCCCTGCTTCACCTGGTACTCGCCGTCGCCCTTCTGGACGGTCCGCGGGGCGGTCTGCTTCGGCGCCGGGGCCTCGTCGTCGGAGTCGTCCGACTGCTGGACGGGCTTGCTGCTGTGCTTGCCCTGCGGCGCGGCCTCGCGCTTGCTGCGGTCGGCGTGGGACTGGGCCTTGCCGTAGGCGCCGGAGGCGGACTTCGTGGACTTCTTCGCGACGTAGCCGTCGGAGTCGTCCGTGTCGACGTTGGCCTTGGGGCCACCACGGGTCAGGCCGCCCTCGGCGGCGCAGCCCCAGGCGCCCGGGCCCTGCATGGCGAGCAGGCGCTCGGCGGTGGCGATCTGCTGGGACTTGCTGGCCAGGTCGGCACGCGGGGCGTACTGCTTGCCGCCCGCGGCGGCCCAGGACTCGTTGCTGAACTGGAGACCACCGTAGTAGCCATTGCCGTTGTTGATGTGCCAGTTCCCGGTGGACTCGCACTGGGCGACCTTGTCCCACGTGGAGACGGAGGCGGCGTTGGCGGAGGTCGCGACCATCAGAGGGGCTGCGACAGCCGCGCCGGTGACACCGGCGAGCGTGACGATGCGGACGGCCTTGGACGGACGACGGTGCTTGCCCTTGGACATAAGTCGGTTTCCTCACCGACGCCTACGAGGTGAGCTGTCGGGTTCGGGCTGTGAGTTCGCCCGGCCCGGTGCGCTTTCGCGTTCCGGGCTTCACCCCGAGCCGTTCCGCTCCTTCGGCCATGGGCCTTGGGACCGTTCCGGCGACTTACCTTGGTTCCCCCGCTCCTGCCTACGGCGCTTGCGCGACGACTCCCCCGGCCGCCGGCAGGATTCGGCGTGCGGCCGTGGTGCTCGCGGTGGCGAGCGGTGACGACGGTAATCACAGGCGGCCGACGGGTTCAAACCCCACTTTTCAGCCACCGATGGCCTGAGTTGGCCCCAGAAACCTCACGTTTCCGCAGGTGAGAGGCCATTCGAGCAAATCGGATTCAAGGCATCCGACGGTCAGTCAACGAGACCCATGTCTCACTTTCGACCGGAACAGACATTCGCCTCGAACCGGAGCGCTACTGCTTGATATCAAGCTTCTGACCAGGGCGGATAAGGTCCGGATCAGAACCGACTGCTTTTTCGTTCTTCTGATACAGCGTCTGCCAGCCTCCGGCGACCGAATGTTGCTCGGCGATCGCTGACAGGTTGTCACCGGGCCGCACGGTGTAGTCGTTCGCAGCGGGCAGGTCCGTACGGCCCTCGCCGCCCCGGGAGGGCCGCTGAGCATCGTCGGAGCGCGACGGGTCCCCACGGTGCCGGCCCGTTCCGGAGGTCGCGTCGGCATCCCCGGGAAGCGGTGAAGCGGAAGGCGAAGTTCCCGTTCCAAGGGTGCCTGAGGGCGTGTTCGCCGGGGTGTTCGAGGGGGTGCCGACCGGGGCGGTCGGGATGGACGTCGGATCGGCCGACGCGCCGGTGCCCGTACCCGTCGTCGGCTGCCCTGAGGGGTCCTTGCGGTGCTTGCCGGAGGAGGCGTCCGGGGACGGGCTCGTGGAAGCGGACGGGGTGCCGGAGGAGCCCGGCGTGGGCGAACCGGACGAGCCGGGCGTCGGCTTGGGCGACCCGGAGGACGGGGCGGACGGCGCGGGCGACGTGCGCTCGGGCGCGGGCTGGTTACCGCGACCGGGCGTACGGGGGCGGCTCGGCTCCGGCGCGGCGGAGTACGAACCGTCGCCCGGGTCCACCTCGGGCTCCTTGTCCTCGCCCTGGTCCGCCTGGCGGGCCAGGCCCGAACTCGCCGCGCAGCTCCGCCAGGTGTCGGCGCCCTCCGCCTTGAGGATCCGCTCGGCCACGGCTATCTGCTGGGACCGGCTGGCCAGGTCGGGGCGCGGCGCGTACGCGATGCCGCCGTGCTGCTCCCACATCTGCTGGGTGAGCTGGAGGCCGCCGTGGAGGCCGTTGCCGTTGTTGGCGCTCCACATCCCTCCGCTCTCGCACTGGGCGACCTTGTCCCAGGTGCCCGCGTCGGCGGCGACGGCGGATCCGGTCGCCAGCAGCGGAAGTGCCGCGCTGGAGGCCGTCACCCCCGCCGCGACCACGATGGCGGGTACCTGACGGGGACGGCGATGTCTACCGGTTCCTGAGAGCATCTGCGGGCCTCTCGCATAGGCGGCTTTTCGATTGGTCGCAGACCATAGCGAGGCCTTCCCGGAGTCACAAGCCGGTGTAGCGGAGGTCACGCCCCGATAAACGCCGTTTGACCGAGCGTCATGCGACGCGGCTTTTGGGCGTGAACTCCACGGGCAAAGTGCGCAATCCACGCATGATCAGGCCGCCGCGCCAGCGCAGGTCCTCGGGTTCGGCGGCGAGGGACAGATCGGGCAGCCTGCGCAGCAGCGTCGCGATCGCGGTCTGTCCTTCCAGGCGGGCGAGGGGCGCGCCGAGGCAGTAGTGGATGCCGTGCCCGTAGCCCAGATGCTGGTTGTCGCGCCGGGCCAGATCCAGGGTGTCGGGGTCGGTGAAACGCCCGGGATCGCGGTCGGCGGCGGCCAGGACGACCAGTACGGGATCGCCCTCGGCGATGCGCTGCCCGCCCAGCACCAGGTCCTGGGTGGCGAACCGCCAGGTCGCCAGCTCCACCGGGCCGTCGTAGCGCAGCAGCTCCTCGACGCCGGTGGCGAGGAGGCTCTCGTCGCCCTCGGCGAGGGCGCGCTGAAGCCGGGCGCGCTGCTCCGGGTGGCGCAGCAGCGCGTAGGTTCCGTTACCGATCAGGTTCACAGTTGTTTCAAAACCGGCGAACAAGAGGATGAAGGCCATCGCCGCGGCCTCGTTCTCCGTGAGGTGCTCGCCGTGGTCGCTCGCCCGGATGAGACCGGAGATGAGGTCCTCTCCGGGGTCCTCCCGCTTCCGGTGGATCAGCTCCGCGAGGTACGTCCGCATCCGCTTGACGGAGCGGGCCACTCCGCCGCGCGGCCCGCCGCCGTGGCGGATCATCATTCCCGCCCAGTCCCGGAAGTCGTCCTGGTCCTCGCGCGGGACGCCGAGCATGTCGCAGATGGCGTAGATGGGGAGGGGGAAGGCGAACTCATGGATGAGGTCGGCCTCCCCCTTCTCCACGAAGCCGTCGATGAACTGGTCGGTGAGCTCCTGGACGCGGGGCGCGAACTCCGCGACCCGGCGCGGGGTGAACGCCTTCGACACCAGCCGGCGCAGCCGGGTGTGGTCCGGCGGGTCGATGTTGAGCAGGTGCGTCATCAGATTGGCGCTGCGCTCGCCGGGGATGCCCACCTTCCCCTTGCCGTGGGCGCTCTCGGAGTGGTGCACGGGATTCTTCGACAGCCGCTGGTCGGCGAGCGCCTGCCGGGCGTCGGCGTAGCGGGTGACCAGCCAGGCCTCGACGCCGCTGGGCAGCTCGGTGCGGTGCACCGGCGCGTGCTCGCGCAGCCAGGCGTACGCCGGGTAGGGGTCGGAGGCGAACTCCCAGGTGAAGAGGGGTGGGGCGGGGGGCGTGTGATTCTCGTGCACGCCCCGACGCTACCTACCCGGCGCCATGGGGGCGCCCCTGGTGGTGCCCGCCGCCGCCCCTAGTGG
>NZ_JAILXP010000274.1 GCF_020740895.1 Streptomyces sp. UNOB3_S3 | reverse complement strand
TCCCTCCGCTGCCACAAGTGGTGCAGCAGTTCCGCCTCCCTCGCTCCGAAAGCGGGGTCCGGGGTGCCGCGGAGGGCTCGGTGGCGGAGGAAGGCCAGGGACGTGGCGTAGGAGATGTACTCCGCGACCACGCGGGCCGCTGCCGGGCCGCCTGTGCGGCGGGCGAGGTCTCGGGCTATGCCTCGTGCGCGCATGGAGGAGAGGGCATGGGGTTCGGGTGGGGTGAGCCAGCCGGCGGCCTGGTAGGCGGGGAGGTGGGTCTGGATCGTGCGGAGCTCGTTCTGGCGGGACCAGATGGTCAGCCATGTCAGCAGGGCGAAGACCGGAACCATGAAGAGGGCGTAGACGGCCAGGAAGCCCGCGCCCGGCAGGGTCGCCGAGCCGTTCCACAGGCCGTGCAGGAGCATCGCCGTGAGCAACGAGCCTATGGGGATCAGCCAGCGGAGGACGCGGCGGCGCGGGGCCAGCGTGGCCGCCAGGCCGAAGCCCAGGCCCGTCATCGAGGTGAAGAGCGGGTGCGCGAAGGGCGACATCAGCACCCGGACGAAGAACGTGGCGGCCGTCGTCGACCGCAGGCCCTCGTAGCCGAAGCTCTGGTCGTTGGCGAAGGCGTTGCCGAGGTAGAGGATGTTCTCGGTGAAGGCGAAGCCCGTGGCGGTGATTCCGGCGACCACGACGCCGTCGACTATGCCGTTGAAGTCCCGTCGCCGGAAGAGGTAGAGGAGGAGGATCGCGGCTGCCTTCGCGCTTTCCTCCACCACCGGGGCCACGAACGTCGCGCCCCAGCCCGCCGCGTTCTCGCGCTGTGCGACGTCGACCGTCGTCAGCAGCCACTTCGTGGCGTAGCCGTTCGCCAGGATGGCCACCAGCGTGGCCGCGCACGCGCCCCACGCGAAGGCGAATGTCAGGCTCTTCCAGGGCTTGGGCTCGACGCGGTCCATCCATCGGAACGCGGCTATGAGCAGCGGTACGGGCAGTACGGCCAGGCCCAGCCCCACCAGGAAGCCCTTGGTGCCCGTCTGCTCGCGCACCAGCGCCAGGATGATCAGGCCGCAGAGCGCGAGCAGCAGGAACACCGTTCCGATCCGCACCGCCTTGTTGTCCCAGAGGGTGTCCCACAGGGCCCGGCGGGGTGCGTAGTGTCCCGACGCCGGGGGAAGAGGGAGCGTCTGCTGCTGGGGGTGAGGCGGTGGCTCATGCACGCCCCGAACCCTAACCAAGGGGCGGAGAGCGCAGTGACGGTTTTCCCGCCCCTTGGAACGTCTTGGAATGTGCTGTGCGTTACGCCGCGCGGCGGCGGAACAGCAGGTCGTGGACCACGTGGCCCTTGTCCAGGCCCTGGCCTTCGAAGCGGGTCAGCGGACGGAAGTCCGGGCGCGGGGCGTAGCCGCCGTCGGGCTGGGTGTTCTCGAAGTCCGGGCTGGCGGTGAGGACCTCCAGCATCTGCTCCGCGTACGGCTCCCAGTCCGTCGCGCAGTGCAGCAGGGCGCCCGGGGCGAGCCGCGTCGCGGCGAGCGCCAGGAACTCCGGCTGGATCAGCCGGCGCTTGTGGTGGCGCTTCTTGGGCCACGGGTCCGGGAAGTACACGCGCAGGCCGGCGAGGGCGTCCGGGGCGAGCATCTCGCGGAGCAGGATGATCGCGTCGCCGTTGGCCACGCGGACATTGGCCAGGCCGTTCTGCTCGGCCAGGTTCAGCAGGTTGCCCTGGCCCGGGGTGTGGACGTCGCAGGCGAGGACGCCGGTGCCGGGGTCGGCCGCCGCCATCTTGGCCGTGGCCTCGCCCATGCCGAAGCCGATCTCCAGGACGACCGGCAGCTGCGGGTCGCCGAACAGCTCACCGAGGTCCAGCTTGCTCAGGCCGTCGATGTCGAGGCCCCACTTCGGCCACAGCCGGCGCAGCGCCTCGCCCTGTCCGGTCGTGACGCGGCTGCGGCGCGGCTGGAAGGACCGGATGCGGCGCTCGTGGTGCGAGCCCGCGGGATCCGGCGCCGGCCCGTCGGGGAACATCGGCTCCCGCCGGACGCGGACGGGGGCGGCAGGGGCCGGTACCGCCGCGACGGCCTCGGGGGCCATGGCTTCGGCGGTGGCTTCGGTGGTGGGAGCGTGGTTCTCGGACACAGTTCCTCAAGTCTACGGGCGGTGCCGGCGAAGCCGTTTCGGATCATGCGAAGCCGGTTCGGATCCGAAGTCGACCCGGATCAAGGCCGGGGGTCGTCGGTCGTCAAAGCGGGCGGACTTCTTTCCGCCGATCCGGTGGGCCCTGCCCCCGAACGCGCGTGGTGGCCCGGCAAGCGGGGCGTCCCACTCATACGATCTTCCTCGCCCGGCCCGCCACGATGCGTGAGACGGAGACCACTCATGCGACTGCGCCCCCTCACCCGTCGGTTGCCCGGGGCGGTGGCGATGCTGGCCGCCGCCGCGGTGCTGATCGGCGGCTGCGACCCGGCCCGTGACGTGGCCCGTGACCACGTCACCGGCCTCGACCGCATCACCGGGATCACCCGCATCGCCGGGATCACCCGCATCGCCGGGATCACCGGACTTCGTCACGCCCGCGCCGCCGCCCATGTCGCCCACACCCGTATCGCCCGCGCCCACGCCGCCGCCGATCACAAGCCGGGCGGCCCCAAGGCCGACGGCTCCCGCGACCCCCGTGAGCGCGAATGGCGACTCGTCTGGTCCGACGAGTTCCGCGGGCCCGCCCGCCACCGCCCCGACCAGGCCAAATGGTCCTTCGACCGGGGCGGCGAGCCCCAATGGGGCAACCACGAGTGGCAGTACTACACGGACCGGCCGGGCAACGTCTCCCTCGACGGCCACGGCAACCTCGCCGTCACCGCCCGCCACGAACGGGTGCGCGAGGTGCGCGGGAAGAGGTGCGGCTTCGGGCCCTGCGACATCACCTCGGGGCGGCTGACGACGAAGGGGAAGTTCGCCCGCGCCTACGGCCGCTTCGAGGCCCGGATCAAGATCCCCAAGGGGCAGGGGCTCTGGCCCGCCTTCTGGATGCTCGGCGCCAACGTCGACAAGGTCACCTGGCCCGCCAACGGCGAGATCGACGTCATGGAGGCCCTCGGCCGCCAGCCCACCATGGTCCACGGCACCATCCACGGCCCCGGCTACGTCGCCCAGGGCATCGAGAACCACACCACCCTGGCCCGCGGCGGCAGCCTCGCCGACGGCTTCCACACGTACCGCGTCGACTGGGCGCCCGGGAAGGTCACCTGGTACCTCGACGACAGGCCCTATGGGACCGCCTGCGCCGGACAGCTCAGGCACGGGCAGAAGTGGGTCTTCGACCACCCGCACTACCTGCTGCTCAACCTCGCCGTGGGCGGCGACTGGCCCGGCCCGCCCGACCGATCGACGCCCTTTCCCGCCCGGATGCTGATCGACTACGTGCGCGTGTACGCCCATCGGGGCTGATCCCGCCGACGGGCCTGGGGCACCCCGACGGGCCCTGGGCTCACCCCAGCCCCGCCAGCACCCGGCGCGCCACTTCCCGCCCGATCGGCAGCGACGCCGTCGCCGCCGGCGAGGGCGCGTTCAGCACATGCACCATGCGGGGCGACTCCGCGAACAGGAAGTCGTCCACCAGCGTCCCGTCGCGCAGCACCGCCTGCGCCCGTACGCCCGGCGCCGCCGGTATGAGGTCGTCGACGGTGATCCCCGGCAGCAGCCGCCCTACCGCCTCCGCGAAGGCGCGCCGGGACAGGGAGCGCCGTATCTCGCCCGCCCCGTAGCGCCAGTGGTGCCGGGCTATCCGCCACGTGCCCGGATAGCCCACCGTGCCGGCCAGCTCGCCCGGCCGGACCGTCCAGCGGCCGTAGCCCTCGCGGGCCGCCGCCGGCACCGCGTTCGGCCCGAGGTGGACCCGGCCGTCGATGCCGCGGGTGAGATGGACGCCCAGGAAGGGGAACGCCGGGTCCGGCACCGGGTAGACCAGCCCGCGCACCAGGTCCGTACGCTCCGGGGGCAGCTCGAAGTACTCCCCCCGGAACGGGATGATCCGCATGCCCGGGGCGTCGCCCGCCAGCCGGGCCACCCGGTCGCTGTACAGCCCGGCGCAGTTGACCAGCGCCCGGGCGCGCAGCACCTCGCCGAGCGACGTGCGCACCGCCACGGCCGAGCCGCGCCGCCCGATGACCTCCACCTCCGCCCCGTAGCGCACGGAGGCGCCGGCCTCCTCCGCCAGCCGGGCCAGGCGGCGGGCGACCGCGCCGAAGTCGCACACGCCCGTCGTGCCGACGTGGATCGCGGCGATGCCGCGCACCGCCGGCTCGTACTCCGTTATCTGCGCGGGGCCCAGCTCCCGCACCGGAATGCCGTTCTCCCGGCCGCGCTGGACCAGGGCGTGCAGCCGGGGCAGCTCGGCGCGCTCGGTCGCCACGATCAGCTTGCCGGTCACCTCGTGGGGCAGGCCCTGCTCGGCGCAGAACCGCACCATCTCCGCCGCCCCTTGTACGGCGAAGCGGGCCTTGTACGAACCGGGGCGGTAGTAGATCCCGCTGTGGATCACCCCGCTGTTCCGCCCGGTCTGGTGGAGGGCGGGGGCGGGTTCCTTCTCCAGTACGACGACGCGGGTACCGGGGGCGGCGCGCGTGATCGCGTACGCCGTCGAGAGGCCCACGATCCCGCCCCCGACGATCAGCACGTCACTGTCGTAACCGCCGTCGTAACCGCCGTCACCGCGCACCTTCAGTGCTTCGCCACCCACCTCACCATGATGACGGGTGCTACTGACAATGGGCTGCCACATGGCCCCACGTGGGCGTTCGTCCAGAAGACGGTGGTGCCCGGAGGGGCCGGGAGCGGAGCCCCCGGCCCCCCGTCGGCTCAGCCGTGCGCCAGCAGCAGCGGCCTCGCCCGTTCCCGCAACTCCACCACCCGGGGCTCGTTCCCGTACGGCTCCAGCCGGTGGAGCAGATCGCGTACGTACTCCGTCGTACGGGCCGAGGAGATCCGCCCCGCGACCTCCACCGCCCGCGTACCCGCCGCGCACGCCGCGTCCAGGTTCCCCGACTCCAGCTCCGCGACCGCCGAGACCACCAGGCGCAGGCCGTGCGAGCGTACGAACTCCTCCGTCGGCCGGGCCAGGGCCTGCTCCGTGAAGCGCTGTACCTGACGTGGCACCCGCAGGTCGCGGTAGCACTCGGCGGCGTCGGCGGCGAACCGCTCCTGGCTGTAGAAGTCCAGCCAGGAGGGGTCCGGGTCCCCCGGACGCGCCCGTTCCAGCCAGCCCTCGGCGGCCTTCAGCGCCGTGCCGCACGCGGGGCCGTCCCCGGCCTTCGCCTGGGCGCGCGCCTCGACGAGGCGGAAGAAGCTCATCGCGCGGGCGGTGGCCAGGCCCCGGTTGCGCTCCAGGGCGGCCTGGGCGAGGTCCACGCCCTCGTCCGCGAAGCCCCGGTACGTGGCCTGGAGGCTCATCGACGCCAGGACGTACCCGCCGAGCGGGACGTCCGCCGCCGCCCGGGCCAGCCGCAGCGCCTGGATGTAGTAGCGCTGGGCGGCCTCCTGCTGGCCCGTGTCGAAGGCCATCCAGCCCGCCAGCCTGGTCAGTTCGGCCGTCGCGCCGAACAGCGCGCGCCCCACCTCGTCGCTGTACGAGCCCAGCAGCAGCGGTGCCGCGTCGACGCGCAGGCACTCGGGGACCATCGACGAACGCCAGTCGCCGCCGCCGTACTTGGAGTCCCAGCGGCGGGCGTCGTCGGCGGCCTCCCGCAGTTTCGTCACATCGCTGTGGCCGACACGCTGCGGTAAACCGCAGTCCGCGCCGCCTCCCGAGGCCGCGGCCGTGGCCGCCTCCCGGGCCGCCTGCTGCGGCTCGCGCGCCACCGAACTGTCGGCGGGCGTTATCAGCCAGCGCGAGGCGGGCGTCGAATACGCGCTGACGGAGAAGGAACCGGCCAGGCTCTGCCAGATGCCCCCGCCCCCGCGCCGCCCGGCGGCATCCAGCCGGTAGAGCTCCGTCGCGGACCGCACCGCCTGGCCGATATCGCGCGGAAAGGAGAGCCCCACCTCCGGCGCGGGATCGGCGTCCGCGAGCCCGATCTCGTGCAGCGGCACCGGCCGGCCGAGCTTGGCCGCTATGGCCGCCGCGATCAGATGCGGCGCCGCGCCCTGCGGCACCATGCCCTTGGAGACCCAGCGGGCGACGGACGTCTTGTCGTAGCGAAGTGTCAAACCCCGTTGCGCGCCGAGGTCGTTGACCCTGCGCGCGAGACCGGCGTTGCTGATGCCGGCGAGGGCGAGGACAGTGCCCAGCTTCTCATTCGGCCCGCGTGGCTCCCTGGACATGCGCACCCCTCGGCGAACGGCGCCCGCCCCGGCATAGGCTCGAGGCATTCGTGAACCCAGCGTAGTTCGCCGCATCCCGACCGTTAAGAGGTGATGTCCCGGATGGCGAGATTCTGGCCCGTATGTGCGTGCATCGAGGGGCACGTGCTCCGGTTGTGTGTGGCCGTGCGCCCATCGTGCGCTCTGTCCGCGCCCGCGGGGGCGGCGGTTCCATGGAGGGGCGTGGGTTGGCCCGCTGCGCTGGAACCAGTGGGCTGGGGGAGGCCGTCGCCTCATTCCCCGCGGGCGGCGGCACGGTCCGGGAGGTGGCTCGCGCCTCCCGGACCGTACGCGCGCACGCGGTCCGGCCCGTCGCCGTCGCGTTCGCGTCGTGTCCGTCTCCTTTCCGGTCCCCACTGGGCGGACCACGAACCGGCGCGTCCCGAATTTGGCCGGATCCGGGTACGCCGCGCGGCCGAGGACGGGGGGCCGCCGGCGGATCGCCCCGGGCGAACCGTGACGAAACGCCATTTCCCTCCGTTGTCAGGTGAGTTGGCAGCCGGTGTCGCACGGAACCTGTCGCCCAACGGGCGCCCCATGGATGTCGCAACCGTCGTCCGCTGTGCATGATGACTGCTACCTGATGTGCGACCTGTTGGTTGTCCACAGCCTGTGGAGGCGGCGATGCGCTGGTTGGTGGGGTGGAGCCGCGGCGCCGCCGGAACCGGTGCGCAGACCGGGCCGGACGGGCCCGGCCGCCCCGACGCGCACGACGGGCCCGGCTCGCCCGGTCCCCTGGTCGAGCCCGTGGGCGCCCGCCTGCTGTGGGGCGAACCGGCGCCCCTGTGGGCCGTCGGCGACTGGCGCCCCGACGAGGTCCGCGTCGTCCACGCCGACGACGGCACCCGGCTCGCCGTGCTCGGCCGCTGCGGCGCGAGCGACGACGCCCTGCGCTCGGGCCTCCTCGCCGCGCGCGGCGGCGCGCTCCGCCACCTGACCGCCTGGCCGGGCAGCTACACCGCCGTCGCCCGCGTCGGCCGCCGCCTCACCGTCGCCGGGGACCTCGCAGGCGCCCGCCCGGTCTTCCACGCCGCCTGGTCCGGCGGCACCGCCTACGCCACCGCGGCCCTCCCGCTCGCCGACCTCGTCGAGTCCGAGCTCGACATCGGCTACCTCGCCGCGCTCCTCGCCTGCCCCGACTCCCCGGAGGCCCTCGCCGACGGCACGCCCTACACCGGCGTCCGGCGCGTCCCGCCCGGCCACGCGCTGGTGCTGCGCGACGGCGCGCGGGACATCACCGGCTACGAACCCACCTCCTCGCTCGCCGTCGCCGCGCCCCAACTCGACGCACGGCAGGCCATCGAGGGCGTCCGCGAGGCGATGGTCGAAGCGGTACGGGCCCGCCTCGCCGCCCCGCGCCACGCCCTGGAGTACGGCGAGCGCGGCGGGTACGGCGAGCGCGGCGACGGGCACCTGCCGGGCGGCGGTGCGCACGGCTCATCCGACTCGTATGGCTCGCACGGCTCGCACGGCTCGCACGGCTCGTCCGAGGGCGTGTACGAGCAAGGGCGCGCCCCCGGTCAGGGGTCCGCGCCCGGCGCGGGTCCCGCCCACCGGCGTACCGCCTACCGTCGCGGACCGGCCCCCGGAGTCGGCGCCGACCTCTCCGGAGGCAGCGCCTCCGGCACCCTGGCGCTGCTGGCGGCCGGGCTGCCGGGCCTGCCCGGCACACCCCTCGGCTTCGGCGCGGGAACGGGCGAGCGACTGCTCGCCGTCACCTTCAACGACCTCGCCTCGGACGGCGGCCGCACCCGTGAATCCGAACTCGAACGGGCCCGCGCCATCGCCGCCAACCCCCGTCTCCGCCACGTCATCGTCGCCGCCGGAACGGAAGCGCTGCCGTACGCCGAGCTGTACGACGGCCCGCTGACCGACGAACCCGGCCCCGCCATCGCCTCCGCCGCCCGGCACCGCAGAAGACTGGCCGCGGGCGGCGCCGACCACCTCGTCGGACACGGCGCCCGGCAGGTCCTCGACGCCCACCCGGCCCGCCTGGCCGATCTGCTGATGGACCGCAGGCGGCGCCACCTCCTGAAGCCCGTCTCGGCGCTGGCCCGCGCCGACGGACCCTCGGCGCACTCGCTGTTCGTCCCCTTCACCGTCTACCGGGCGGCGCGCCGGCTCGCCCGCACGCCCTACCGCGAGGGCCTCGAGGCGGCCGCGGCGGAGCTGCTGGCCCCGAGGCCGTACGCCACCGTCCGGGGCGCCCCGGCGGCGGGCGGCCCCGTGGCCGCCTCGCTGGCCGCCCTCACCTGGTGCCGGCCCGGGCCCGCCGCGCGGTGGCTGACCGGTGAGGCGCTCGCGGAAGTATCGGTTCGTCTCCAGAGCGCGGCGGTCCGCGCCAACGGGCTGGCGCAGCGCCCCGGCGAACGCCGCGCCGCCGCCGCGCTCAGCCGGCACGCCGCGGACCACCGCGTCCTGGAGCAGGCGGCGGAGGTGCGCGGCCAGCGCCTCCACGCCCCCTTCCTCGACAACCAGGTCGTACGCGCCTGCCGCGCGCTCCCCGAGGCGCTCCGCGTGCAGCCGGGCGCGCGCGCCTCCGTACTGCGCTCGGTGCTGGCCGGGGCGGGCATCCGTGAACTGCCGCCCGGCTGGGGCGCCCCGTCCCACGCCGCGCACGCGGCGGCCGGCCGCGCCGGCATCGGGGCCTCCCTGGGCCCGCTCCAGGACCTCTTCGCCACCCCGCTCCTCGCCGACGCGGGCCTCGTCGACGCCGGCGTCGTACGCGGCGCCCTGCACGCGGCGGCGAGCGGCGTGCCGCTGCCCCTGGACGGGCTCGCCGAACTCGTCTCGGCGGAGGTCTGGTTACGCCGTCTCCTCGCCCGGCGCGGCACCTGCTGGACGGGCCCGGCGGCACCGCGCCGACGCGCCGTGGCGAGCGGGGTGCCGCCCCGGCCCGGCCTGTGAGGCCGGGGCGCGGCCTGATGAAGGAGGGCGCGGGGCCTAGCCGCAGCTGATCCGGGCCAGCGCCCAGTCCGGCACCGCCACCCGGTCCCACGCGGACACCGGCTGCACGACCAGGCGCAGCGTCTTGCGCCCCGTCAGCGGCACATGGACCGGCACCGCCGCCTGCCCGGCCCGCACCGGGCCCGAACTCCACATCCGGGAGCCGTCCGCGTAGACGGAGAACGTGACCGTGCCCAGGCCGAACGACATGTCGTCCAGGCCCGCCATGGCGTCGTAGGACGTACAGGACCGGTTGAGGTCGATCGTCACCGACGACGCGGCGTGGACGGTCACTCCGTGGCGGTACGCCGTGCCGCCGATGCGGACACCACCGTGCCGCTGCCACAGCCAGCTGCTCGCGCCGAACCGCACCTCGGGCTGCGAACGGTCGCCGAACCCGCTGTACTCCAGCTGGTTGAGCTGGAAGACCGCCGGCGGCCGGGGCTTGTGCGTGGGCTTCGGCTCGGGGTCGGGCGTGGGGTCGGGCTTGTGCG
>NZ_JAILXP010000273.1:6783-9790 GCF_020740895.1 Streptomyces sp. UNOB3_S3 | reverse complement strand
CCCCCGAGGTGACGTGGCTCACAGCGGCGCATACGGGAAGCGGGAGAGCGTCTCCCCCGGAACGCGAAAAATCCCGCCCGATCTGACGATCGGACGGGATTTCCCGCTGGCTCCCATTCCGGTTCGGGAACCTTCTGTTGTGGGGCGTTCACGAGTGGGGCTGACCAGCCACATCCACCGAGCTTGAAGATCGCTTCCCGGATCGGTGGTGATCGCTTCCCGTTTGCTGCGGTGTCGAAGTCGCCAGGGAGCCCTGACAGGCCGACACAACAGCTTTACCTCTCATAGCGGCCAGGGTCCGAGCCTGTCAGGGGCAGGAGATCGGCTTACCGACGATCCGGCTGATGGTGCGGACTGCGTCGCAGACTACGGGCTTCCAGCGGTTGTAGATCTCCTGTGCGGAGACCGGGCTGTGGGCGTTCACTACCTCGATCCGCGCGATCCGTCGAGTGAGCTGGCGGTCCATGTCCAGGTGGGTGCTCTTCCAGCGGTCGCTCTTGCCGAACGGGGACCAGATGGCATCGACGCTGGTGTTGAGGGGCGGGGTGAGTGCGATCGCGCGTCCGCAGGCGTCGTAGGCGACCGAGAGGCTGCTGGCGGTGAAGCCCTTGGCGAGAAACAGGGAGCGCGCGTGGGTGGTGGTGTCGATCCGGCCGCTGTCGCGGTCGACAACGACCCACGTTTCCATGCGGAGCCCCGCGACGGGGTCGTTGGCGAGGTGACCGTCAACGACCCCGGACATCGCCGGGAGCGCGGCGGAACAGTTGACGGGCCGCGGATCCGCGTGGGAAACGGTGGGGGCCAGGCCAAGCCCCAGCAGGGCGGCCATGAGCGCCAGGGTCCTGGCGATCGGGCGGAGGAAGCGGTTCACATGCTCTCCTGGCATGACGTGAGCGGATGTGGGTCAGTTTTGGCCCGGCCGGGTCAAGCCCGCATCAGTCGTGACCAATCACGACCACAGCGGGGCGGAAGCCATGGTCGTGTGCTGGAGTTCCTCTACGCCACATTCTCCGACGCCTTCACTGGAGAACTCGGAGAAATGGCCTGCAGCCCACCGTCCCGTGAGATGGGTACACGCATGGGGAAACCAGGACGTCCACGGAAAGAACCGACAGAGCTACCCAAAGAGGTCAACGCTCTCGTTTCCCTGTTACGCGCGCGAATGACCGAAGCGGGATTCACGAACAAAACGCTTCGCGCTCGCATCATCGAGCTTGGATGGTGGAGCGAGGAGTACCCCGAATGCGACGTTCCCAGTGAAAGCACTATCTCGGCACGGCTCTCCGGAAAGGGGCTGGCCAACGATTGGCCGTTCGTCTCTGCGGTGATCCTGGCCACCAGTACGACAGAAAAGGCAAAAGAAGACGAAGGGCGCCTAGCAAAGGAAGCTCGCAGGCTGTGCGAGATGGCCCCGAAGTCCAAAAATCCTCCCGATCCTCGTGTCCCCTTCTGCACGGCCGGGGGGTCGATGCGCACCCTCCAGAAAACGACTACGGCGCTCACTGAGACAGTCGGGGGCTTGCAGCAGTCGGTCGAGGATCTCCGGATTGCCTACGAGAGTCTGAGCGCGGCTCAGAGGTGCCGGGCAGCCGCAGCGCAAGTAGTCGTAAGCACCACCTGCACAACAGCCGTCCTGGTCCCGATGATCGCCTGGTTGGGCGGGACGTCCAGCCGCCTGCGGCGCGAGTACGACATGCTGCACCGTCTCAGCGCGGCGCCTTCAAGAGTGTTGGAGGCGAAATCCAAGCTGCAAGAGGCTCTGCAGCTCCTGGCCATGGCCAAAGACGAGCTGCGGTCGGCGGATCGCCAGCGCGATTCCTCGCTGGATCGGATCGAGAAGGCAGACAAAACTGAGAGTGATGTCCTCGATGAGATGGAACGCATCGATCATCTGGGCCCGGCAGTACAGGTGATCGCAAGCGCTTCAATCCAGGCGGGGAACGCTGTCCTGCCTACTGAGGCGTGGCGACTGCCCCAGGGCGACCAGAACCTTCTCGCCGACGCCGCCCGCACCCTGGCCCGCGTACGCAACGTACACCAGGCCAACGAAGAGCTCGATCGGGAGCACCATGTCCTATGGGATCCGCCGGACGCATCGGACGATCCGGCTTCGGGCGGTGAACCGCCCCCGGAGCCCCAGACGAAACACAGGTGGGGGATGAAGACCGTGGCAGTGATTACTGCCGTTGCCGCCCTGACCGTTGTCTCCTACCGAGCGGGGCGCAATTGTCGGCACTGTAAGAATGCTCGCGCAGTGCCCTGCAGCTCTTGCCAGGCTACGGGCGAAGCCAGGGTTGGGCTGCCTTGCTGGGGCTGTGCTGGGCGGGGCTCTCCCGATGGACGGAGCAGGTGCCCGTCGTGCAAGGGAACCGGTTCAGTACCTGTGCAAGCCGCTTGCCAAGATTGCGCCGGCGCCGGTGCGGTGAAATGCCCCGCTTGCACCACCTCGCTCAACTGAGCCATTTCCGGGGTACATCAGTGGGCCCGTGGCCTGGGGAGATGAGGGGCATCAGAGGTTGCTCCCCAGGTCACGGTTGTTTCTCTGATGCGGCCCGCTAGCAGAGCTTCGGGGCTTCAGTGCCTGGAGCTGAGCGGGCCCAGCACGGTTACGAGATGTTCTGGCCGAGAGCCAGCTGATCGACCGTGCCGCCGAGCGATGCCCAATCGCTCCAGCCACCGCCGGGCGAGGTTTGCCACTTGTGCCATACAGCGTGGTCGGTGCCCATGACGAATGCTTCCATTCGGCCGTCACGGTTGCGGCCGACGACAGGCGCGTCGATCAGGCCGCCGAGCGAGTTCCAGTTGCTCCAGGCGCCGCCGGGCGAGGTCTGCCAGATGTGCCATAGCCCCTGGTCCATGCCTCGGGCGAACACTTCCAGGCGGCCGTCCGCGTTTCGTGCTGTCGCCATCTGGTCGATGGTGCCGCCCAGGGACGCCCAGCCGCTCCACCCGCCTCCGGGCGAGACCTGCCACGTGTGCCACAAGGCGCCGTCCATGCCCCGGGCGA
>NZ_JAILXP010000273.1:0-6684 GCF_020740895.1 Streptomyces sp. UNOB3_S3 | reverse complement strand
AACACCTCGAGCCGACCATCCGCGTTGATTGCGACACTGATCTGGTCGATGGTGCCGCCCAGGGACGCCCAGCCGCTCCACCCGCCTCCGGGCGAGACCTGCCACGTGTGCCACAAGGCGCCGTCCATGCCCCGGGCGAACACCTCGAGCCGACCATCCGCGTTGATTGCGACACTGATCTGGTCGATGGTGCCGCCCAGGGACGCCCAGCCGCTCCACCCGCCTCCGGGCGAGACCTGCCACGTGTGCCACAAGGCGCCGTCCATACCTCGGGCGAACACCTCGAGCCGACCATCCGCGTTACGCGCCGCGGCGAGCAGGTCGATGGTGCCGCCCAGGGATAGCCAGCCGCTCCACCCGCCTCCGGGTGAGACCTGCCATGTGTGCCACAAGGCATGATCTGTGCCGATGGTGAAGATTGCGAGACGACCGTCGCCACTGCGGTTTACCACGGGCCGGTCGATGAGACCACCGCGGGAGTCCCAGCCGCTCCATCCGCCACCGGGCGAGGTCTGCCATACATGCCACAAGGCATGGTCCATGCCTCGGGCGAACACCTCAAGGCGGCCTTGCCTTGAAATGGCGGCGGCCAGGCCGTCCTTTTCTGCGGTGCGAAGCCCGGCTATCACCTGCTGTTCGTCGTGGGACTCGACGAGCCTTGCGGCGAGCATGGCGACGGCGCCGGGCTTCGGCTCGTCACCACCGTCAGGTGTGCCCGGCATCTGCGCGGAAGGATCCGCTGCGGGCATCTCGAACGCCGTGAGATGTCCTGTACGAGCCTCTGGCATCCCTGCGGAGCCTGCTGCAGATTCGCTGGCGGAGACAGGTCCTGCCATCGAGGCCGAAGGGTCTGCTTCGGGCATGACGTCCGTTGCGCCGGAGCGTTCGCTGCGATCCGGTATGCCATCGCCTCCCAACACTCCCTCTTCCGGCTCTTGCCCCGTTCGGGTGCTCGCTTTGTCCACCACCGCGTCCCCCTTCTTTGCTGTCGCTCGTTGCCTGCCTGCTACGTCCCGGCCCCTCATCAGGCTTACCGCTGACGACTCGCGACCGATTGCGGTCGAGGCGGACGCCAGCGTGGCTGATGCACAAACGCATCGGACAGGGCGCGAAAGCGAGCGCTCGGGGCAGCGCACGGTCGCTCACACTCAGCTGGCGAGCGGCCACGAGCGATGGCCAGCTGAGCGCTGTCGGCTGTTCACGAGTGGCCGCAAGCTGAGCGATGAAAGGGGCTTGAAGATCACTTCTCGGCTCGCCGGTGATCGCTTCCCGAAAGCATTGGGGGAAGGAGTCAGCCGGCGGAGCGTTGCCTAAGGTCGTCGGTGATGGCCTTCCACGTCTCCTGCGCAGACGCGGGGACTTGCGGTGTGGCGGCTTCCATCGCGGTGATGGTCACGCCAGAACTGGTCTCGAACTCGAGGGACAGGCTGGCATCTGCGACAAGGAGTCTCAGCTCGGTCAGGGCCGTGTCGGGTTCGGGGTGCTGCTGGAGCAGAAGGGCGGCGCTGGAGGCGCTGTGGTCCGGGTCGGTGTAGAGCTGGCCGTCTGGGTTGATGAAGAGGCCTTGCAGTGCGGCCTCGCGGTAGGCCGGCGGCCAATTGTTCGGGACCTTGGAGCATGCCTGGATCCCCTCAATGCGCACGTTAAAGGTAGCCCGGGCGGCACGCTGGCCAACGGCCAGACCGAGCGCGCGCTGGTCAGGCTCTTCGAGATTGACGATGTTCGCCGCTTGCAGGCGCTCGGTGAGGTTGCCGCCGTAGAAGGTCCCCCCGTCGAGGAGGTCGTCGACCAGGGGCCGGACTGCTCCCATGAGGACTGTCTGCATGCGGGCGAGAGCCCACCTGCTCCAGATGAGAGCACCGTGGACGCAGGTGTCGACGACTTCCGGGGTGATGTTGTGCACCACCGCGCGACCATGTCCGGTCCCATAGCGGTTGCGCAGTTCACGCAGATGTACAGCCATCTTCATGGCCGCATTGGGTACTTGCCGCAGAGGATCGCTGGCGCTCAGGCCCGCCCCCACGGCGTGCTCGATGGTCTTGTGCGCCAGACCCAAAACCTTCTGGTAATCAGCGTTGTCACCACTCGGCTGACCCGCAGCAACGAGGGTGACACGGGCGACCGACTCGACGAGTTCCTTGGCACAGCCCACGAGTAGGGCGCGATCGTCAGCTTCCGCAGCGCGCCCGAGGCGATCGTAGGCGTCCGCTACGGCGGCCCAGTTCTGTTCCCTCAGCCATTGCGCTCGCGGGAGGGGCTCCCCCAGCAGTTTTTGAATCACGGAGGATTATCAGCACAACTGACCTTGGGACACTCACGATTTAACCGGAATGGCCGAGCATGCGGTCGCGGAACTCCTGGAAGGCGTGCCAGCCCGATGCCTGCCTTGGAGTGATCAGGTCCCCCTCGGCACAGTCGAGGGCCTTGCATCCCAGGAAACGTAACGCCCTACGGGGCCACGCCCCCGCGCCTGGCGAGCAGTGAGGGGCCAACAGCGCAGGAGGGGCGGTCCGACTGTGAAGCCGAGCGAGGAGCTGCTCATGGAGGCTAGGCAGAACGAGCGGAGGCCGATCTTGAGGCCTGACACCCGGCCTCGATCTCTAAGCCGTCGGCTTGCGGAGGCTGATCTTCAACAGTCGACTCATGGCAGGTAATGCGCTTGGGGTAGGCGGTAGCGGTCGTTTGGCGGCAGTGGTGATCACCATTCTGTGATCTTGATCAGGTTCCCCTACGGTGTGGGCGGGGTTCTGGCTGTTCTGGGGCAGAGCCCAAGGCGCTGGGGGCGAGCTCAAGGGCGGGCAATGACGTCGCTGTTCGATCGACTGGACACTGAAGAAGCCATCGTCCGAGGCGAGTTGACGGTTCTGCGCGAGAAGGTTGCGCAGGGCGAGGAGCGTTTGGCGCATCTGGCGATCACCCGCGCCACTCTCGCATCACTGGGAGCCACGGGCGCTGAGGGCAGTACCAGTGAGCCCTCCTCCAGTGTGCCAGGCGGCCCCGCCAGCAGCGGGGCCGGGCCGGGCGCCGATGGGCCGATGGACGATGAAGCGTGCGACCCCGCGGGGGAGTCTTCCGAGACAGAGCTGGAGGAGCTGCCGCTGGAGGTGGCTCGTGAGCGGATTCTGGCTCTGCTCGCGCAGACGGGCCGGGCGGTAAAGCTACAGGATCTGGTGCCCGCGATCGGTGAGAGTCGCGTGGAGACGACGCGCTCAAGGTTGAAGGCCCTAATGAAGAAGGGCCTGATCGTCGAAGACCCTGTGGCCTGGTTCGCACTCAAGTCAGCCGCTACTCCAGGCCAGGCTGCGGAGGAGGTTCGGGTGACCTGATGAGGCGTCCGCCGAGTGCGGCCTCGGCCCGCTGCGGCGGATGAGGCTGGCACCGCCGAGATGTGAGCTCGGCGGTGCCGGTTGCTTGAGTCCCTACCAAGGTGGCTCTCGCGTGTCCTGACACTAGTGGAGATCATCCCGGTGTTGGGTACGGAGCCACGAAATCGTCATGCCCGGTCGCAGTCGTGCGATTTCGGGCGCGAATCGAGGCTCATTGTCTGCTTCTCCGAGCACGAACGGGCCCGTCCGGCCACAACGGCACACCGGTGAAGGCGGCCAGCCGGGCAACGGTCGCCACGTCCGGCCAGGACTTTCCGGCGAGCAGGTCCGCGATGGCCTGCCGGTTGACTCCGGAGCCGGCCGCCACCGCGCGCAGGCTCAGCTTCCGGTCCCCCATCTCCCGCGCGAGGCGGTGGGCGATCTGGCGCACGGCCTCGGCCCCGGCGTCCGGGCTGGGCTCCTCGGGCCAGGCTTCAGGGTCGTGGGTCATCTCCCGCGGGGGGCGTGCGCGGGCGCGTCCGCCGACCATGCACGCACCGTCCTCTCTGTCGAAGTCGATCAATCCCCGGACGGCTGCTTGTCCAGCCGCTATTCGTGGACCGTGATCCTTGATCCACAGACTTCCGCGAAGATCGCCAGCTACCGGCCACGGGAGGCCCCGCCCATCTGGGAGGAGGTCGCGTCGCTGGTGAGATCGGTGGTGGCAGCCACGGTGAGCGCGGTCCCCTATGACGTGGAACGGCTGCTGCACGTCACCGCGTCCCTGGCCGTCTGGGCCGTCAAGGCCGGGCATCCCAGAGATCCGGATGCCTGGCTGCGGAACGAGGTCATCGACGCGTACGTGCTCTCGCGCGCGGCCGGTCTTGAGCCGTCGTCGGTGCGGACCTACCGCACGTGGCTGCTGCGGGTCCGGGACGCGCTGGCCTGGAGCGAGCGTGGAGAGGCCGCTCCTGCGCGTCTGCACGCCGAGCCCGCGCCCCATCCTCCCTATGAGCGGGCCGACCTGGCGGGCCTGAAGCACTGGGCGGAGCATCTGCGTGGCCAGCAACGCAGTGACGCTCTGGCGCTGTTGGGCCTCGGGGCGGGATACGGGCTCCAGCCCAGGGAGGTCGCCGCCACCCTCGGGAGTCATCTTCAGCGCCGAGGTGACGCAGACGGCCCGCTGGTGCACACCGGCGTCACGCGCGAGCATCCGCTGGCCGCCCGGTCCGGCTGGGAAGAGATCCTCGAGGAACTGGTCTGGCAGGCCGGACGCGGATACCTTTTCCGCCCTCGCCGCACCGTCGAGTACGCCAAGAACCTGATCGGCTCCTGGTCGCTCCTGCACCAGCCCCCGGAGGGTCTGCCGAGAGTGTCGGTGGGGCGGCTGCGGGCCACGTGGATCGTGCAACTGATGGCAACCGGGCTCGGCCATGATCTGATCGCCAAGGCCGCGGGTCTTGCCTCGGCTGCTTCCCTGGCCCGCTACCAGCACCACGTGCCGCCCCTCGACGACAACACCGCAGCCCGCCTTCTGCGGGACGCCAAGGCATGACCGTCCCCCGCTCCTGGCGGGACAGCAAGAAGATCAGGCACTGCCGGCCCCGTCCGGCCACCGACGCTCCGTTCGCGATACCTGACTCCAAGGTCGGCCAGCTCGATACGCTGCTGCACCACAGCGGCGTACTCGGCCTCATCGATACGGAGCTGGCCGGCCGGCCGGGACCAGGCGGGCTGCCAGTGCGGACCGTGCTGGTGGGCCTGCTGCTGTCCCTGCACTACCACCAGAGCGCCACCCTGGCCGACGCCTGTCGCGTCCTGCTCGACGAGCTCACCCCCACCGCCCGGGCCTGGCTCCACGTCACCAGCGCGGACCAGCGCGATCTGCACGCCAGGCTCGCCTTCTCCCGCCGCCTCTACCGCGCCTTCGACCGGCTGACCACTGCACTGGACCCTTACCGGTGCGATAGGCGCCGCCGTCTGCCCGCCGACGAAGCCGCCGCACACGCCGCGGCCTGGGAGGACGAAGACGCCGAACACCTCAGGCGTCGCCGGCTTCTGCAGGAGATCAGCGACCGCCTGGTCCTGGTCACCATCCGCCTGGCCCACAGACGCGGCCTGTTCAAGGGCTGGAAGGGCGACATCGGTATCGATACCACGCCGGTTCCCGCCTGGCACCACGAGCCGAAGACCCACAAGGCCCTGGCCTCCGTCGAGATCACGGCCGGATGGCACTTCTGCGGGGGCTCCACCGAGGGAATCTTCGGCCACAGCGCGACCCTGCTCGTCGCCGGGAGCCGCCGCCATCCGGCAGGCCACCCACGCGCGGGCCATCGGGTCAGCGGGCACCCTCAGCTCGCCCTGGGTCTGGTGCTGGACACTCCTGGCAAACGGATCGGCCCCAACGCCATCCACGCTCTGGGGGCCCTGGCCCCGTTCCGGTTTCCGGCCGGCGCTCTGGCCGTCGACCGCGCCTACACCGATCAGACCACCCCTCACTTCGCCGAGCCTGCCCGCCGCCTGGGCTACCGTCTCGTCCTCGACTACAAACAAAACCAGCGCGGCGTCCAGGGCAGTGCGCCCTCCGGAGCCCTCCTGGTCGACGGCTCCCTCGCCTGCCCTGCCATGCCGACCCGCTTCGCGCACGCCACCACGGGCCTGGACGACGGCGCAGTCCGCGCCATGGACGACCAGCTCGCCGAGCTCATCGCCCAGCGCCAGCCCTTCTTCCTCAAGACCAAGCAGGCCGCCGACGCACGCGGCACCGTCCGGCTTCAGTGCCCTGCCGCCGGGCCCTCGCCCTCGGTCAACTGCCCCCGCTTCCACCACGTCCACGGCACCGCCGGCGCACGGCCGAAGGCCGTGGACCTCACCAACCTCCGGGCAACCGCCGCTCACAGCGCGGCCAAGACCGCCGTTCCGATCCCCACGGCCGAGCGCCTGCGTCCCCCGCCGAAGAACGAACTGCCACGGATCTGCCAGAAGCCGACCATCACCCTCCACCCAGGCGGCCTCGGCCCGCACGACAAGTTCCGGCAGGACTTCCCCTACCTCGGCCCCGCCTGGCACGACACCTACAAACCCATCCGGGCCAACAACGAAGGACTCAACGGACGAGCCAAGAGCCACCGCATCGACATCGGCGACCCCAAAAAACGCCTCGCCCACGGACGCGCCGCCCAGACCATCCTCGTCGCCCTGATGGTCTGCACCCTCAACCTGCAGATCCTCCACGACTGGCACCTGACCACCGGCACCCCACCCGCCACCGAGACCGACCACAACAGCCTCGACCACGACAGCCACCTCATGCCAGCCGCCCACACCAGCACCGGGATACCACCGCCGTGACGCGCGCCACACCACGCGATTCCTGAAG
>NZ_JAILXP010000272.1 GCF_020740895.1 Streptomyces sp. UNOB3_S3 | reverse complement strand
GCGCGGTGGTGTCCGGCAGCGCGGGGAAGGAGACGCTCTTCGAGGTGAAGTCGAAGGCGCTCATCAGGTCGCCGCAGACGGTGCGCCGCCAGGCGGAGATGTTGGGCTCCTTGACGCCCGTCCAGTTCTCCAGGAACCGCAGGGGCGAGGTGTGGTCGAGGACCTCGGAGTGGACGTACCCGCCCCGGCTCCACGGCGAGATCACCGTCATCGGCACCCGGGGCCCCAGCCCGATCGGCGCGCCGCCCACGAACTCGTCCGGCGTGCCCGCCGGGGGGACCGGCGGGGCCACGTGGTCGAAGAAGCCGTCGTTCTCGTCGAAGTTGAGGAACACCACCGTTCTGGCCCAGACCTCGGGGCGGGCGGCCAGCGACGTAAGGACGTACTTCGCGGTGAAGTCCGCGCCGTACGCGGGCGGATAGGCGGGGTGCTCGGACTGGTTCTCGGGGGCGACGACCCAGCTGACCGCCGGGAGCCGGCCCGCCGCGACGTCCTGGGCGAAGGCGTCGGCGGGGCGGCGCAGCATCCCGTTGTCGTACAGGGACGAGCCGGGCCGGGCATCGCGGAACCGGGTGAACCAGGCCAGGGGGTTGTCGTCGTAGTTGTCCTGCTGCTGGTAGACGCGCCAGGAGATCCCGGCCGCCTCAAGGCGTTCGGGGTAGGTCGTCCAGGAGTAGCCCTTCTCGGAGTTGTCGGTGACGGGCCCGCCCTGCTTGCCCGCCGGGTCGACCGTCCCCGTCCACTGGTAGAGCCGGTTGGGGTTGGTGGGGCCCTGGACGGAGCAGAAGTACTGGTCGCAGATGGTGAAGGCCTCGGCCAGCGCGAACTGGAACGGGATGTCCTCGCGGCGGTAGTGCCCCATGGTCCAGGCGCTCTTGGCGGGGATCCAGTTGTCGTAGCGGCCGTTGTTCCAGGCGCGATGGGTCCCGGACCAGCCGTGGTCGAGGTCGCGGACCCGCTGGGCGTCGGTGGTGGCCGTGTCCAGGTGCCAGGGCCGCACCACGCGCCCGCCGAGCGGCCCGAGCGTGGTCTGTCTGAGGACGTCGGAGCCGCCGGGGAAGCGGAGCAGGGAGCGGTCGCCGAAGCCGCGTACGCCCTTGAGGGTGCCGAAGTAGTGATCGAAGGAACGGTTCTCCTGCATCAGGATGACGACGTGGGCGACGTCGTCGAGCGTGCCGGCGGGGGAGGCCGCCGCCATCGCCTGCTGGAGCGACGCGGGCAGCGCCGTGCTCAGGGCCGTGGCCGCGCCGGTGGCGGCGGCCGCGCCGAGGAAACCACGACGGGTCAGGGGAGTCATGGGAGCTCCTGGGGACGGGAGGGGAGAGGCGGTGAGGGACGGGCGGGTTCAGTGAACGGCGCCGGGGTGACCGCCCGCCGCATCCGAGATGTCCTGCGGCCCAAGAGACGGTGTGGGATGGGTCGGACCGACGGGCGGTGCCCCGCCTGCGCGGTACGACCGGCCCCGCCGCCCGCGCCGGCCGGGCACCGCGGCTCGGGCCGCGGCTCAGGCCCCGGATCCCCGCTCCGCCACCGCCCGGGCCCAGCGGTAGTCCGCCTTGCCGCTCGGCGAGCGTTCGACACGCTCCGTCAGGACCAGGCCCCGCGGCACCTTGTATCCCGCCAGCCGCGCCCGGCAGTGCGTCTGGAGCGCCTCCAGGGTGGGGGGCTCCGCCCCCTCCCGGGGCTGGACGACCGCCGTGACGCGCTGGCCCCAGCGGGCGTCGGGAACGCCCGTGACCAGCACGTCGTAGACGGCCGGATGGGCCTTGAGGACCTGCTCGACCTCCTCCGGGAAGACCTTCTCGCCGCCCGTGTTGACGCACTGGGAACCGCGCCCCAGGACGGTCACCACCCCGTCGGCGTCCACGGTCGCCATGTCGCCGAGCAGCACCCAGCGTTCCCCGCCTGCGGTGAAGAAGGTCTCGGCCGTCTTCGCCGGGTCGTTGTGGTAGCCGAGCGGCACGTGCCCGCGCTGCGCGACGCGGCCCGGCACGCCCGGGGCGACCGGCCGGTGGGTCACCGGGTCCACCACGGCCGTACGGTCGTTGACGCGCAGCCGGAAGCCCCGCTCGGGGCCGGAGTCCTCGGTGGCGGTTCCGTTGAAACCCGACTCCGAGGAGCCGAAGTTGTTGACGATCCGCACCCCGGGCAGCAGCTCCGCGAACCGCTCGCGCACGGCCTCCGACAGCACGGCCCCCGAGCTGCTGACGCTCAGCAGCGAGGAGCAGTCGGTCCCCCGCAGCGGCCCGGCCAGGGTCTCCGTCAGGGGCCGCAGCATCGCGTCGCCGACCAGGGAGACATTGGTGACCCGCTCCCGGGCGATCGTGCGCAGCACCTCCTCGGGGGCGTACTTGCGGTGCAGGACCACCTTCTGGCCGAGGAGGTGGGCGATGAGCGCGGTGAGGGTGGACGTGCCGTGCATCAGCGGCGCGGTGGGGAAGAAGACCAGGCCCTCGCCGCCCGCCGCGACGCGCTCGGCCACCTCCTCCGGCCGCTTCACCGGCCGTCCCGTCGGCGCGCCCCCGCCGAGCCCGGAGAAGAACAGGTCCTCCTGCCGCCACACCACGCCCTTGGGCATGCCGGTGGTGCCACCGGTGTAGATGACGAACCGGTCGTCGCCCGAGCGCGGGCCGGCGGCGTCGCGCACGGGCGTGCCGGACGCCTCGGCCTCGGCGAAGTCCACCGGCGTGACGGCGGGCTCGCGGGCGCCGGCGGGCGGCCGTCCCACCCGGACGAGATGGCGCGGCCCTCCTCCGGACCGGGGGAGCGCCGCCGCCACCCGGGCGGTGAAGGAGGCGTCGAAGACCAGCGCGACCAGGTCCGCGTCACGGTAGAGATAGGCCAGCTCGTCCTCGACGTAGCGGTAGTTGACGTTGACCGGCACGGCCCGGATCTTCAGGCAGGCCCAGAGCGTCTCCAGGTACGCCACGCCGTTGTAGAGGTGCAGCCCCACGTGGTCGCCCGGGCCGACGCCGCTGCCGAGGAGGTGGCCGGCGAGCCGGTCCGCCGCCGTGTCCAGCTCCGCGTACGTCAGCCGGCGCTCGGCGCCGTCGCCGGGGAGGTCGAGGTGGACGAGGGCCTCCCGCGCGGGGACCACGTCCACGACCGACTCGAGGAGATCCGCGAGGTTGTAGTCCACGGCGGTCATTAGAGCGCCGGGGCGCGACGACCGGAAGGGCCACGGCCCAAGAAATCTGACGATCAGTCAGAAAACTATTGAACCGTGCCCCCGCCTCCTGCACGCTGTTCCGGTCCTCGCAACCGAGATGAACCACGACGGGAGGTCCGCCATGGGCGGGACCGAACACCTCACCGTGGAGCGCGCCGGTGCCACGCTCGTCCTCACCCTCGACCGCCCGGAGGCGAGGAACGCGCTGTCCCTGCCGATGCTCGCCGGCCTCTACGACGCCTGGCTGCTGGCCGACGCCGACGACGACGTCCGCTCGGTCGTCCTGACCGGCGCGGGCGGGGCGTTCTGCTCCGGCATGGACCTCAAGGCGCTCGCGGAGCGGCGGCCGGGCGCGGACGACCCCGTCCGCGCCCGCTTCAAGGCCGACCCCGACCTCCACTGGAAGGCCATGCTCCGCCACCACCGGCCCCGCAAACCCGTGATCGCCGCCGTCGAGGGCCCCTGCGTCGCGGGCGGCACCGAACTCCTCCAGGGCACCGACATCCGCATCGCGGGCAGCGGCGCCGTCTTCGGCCTCTTCGAGGTCCGCCGCGGCCTCTTCCCCATCGGCGGCTCGACGGTCCGGCTGCCCCGGCAGATCCCCCGCACCCACGCCATGGAGATGCTGCTCACCGGCCGCCCCTACACCGCCGCCGAAGCCGAGCGCATCGGCCTCATCGGCCACGTCGTCCCCGACGGCACCGCCCTCGAACGGGCCATGGAGACCGCCGCGCTCGTCAACGCCAACGCGCCGCTCGCCGTCGAGGCCGTCAAGGCCTGCGTCCACGACGCCGCGGCCCTCCCCGAACCCGACGCCCTCGCCCTCGAACTCGAACGCGGCCGGCCCGTCTTCGACACCGCCGACGCCAAGGAAGGCGCCCGCGCCTTCGCCGAGAAGCGCCCCGCCGTCTTCCGCCGCGGCTGACGAGGAGGCGAACCGATGCCGGAACCGCTCACCGCGCCCCTCGTCGTCTCCTTCCCCTTCACCCGCTCCCTCGGCCCCGTGCAGAGCGCCTTCCTCACCGGCCTGCGCGAACGCGTCGTCCTCGGCGTCCGCGCCCAGGACGGCCGCGTGCTCGTACCGCCCGCCGAATACGACCCCGTCACCGCCGAGGAGATCCGCGAACTCGTCGAAGTGGGCACCACCGGCACGGTCACCACCTGGGCCTGGAACCCCGCACCCCGCCCGAACCAGCCACTGGCGGCCCCCTTCGCCTGGGTGCTCGTCCGCCTCGACGGCGCCGACACCGCCCTCCTCCACGTCCTCGACGCCCCGGGCCCCGAATCCGTCCGCACCGGCATGCGCGTCCGCGTCCGCTGGGCGGGACAACGCACCGGGGCCATCACCGACATCGCCTGCTTCGAACCCCACGACGGGCCGGAGACCGGCCACGCCACCCCGCACCACGGCACGTTCACCGACCCCGTCACCTCCCTCACCGCCCCCGCCCGCCTCGACTACACCTACACACCCGGCCGCGCCCAGAGCCGCCACCTCCACGACCTCGCCCGCCGGCGCCTCACCGGCGAACGCTGCCCCTCCTGCCACAAGGTCCACGTACCGCCGCGCGGCGCCTGCCCCACCTGCGGAGTCGCCACCACCGAACAGGTCGCCGTCGGCCCCCGCGGCACGGTCACCACCTTCTGCGTCGTCAACATCAAGGCCAGGAACCTGGCCATCGACGTCCCCTACGTCTACGCCCACATCGCCCTCGACGGCGCCGACCTCGCCCTCCACGGACGCGTCGCCGGCATCCCTTACGACCAGGTGCGCATGGGGCTGCGCGTCGAGCCCGTCTGGCGCGACGGCGACCGCCACCCCGACCACTACCGGCCCACCGGCGAGCCCGACGCCGACTACGACACCTACAAGAGGCTGCTGTGACCAAGAGGCTGCCGTGACACCGCGCCCCCGCGACGTGGCCGTCGTCGCCTTCGCCCAGAGCGACCACCGCCGCGCCACCCCCGGGCTCTCCGAGACGGAACTGCTCCTCCCCGTCCTGCGCGAGGTCCTCGACCGGGCCGGACTCGCCCCCGGCGAGGCCGACTTCACCTGCTCCGGCTCCAGCGACTACCTCGCCGGCCGGCCCTTCTCCTTCACCCTCACCCTCGACGGCGCCGGCGCCTGGCCCCCGATCGCCGAGTCCCATGTCGAGATGGACGGGGCCTGGGCGCTCTACGAGGCCTGGGTGAAGATCCTCACCGGCGAGGCGGACACCGCCCTCGTCTACGCCCACGGAAAGTCCTCCGCGGGCGACATCCGCGACGTCCTCACCCGCCAGCTCGACCCCGTCCACCTGGCACCCCTGTGGCCGGATTCCATCGCCCTCGCCGCCCTCCAGGCCCAGGCCCTCATCGACGCCGGCGAGACCGACGAGGACGCCCTCGCCGCCATCGCCGCCCGCAACCGCGCGGCCGCCGCCGGCAACCCCCACGCCCAGCTGCGCGGCGCCGTCCCCCACGGCGACTACGTCGTACGCCCCCTGCGCACCGGCGACTGCCCGCCCGTCAGCGACGGCGCCGCCGCCGTCGTCCTCGCCGCCGGGGAACGCGCCCGGCACATGTGCCCCCGGCCCGCCTGGATCCGTGGCATCGACCACCGGATCGAACCTCAGGACCCGGGCCGGCGCGACCTCACCGACTCGCCCTCCACCCGCCTGGCCGCCGAACGCGCCGGGGCCTTCGACGCGCCCGTCGACACCGCCGAACTCCACGCGCCCTTCACCGCCCAGGAAGTGATCCTCCGCAAGGCGCTCCGCCTCACCGGCGACGTCCGCGTCAACCCCTCCGGCGGCGCCCTCGCCGCCCACCCCCTCATGGCCGCCGGCCTCGTCCGGATCGGCGAGGCCGCCGCCCGTGTCCACCGGGGCGAGTCCCACCGCGCCCTCGCCCACGCCACCTCCGGCCCCTGCCTCCAGCAGAACCTCGTCGCCGTGCTGGAAGGAGAACCCGAGTGAGCAGCCGTGTGAGCACCCGCGTGAGCAAGGAACCCGTGGCCGTCGTCGGCATCGGACAGACCCGCCACGCCGCCGCCCGCCGGGACGTCTCCCTCGCCGGACTCGTCCGCGAGGCCGCCCGGCGCGCCCTCGACGACGCCGCCCTCACCTGGACCGACGTCGAAGCCGTCGTCATCGGCAAGGCCCCCGACTTCTTCGAGGGCGTCATGATGCCCGAACTCCACCTCGCCGACGCCCTCGGCGCCGTCGGCAAACCCGTCCTGCGCGTCCACACCGCCGGCTCGGTCGGCGGCTCCACCGCCCTCGTCGCCGCGAACCTCGTCGCCGCCCGCGTCCACCGGACCGTCCTCGCCCTGGCCTTCGAAAAGCAGTCCGAGTCCAACGCCATGTGGGGCCTGTCCCTGCCCGTCCCCTTCCAGCCACCCCTCCTGGCCGGCGCCGGCGGCTTCTTCGCCCCGCACGTCCGCGCGTACATCCGCCGCACCGGCGCCCCCGCCGGCACCGGCACGCTCGTCGCCCACAAGGACCGCCGCAACGCCCTGAAGAACCCCTACGCCCACCTCCACGAACACGGCCTCACCCTGGAGGCGGTGCGCTCCTCGCCCATGCTCTGGGACCCCATCCGCTACTCGGAGACCTGCCCCTCCTCCGACGGGGCCTGCGCCATGGTCCTCACCGGCCGAACGGGCGCCGCCCGCGCCCCGCACCCGCCCGCCTGGGTGCACGGCGGGGCCATGCGCAGCGAACCCACGCTCTTCGCCGGCAAGGACTTCGTCTCGCCGCGCGCCGGCCGCGACTGCGCCGCCGACGTCTACCGCCAGGCCGGCATCACCGACCCCCGCCGGGAGATCGACGTCGCCGAGCTGTACGTCCCCTTCAGCTGGTACGAGCCGATGTGGCTGGAGAACCTGGGCTTCGCCGCCGAGGGCGAGGGCTGGAAGCTCGTCGAGTCCGGCGCCACCGAGCTCGACGGCGACCTCCCCGTCAACCCCTCGGGGGGCGTGCTGTCCACCAACCCCATCGGGGCCTCCGGCATGCTCCGCTTCGCCGAGGCCGCGCTCCAGGTGCGGGGCGCGGCGGGGGAACACCAGGTGCCCGGCGCGCGCAGGGCCCTCGGGCACGCCTACGGCGGCGGCGCCCAGTTCTTCGCCATGTGGCTCGTCGCCGCCTTCCCGCCTGCCCGGTGAGGCCGGATCCGGGGGCCTGTCGGGCACCGGCCGCGCTCGCTAGTGTGGGCGGCGACGACGAGCCGGAAGGGGTACGGACGTGGCGGACAGCACGACCGATCAACTGGTGGGCGACATGAGGCCGGACCTCGATCTCGCCACGGCCACGTGGCAGTCGAGCGCCCGGGGGAGCCGGGGCAACGTCCAGATCGCCTTCGTCGAGGGATACATCGCCCTGCGGGACCGCAGGGACCCCGACGTCCCGGCGGTGATCTTCTCACCGGGGGAGTGGCGGGCGTTCATGCTCAGCGCGCGGGCCGGGGAATTCGACCTCACCTGACCGGGCGTGCCGGAGCGGCCGGCTCCAGGTGAAGGGACCCGCCCGACGGGTTCCCCGGCACCGCGGCGCCGCGGCGGGCACGTACGATGTGGGCATGTCCTTCCTCCGCCGCCGCAGCGCCGCCACCCCCACCGGGCCGGACTTCGACGTCCTCGCCATGGACCCCGGTGACTGGCCGGGCGATCTCGGGGCCGGGCTGCTGCCCGCGCCCGACGGCAGCTGCCAGGGGGTCTTCCTCCGCTACGACCTGTTCGGCGGCCGCGGCCCCGCGATGATCATCGGCAATCTGCCCGAGGGCTCCCCGGCCCGGGAGCTCGCCGAGGGCCAGGTGCCCTTCGAGGTGGCCCAGCTGCTGGCCGCCCTCGGCAACGACGAGCCGGTCCAGGTGGTGGAGACCGAGGACGTGCCCGTCATGCACGAGGACAACCTCCTGATCGTGCGCCGGCTGAAGTGCTCCGAGAGCCGGATCTCCTGCACCCAGTTCGACCGCAGCGACGGTGTCCTCGTCACCATCGCCAGCTGGGACCGGCCGATCACCGACGACCTCTACCAGCTGCTGAAGCCCCTCCCGGCCGAGATGTTCCAGGCCGGCTAGGACCGCCAGCGGCACCGTGAACCACCGGAGCCCGGCACGCCGTCGCGTGCCGGGCTCCCGCCGTGCCGGGCCGCTACCACCTCGAGGAGCGGATCTCCACGTCGGTGGCCTTCACAAAGGCCACCCGGTGCCCGAACTGGATCTCGTAGTAGACGTCCTCGCCCCGGACGATCCGGTGGCCCGACTGCTCGAAGGTCGCCGCCCACAGATACTCGCTCGGCGAGGTCGCGCCCACCACATACGCCTGCCCGGCGGGCAGTTTGTAGGGCAACGGGGTCACGGCCTGCACCGGAACGCCCGCCGGATAGGCCTCCTTCTCCGGGAAGGCGCGCCCGTACACGGGGATCTCGGCCAGGCCCTCCCTCGGGGTGACCAGCCGGCCATGGGCGCCCATCGCCACCGGATCCCACCAGGGGTTACGGAACCACGCCTTCTGCCCCAGGTACCAGATCGCCGTCCAGCCGCCCTGCCGGTCGGCGACGGCGAACTGCTGACCGGTGGAGGCACGGGCACCCGTGTCATTGACGTCGATCGTCGACGGGCTGCCGTCCGGGCGCAGACCGATGTCCTGGATCAGCGGGGCGTCCTCGCGCGGTGCGGTGTGCAGCCGCACCGCACCCGAGCCGTGCGGGGAGCACTTCACGCCGGGCTTGACGCAGCCCGTGTAGGCCGGCTGGTGGTCCTCGTACTCGGGCGCGATGGTGACCATCCCGCTGAAGGGGCTCGCGGCCGCCTCGAAGGGCCGGCCCATCAGGTCGAAGTAGTGCGCCCAGTCCCAGTACGGGCCGGGGTCGGTGTGCATGCCCCTGATGGTCGAGGGAACCGTGCCCGGGACGTTGTCATGGCCCAGGATGTGCTGGCGGTCCAGCGGGATGTCCAGCTTGTCGGCCAGATACTCCACCAGCCGGGCCGACGTGCGGTACATCTCCTCGGTGTACCAGGCGTCGGGCTGGGCCAGGAAACCCTCGTGCTCGATGCCGACGGACTTGGCGTTCACGTACCAGTTCCCCGCGTGCCAGGCGACGTCCTTGGTCGGCACGTGCTGGGCGATATGGCCGTCCCCGGAGCGCACGGTGTAGTTCCAGGAGACATACGCCGGGTCCTTGATCAGCTTGATCGTCGTCTCCCACGACCCCTCGGTGTCATGGATGACGATGAAGTCGACCTTCTGCGAGGCGGGCCGGTCGGCGAGGTCGTGATTGCCGTAGTCCTTGCCCTCCAGCCGCTGGTACGGGGCCGGGATCGACTCGCAGGCCACCGACTCCGGGCACTCGGTGCCCCGGGACGGGACCGTGCCGAGCCCCAGCCGCCGCACCTGCTCGGTGCGGGGGGCGACCCGGGGGGCGGCGGACAGGGCGACCTGCCGGCCGCTGTCGGTGGTGCGCCGCTGCCCCTTGCGGATGACGTCGAAGACGTCATTGGCGAAGGTGGTCGCCGTGGCGGCGTCGGTGGCACCGGAGTAGCCGGCCACCGCCGCGTACCAGTCGGCGGCGTCACCGCTCAGCGGCAGGCCGAGGCGTTTCTGCTCGGCGGCCAGCAGGGCCGCGCCCCCCTGGACATTGGCGGCGGTGCTCGCGCGCAGCTCCTTGGGCGAGGACGCCCGAGGTGATCTCGCCCGGCCCCGTGCCACCGGCCGCAGCGC
>NZ_JAILXP010000271.1 GCF_020740895.1 Streptomyces sp. UNOB3_S3 | reverse complement strand
GGGGCACGGCTCCCGGCATCCCCGGCGCGGCTCCCGGCATCCCGGGCGCGGCCGCCGGGGCCGCCCCGGCCGGCGGAACGGGCGGCAGGAGGGTGGTCGCGGCCTCGGCGTGCGCCGCGCGCGCGGGGGCGGGCTCGTCGTCGCGCTCGTTGACGACGGGCGGGAGGTACTGCGTCGCGGCGGCGGAGTCCGCGCCGGGGACGGGCGGCAGGTACTGGGTGGCCGCGTCGGCGGCCATGGCGCCGGCGGGGCCCGCGTTGCCCATGACGGGCGGGAGGTACTGGGTGGCGGCGTCGGCCCCGGCCCCGGTCATGGGCGGCAGGAAGGCCGTGGCCTCCGCGTCACCGTGGGCGGCGTGCGCGGCGCGGGCGGCGTGGGCACCGCCGACGGCCGGCAGGCCACCCGGGTGCGGGGGCAGCAACTGCGTGGCCTCCGCGGCGGATTCGGGTCCGGAGTGTCCAGGACCCGAGCCGGGTATACCGGATATCTCAGGTATCTCGCGTATCTCGCGTATCTCGTGCATCTCCGGTATCGCGGGGGGCGCACCGAATCCGCCGCCCTGCGGCGGGTTCTCCGGCGGAAGAGGGGCACCGGCCGTGGGCCAGGGCGTGCCCCATTCGGGGGCAGGCCGAACTGGCGGCGCGGGCGGGGCCGCAGGGCGCTGCGGCTCGTTTCCCTGTCCGCTCTGCGTCACCGGGACTCCTCAGGCTGTAACGGGACTTACGGGACCGGCGGCTCACGCTACCGGGTCCCGCGGGCCGTCGGCCATGCGCCGCCCGTTCGCCCCGAAACGCCCCCTCTTCGCCCACGCCGACCCGCGTCGTCCTCGACGTCGTCCTCAAACGCCGGACGGGCACGCTCGACCCGCCGCGGCCCATCCGGCATCCGACTACGCCGCCTGCATCTCCATCCGCGCCCCGAACTCCCGCACCACCGGCTCGTCCCGGTACGGCTCCAGTCGCTGCTGGAAGTCGTCCAGGTACTCCGCGCCCCGGTTGGACCGCAGCGTGCCCAGCAGTTCCAGGGCCCGGCCGCCGGTGGTGACCGCCTCCTCCACCTCCCTCTGCTGCACATGCGCCGTGGCCAGGAGCAGCAGGTCGATCGCCCGCCGGCGGACCCGGCCCGGCGGGTGCGCGGCGAGCGCCTCCTCGGCGTGGCGCCGCGCCGGTTCGGCCTGGCCCAGGTCACGGTGGCAGTGGGCCAGCTCGTCCGAGAGATACGCCTGGTCGAAGTGACGGATCCACGGTGGTTCGTCCCCCGACTCCCGGCCGCTGTCGGCGGCTTCGAGCCGGGAGACGGCCCGGCCCGCGACGACCTGGCAGGAGCGCGCGTCGCCGAGCAGCGCGTGGCCGCGCGCCTCGGCGGCGTAGAACATCGCCTCGGCACGGGGTGGTACGTGCCCCCGCGCCCCCTCCTGCGCGGCCTTCGCCAGCTGCGCGATCTCCCGTGGGTTGCCGAGCGACGCGGCGAGGTGGCTCATGCTGGCGGCCAGCACATACCCCCCGTAGCCCCGGTCACCGGCGGCCTGGGCGAGCCGCAGCGCCTGGATGTAGTAGCGCTGGGCGAGCCCGGGCTGGCCCGTGTCGACGGCCATGTAGCCGGCGAGCTCCGTCAGCCGGGCCACGGCCGCGAACAGATCGCGCCCGACCGCCTCCCGGTACGAGCCGGCGAGCAGGCCGGAGACGACACTGTTGAGGTAGTGGACCACCACCGGGCGGACGTGCCCGCTGCCGTAGCGGTGGTCGAGCTCGACGAGGGCCTCCGTGGTGGCCCGGACGGCCTCGACGTCGGAGGTGCCGACGCGCGCTCCCGCGCTCCGGGCGACCTGTGCGTCGGCGGCGGTGATCAGCCAGTCGCGGCTGGGCTCGACGAGCGCGGAGGACGCCACCGAGGTGCCGCTGAGGAAGTCGCGCCGGCCGACGTCGCTGCGCCACAGCTCGCAGACCTGCTCGATCGCGCCGAGCACGGTCGGGGAGAACTGGAGCCCGACGCCGGAGGCCAGGTTCTTGCCGTTGGCCATGCCGATCTCGTCGATCGTCACCGTGCGGCCCAGCTTGCGGCCGAGGGCCTCGGCGATGACGGCGGGGGCCCGGCCGCGCGGCTGCTGGCCGCGCAGCCAGCGGGCTACGGACGTCTTGTCGTAACGCAGGTCCAGTCCGTGCTCGGCGCCGCACATGTTGACCCGGCGCGCCAATCCGGCGTTGGAGCAGCCGGCTTCCTGGATGAGCGCCTGCAACCGTTCGTTCGGCTGCCGCGCCACAAGTGGCCTCGCGGCCATGCTTTACCCCCTGAGACTGCTGATACCGCTATGCGTTCGCGATGAGTTCCGCCGGATGCGGAACAGCCGGTTCGGCCGTGAACGCTCTCACCCGTGATCTTTGCCCCCTGGATATCCGGAGAATGCAGGACTTGCCGGTATTCGCGCCAATCGCGGCGTTCCACGACCGGAGCCACCGCCTCGGCGACCCCGGCCGTCAACCGCCGCCCAGGTGGCTACCCCTTCGCGGCGGCGAACCCTCGCCTGCGCCCCCGTACATGCATCCGTGCGCCCCGTGTGCTGTTACCGGCAGGTGCAACTCGCCTGTGCCGCTGCCGTAACCCCTGATGACAAGGGGAGTTGTGTTGAACGTGGAAGAGACCATCGGAGTAGGAGCCCCGCACATCCCCCAACAGCGCGGCGAGCGCGTGCCCGACGCCGCCGTGAGATATGCGGAGGACCGGCACTGGGACGTTTTTCCGGGCACCTGGCTGGAGGCCGTCGGGGGGCGGGAGCGCTGCTCGTGCGGGGAGTACGAGTGCCCCGCGCCCGGCGCCCACCCGGCCCGGCCCGACTGGGCCTCCCAGGCCACGGGGAGCGCGTCCACGGCCCGGCGGATGTGGACCAAGCAGCCCCGCGCCTCGATCCTGCTGCCCACCGGCCGCACCTTCGACGCGCTCGAGGTCTCCGAGTCGGCGGGCTTCCTGGCGCTGGCCCGCATGGAGCGGATGGAGATCCAGCTGGGCCCGGTCACCTGCACCCCCTTCCGCCGGATGCTCTTCTTCGTCCTGCCCGGCGGCTCCCTCAAGGTCGCCGACCACGCCCGCAGGCTCGGCTGGTCCCCCGCCACGCTGGACCTGGTCCCCCATGGCGAGGGCGGCTACGTGGTCGCGCCCCCCACCCGGATCGGCAACCGGGGCCGGGTCCAGTGGGCCCGGCAGCCCACGCCCGCCAACCGCTGGCTGCCGGACGCGGAGGAGCTGGTCAGCGCCCTGGCCTACGCCTGCGGCCGGGGCACCGCCCCGGCGAGCTGCCGCTGACCGGCGCGCCGACCCACACGCCGCCCGACGCGCCGACCGGTACACCGGGCGAATACCGGGAAGTCCCGGCGGCCCGCGAAGTTCCGCCGGACCACGAAGTCCTGACAAACCTCATGCCCCCGCCCCTCGACACGCCTCTAGGCTGGTTCCGGGGGGCAGGGCGGTGTCCGTCCCCCGGAACAGCACTCGGGGATTTGAGGAACAGCACGTGGGACGGGAAGCGACAACCGGGACCGGCATACCGGCGGTACGCGTCGAGGGTCTGTGGAAGCGGTTCGGCGAGCAGGTGGCGGTCGCCGGGATCGATCTGGAGATACCCGCGGGCCGGTTCGTGGGCCTGGTCGGCCCCAACGGCGCCGGAAAGACCACCACCCTCTCCATGGTCACCGGGCTGCTGCGCCCGGGCTCCGGCCGGGTGGAGATCGGCGGCGTGGACGTCTGGCAGGACCCGGCCGCCGTCAAGGCCCGCATCGGAGTGCTGCCCGAGGGGCTGAGGATGTTCGAGCGCCTCTCGGGGCGCGAACTCCTCGCCTACACCGGACGGCTGCGCGGCCTGCCCGGGGACGAGGTCGACAAGCGCGCCACCCAGCTCCTGGACGTCCTCGACCTCGCGGGCGCGCAGAACAAGCTCGTCATCGACTACTCCACCGGCATGCGCAAGAAGATCGGCCTGGCCGCCGCGCTGCTCCACAACCCCGAAGTCCTCTTCCTCGACGAACCGTTCGAGGGCGTCGACCCGGTCTCCGCCCAGACGATCCGCAAGGTCCTGGAGCGCTACACCGCCTCGGGCGCCACCGTCGTCTTCTCCAGCCATGTGATGGAACTGGTGGAGTCGCTGTGCTCCTGGGTCGCGGTGCTGGCCGGCGGCCGCATCCGCGCCCACGGCCCCCTCGCGCACGTCCGCGGCGACGCGCCGACCCTCCAGGACGCGTTCCTCGAACTCGTCGGCATGCGCGGGCACACGGACGGCGACGACCTCGACTGGCTCGGCGGCGGCGCCCGATGAGCACGGCCACCACCCCACCGGTCTCCCCCGCCACCTCCACCGCGTCCTCGACGTCGGTCCAGGACTCCGTCGCCGTCTTCGTCCGGCTGAAGCTGTCGCTGCTGCGCAACGGACTGCGGCAGTCCTCCGGCCGCAAGGCCGTCTGGATCACTTCCCTCGTCCTCGTCTCGCTCTACTCCGCGCTCCAGCTCCTCGGCTTCATCGCGCTGCGCGGACACGCCCACGTCGGCGCCCTCACCGTGTGCACGGCGGTCCTGCTGGCGTTCGGCTGGGCGGTGATGCCGCTGTTCTTCCCCGGCGGCGACGAGACCATGGACCCCAGCCGGCTGGTGATGCTGCCGCTGCGCCCCACCCCGATGCTGGCGGGCCTGCTGGCCGCGGCCCTGGTGGGCATCGGCCCCGGGTTCACCGTGACGGTGCTGATCGGCGCCGTGATCGCCAGTGCCCATGGCGCGGCCGCCTTCGCCGCCGGCGTCCTGGCCCTCCTCCTGGCCCTGCTGGTCTGCCTGGCCCTGGCCCGGGCCGTGGCCACGGCCAACGTCCGGCTGCTGACCAGCCGCAAGGGCCGTGACCTGGCCCTGCTGAGCGGTCTGTTCATCGCGGTGGGCGGACAGCTCGTCAACCTCGCCATGCAGAAGCTCAACGGTGCCGGCATGGCCCGGCTGGAGTCCGTGGCCGACGTCCTGCGCTGGATCCCGCCGGGCTCCGCGCTGGACGCCGTCCGGGCCGCGAGCGACGGCGCGTACGGCCGGGCCGCCACCGGGCTGGCCCTGACGGCCGTCGCGCTCGCCGCGGTGCTGTGGTGGTGGCAGCGCGGCCTGACGAAGGTGATGACCGCGGGCGACTCCTCCACCCTCGGCGCGGCCTCCGTCACCAAGCCCGGGAAGGCCGCCGCCGGGAACTCCGGCCTCGCCCGGCTGCTGCCGGCCGGCCGCACCGGCACCGTCATGCACCGCTCACTGCGGTACATCTGGCGCGACCCCAAGACCAAGGCCTCCTGGGTCTCCGGGCTCGCGGTGGGCGCGCTGGTGCCGATCGTCAACGCGGCGCAGGGCATGTCCAACGTCTGGTTCGCCATGTTCGCGCCGACCATGCTCGGCCTTCAGATGTACAACCAGTTCGGCCAGGACGGCCCGGCCTTCTGGATGGTGCTCCAGACCATCGGCTCCCGCCGCGACGCCTACGCCGAACTGCGCGCCCGCGCCCTGACCTTCTCGCTGGTCGCCGTCCCGTACGTGGTCCTCGTGGTCACCGGAACGGCGTACTTCACCGGCCGCTGGGAGGACTGGGCGGAGGTCCTCGGCATGTCCTTCGCGCTCCTGGGCGCCCTCTTCGCCACCGGCGCCCTGGCCTCGGTCCTGGCCCCGTACTCGATCCCCCAGGACAGCGGCTTCAAGAACGTCGCCCCCGGCCAGGGCGCCCTCGCCTGGTTCGGCATGCTGGGCGCCCTGATCGGCGCGGTGCTGTGCGCCCCGCTGGGCGCGCTGGCGATCGGCCTCCACATCGCCGGCGCCCACGGCTGGCTGTGGCTCGTGCTGCCGCTGGGCGCGGTCTACGGCGTCGTCGTCACCTGGGCGGGCCTGCGCCTGGCGGCGCCGCGCATGCTGGAACGACTGCCGGAGATCCTCACGGCGGTGAGCAAGGGGTAGCCAAGAGGGGGTTGTGAACGGTGGGGGGCTGGACACACGTCCAGCCCCCCACCGTCATGATCAGGCCCGCAGCTCCGGAGGCAGCGGGGCCGGGCTCAGGTGGGGCAGGACGCTGAGGGCGATGTCGGCCATGTTGGCCTGCTGCTGCGGTGTGAGGTGGTCCAGCAGATAGCGGCGGACGCCGTTCACGTGCACGGGGGCGGCGGCCCGCAGCGACTCCGCGCCCGCGTCGGTGAGGACGGCGTGGGCGCGACGGGGGTCGTCCGGGTCGTCCGCCCGTACCACCAGGCCGCGCTCCTGCATGCGGCGGATCTGGTGGGAGACCCTGCTCTTGGACCACTGGGCCTCGGTGCCCAGTTCGCTCAGTCCCAGCCGGTGCCCGGGGGCCTCGGAGAGGAGGACGAGCACGGTGTAGTCGGCGGTCGACAGGCCCACCTTGCGCAGGTCCTGGCTCAGCCGCGCCTCCAGCATCTCGCTCATGGCGACGTAGCCGCGCCAGGCGCGGGCCTCGTCCCGGTCCAGCCACCTCGGTTCGTCCACGTCGGCCAACCTTAGTGAGTCGGCCGGGCGGCGGTGGAGGACGGTCCTGGCCGGACCTGGCCGGACCGGGACGCGGGTGCGGGTGTGCGGACCCTTCAGCACACGACGTCGAAGGTGCCCTTGAGGTCCAGGCGCTGCTTGGCGCCGTCCTGCTCGAACTCGATGACGGCCGTCACCGTGTCCGTGTTCCAGTTCTGCACCTGCTCGACGGTCGTGCCGTCGGCCTCGGTCCACTTCAGCCGGTGGACGCCCGGGGACTCCTCGCGGTGCCGGACCTTCACCGTGCCCTCGGCCGGGTCCTGGCCGGCGAGCACCTTCCAGTGGGCGGTGTCCGCGCCCTCGAAGCGCAGCTCGAACTTGTAGCCGTTGTCGTAGGAGATCCGCAGGGTCTTGTCGGCGAAGTCGGGCTCGGCGGCGGTGCGCGCCGCGGCGGCGTGGGCGGGCGCGCGGCCCGTGTCCGCCGGGGCGTCCGCCTGGGCCGCGACCGGGGTGAGCGCCAGCAGCGCGGTGGACAGCGCGGCTGCCGCCCCGATGCCGAGGCCGAGGGTGATGCGGCGGTGGGTGCGGTTCACGGGTGTCCCCTTCCGGTGGGTTGACGTGTCAACCGTGAAGCTATGTTTTGTGTGGTTGATGTGTCAACTGTGCAGGTGAGGGGAGGTGAGAGGGGCCGCGCTTCGCTCATGCGGCGCGCGGCCCCCCGGTATCAGCCCTCCGACGCGGACTCCACGTACCCGTCCGGGCGGACGAGCAGCGTCGTGCGCTGGGCGTCCGCGCGCGTCACCGTCAGGACATCGGGCTCGTCCTTCCCGTCCACCCCTCGCGGCACCACCCGTACGTACGTCCCCGCCCGCAGCGCCTCGTACAGCCGCGACGGGCGCCCGTCCAGCTCGGCCAGCGGCAGGTCCGGCGCCCGCCGGCCGGTCAGCGGGTGGGAGCCGGGCGGCGCCGGGTAGTGGATGCCGATGCCGGAGACGTACAGCGCCGCCCGCCGCACCGCGAACGGCGCGAGCCGCGCCACGGTGCCCACCACGTTGCGCACGCCCCGGGTGGCGGGCGTGGACGCCAGGGCGGCGCGGACGAGGGCACCGCTGACGCGCAGCACCATCGCGCCCACCGGGTGCCGCTCGTCGTGGTAGCTGTCGAGGAGGGGCTCGCCGCCCCGCCCGGCGAGGACGGCGGCGAGCTTCCAGCCGAGGTTGGCGGCGTCCTGGACGCCCGCGTTGAGGCCCAGGCCGCCGGCCGGGGAGTGGACGTGCGCGGCGTCGCCCGCGAGGAAGACGCGGCCGTCCCGGTAGCGCGGCACCTGTCGCTCGTCGCTGTGGAAGCGCGAGGTCCAGCGGGGGTCGCGCATGCCGAAGTCCTTGCCGAAGGCGGCCCGGGTGACGGCCTTGAGGTTCTCGAAGTCGACGGGGGCGCTGGAGGGCAGGTCCTCGCTCCGGTCCCAGGCGATGACGCGGTACCAGCCGTCGCCGAAGGGGACGACGAACGCGAAGCCCTCGGGCGTGCCCCTGAAGGCGGGCACCTCGTCCGGCGCGGCGTCCAGCCGCACGTCGGCGAGCATGACCGAGCGCAGGACGGACCGCCCCGGGAAGGGCATGCCGATCGCCTCGCGGACGGCGCTGCGCACGCCGTCCGCGCCGACGACGTAGCGGGCCCGGTGGGTGACGGTCTCCCCGCCCTCCTCCGCCGGGGCCACGTCCACGTCGACGCCTTCCGCGTCCTGCCGCAGCCCGGTCACCCGCGCGCCGCGCCGGATGTCGGCACCGGCCGTGAGCGCGCGCTCCTCCAGCAGCCCCTCCAGTTCGTACTGAGGGGTGATCAGGATGCCGGGGAAGCGGCTGTCGAGGGCGGTCATGCCGACGCGGGTGCCGCCGGGGAGCCGCACCCCGGGCAGGAACGTGCCGGTCGCGATCAGCGGCTCGGCGAGCGCCCGGGCGTCGAGCACCTCCAGGGTGCGCGCGTGGATGGCGAAGGCGCGGGTGAGGTTGGATTCCTCGACGCGCTTCTCCAGCACCACGACCCGCACTCCCGCTGCGGCGAGATCGCCGGCGAGGAGGAGACCGGTCGGGCCGGCCCCCACGACCAGGACGTCCGCGGTGAACCCGGACGCGGAGGGCCCGGTGGGTGAGACGCGTGCGGAGGCAGACATGACGGCTCCCGGTGAATCGCTGTGGCACGGCCGGGGCTCGGCTCGTACTACCAGTGCACACCCGGCCGCCCAGATATGTCAACGCCTGTTGAATTAATTCGCCGACCGGCCGGGGACCCCCGCCCCTATGCCGGAATGGCCGCCTCGAGAAAGGGTTCGGTGACGCGCCGCCAGCCGTCCGGCTGGTCGTAGTGGATCAGGTGGCCCGCGTCCGGCACCTCGGCATAGCGACCGCGCGGCAGGACGCGGACCATCTCCTGGGCCTCGGCGCGGCCCAGCGCGCCGTCCAGCCCGCGGACGACCAGCGTGGGGCACTCGACCAGGGCCAGCTCCTCCCAGTGCGCGTCATGCGCGTAGCCCTCGCGAGCCTGGAGCATCTGACGGCGGAAGAACAGCGGCCGCCAGCCGTCGGCGCGCTCGGCCATCACCTCCGCGTAGAAGTCCCCACGGGTGGGGGTGGGCCGCTCCAGCGTCGGATCGTCCTCGCCGAACCACTTCCGCACGTCCGCGAGGGTGGCGAACGGCACCGGCCAGGAACCCAGCCACTGGCTCCACTCGCGCTGGGTGGCCGCGCCGAGGGCCGAGGCGCGCATGTCGCAGATGACCAGGGCGCGGACGAGGTCGGGACGGCGGGCGGCGAGCTGCCAGGCCGTGAGGGCGCCCATGGCGTGCCCGATCAGGGTGACGGGCGCGAGGCCGAGCTGCTCGACGGCGGCCTCCGCGTCGGCGACATATGCCTCCCGGGCGTAGGGGCCACTGACGGGCTTGTCGCTGCGGCCGTGGCCGCGCTGATCGAGGGCGATCGTGCGATAGCGCGTGGAGAGCCAGCGGGCCGTCTGCGCCCAGTGCGCGGCGCGGCCCAGGAGGCCGTGGAGGAGGAGCACCCCGCCCGCCCGGCGGCCGGGATCCGGCACCGGGCCGCCGCCGTACCGCCCGCGGCCGCCGGCCTTCGGCGGATCGGCGAACTCCCAGGCGGCGAGCCGTACTCCGCCGCTTCCCGTCACCTCGATACGCCGCACCATGAGCCCTGGCACCCCCTCGTCTCCCCCGAGCAGCTCCACCCTATGGAACTTCCATTCGAATGAACCGTTGTCGCGCGCAACACCCCTCGTTCGAGTGACCGGGCGGCAGGATTGACCGTCTGCGGTCAGGGGAGGAATCGATCTGGGCGCGGACCGTTCGGGGAAGAAGGTCCGCGCGGCGCACCCTGGGAGCTCGGGGCTCCGGGTCGCCATGGGGGAGAACGGGGAGG
>NZ_JAILXP010000270.1 GCF_020740895.1 Streptomyces sp. UNOB3_S3 | reverse complement strand
CCCCCTGCCCCCGCCCCGGCAAGGGCGCGGTGCGCGGGCAGCTCGTGGGGGCGTGGCGGGAGCCCGGCACCCGGCTGGGCCTGTGGACGCACTTCACCACCCAGTTCCCCGCGATGGTCTTCCTGCTGCTGTGGGGCATGCCGTTCCTGGTGGAGGCCCAGGGGCTGGCCAGGGAGACGGCGGGCGCCCTGCTGACGCTCGTGGTCCTGTCCAACATGGGCGTCGGCCTGGTCTACGGACAGGTCGTCGCCCGCCACCACGAGGCCCGGCTGCCCCTCGCGCTCGGCACGCTCGCGGCGACGGCCCTGCTGTGGGCGGCGGTCCTCTCCTGGCCCGGGGCGCACGCGCCGCTGTGGCTGCTGGTCACCCTGTGCGTGGTGCTCGGAGCCTGCGGCCCCGCCTCGATGATCGGCTTCGACTTCGCGCGTCCCGCGAACCCGCCCGAGCGCCAGGGCACCGCCTCCGGCATCGTCAACATGGGCGGCTTCCTCGCCACCATCACGACCCTGCTGGCCGTCGGCGTCCTGCTGGACGCGACCGGCGGCAGCTACCGGATCGGCTTCTGCTCCGTCTTCGTCCTCCAGGCGCTGGGGCTGTCCCGGATCCTGCTGCTGCGCGGGCCGGCCCTGCGGCGCGAGCGGGAGCGGATCGTGGCGTCGCGCGTGACGACCGTCCACGTACCGGTGCGGGACAACAAGGGCGGCGGGCTGCGCGCCTGAGGGCCCTACGGCTTCAGGGCGTCACCGCGAACTCCCGGAGGACCGACCACGCCAGATCCTGATCGCCCTCGGTCTTGATCCGGTCGGCCACCGCCTCCGCCCGTACCCGCCCGCACGCGAGGCGCACATACGTCTCCCAGTCCAGGATCAGCGTCGCCGTGGGTCCCAGGGAGACGCTGCCGTCGATCGTCCCCCTGCCCTGCGGGCCGACCCGCACGGTGCGCAGGAACTCCAGCGGGCCGTGGACGTCGAAGGCCACCGTGGTGCCCGGCCGGGCCCCCGCGTCCTGGGCCACCACCTGGGGCAGCGCCGCCAGCAGCATGTCCCGGGCGATGCCGGCGGCGGGTGAGTCGAGGTTCCCCGGGAGGCCCAGGGCGCGCCGCAGGTCCTGCTCATGGGCCCAGACGTCGAAGGCCCGCATGGCCAGCGTCCGTTCGAGCGTCCGCTCGGTGCCGCCGCCCAGCGGCCAGCGGACGGTCGCCTGGGGGGAGCGGTGTTCGTTGCGCAGCTGCCGTGACCGCCGGATGATCGTGTAATCCAGCTCGGAGGTCATCTCCGGCGCCGTGTGACAGCGCCGCACATCCACCTGGACCTCGATGTAGCGCGAGAACTCGTCGGTGACGTGCCGCAGATCGCGTGGGAGGGTGTGGATCGGCCGTGGCTCGCCCAGCATTTCGCACTCCACCCCGATGATGTGCGAGACCACGTCCCGGACGGACCAGCCGGGACACTCGGTGGCCCGGTTCCAGTCGCTCTCGGCCAGGGGATTGACCAACTCGTGCACGGATTCGATGGATTGGGTCCAGGCGTCGATCGCGGGCTGAAGGCTGGGGTGGACTGTCACGGGCGGATCCCTCGGCGGTGCTGGGGGCGGCTGGGGGTGACGGGCGACGGCGGGCTCCGGGGCGAGCGAGGCTGTCGGGGTTCTCCCTCGTTAAGTTACGCTGCGAACGGTCGCCACGGCAGAGGTTTCGTGTGACGCATGCGGAGAGTGGTGGTACTGTGCGCGCTTCCCTGGTCCAGTTCGAAGTCGATCCGTTCGAACCGGTCGCCGCGCGCCGCGAGCGCGCCGCCGGTCTCGTCCGGTCGCTGGGCGACAGCGATCTCGTGGTGCTCCCGGAGCTGTGGCCCGTGGGCGCCTTCGCCTTCGAGTCCTTCACCACCGAGGCCGAGCCCCTCGACGGCCCCACGGCCGGGGTCATGGCGGCCGCCGCCCGGGACGCGGGCGTCTGGCTGCACGCGGGCTCGATCGTCGAACGGGCCCCCGACGGAGCCCTGTTCAACACCTCCCTCGTCTTCTCGCCCGACGGCGCGCTCGCCGGCACCTACCGGAAGATCCACCGCTTCGGCTTCGACAAGGGCGAGGCGATCCTGATGAGCGCGGGCACCGAACCCGTCACGGTGCCCCACCCACAGGCCACGCTGGGCCTGGCGACCTGCTACGACCTGCGCTTCCCCGAGCTGTTCCGGGCCCTGGTCGACGCGGGCTCGCGGCTCTTCGTCGTCCCGGCGGGCTGGCCGGAGCGCCGCCGCGAGCACTGGACCCTGCTCGCCCGCGCGCGGGCCGTGGAGAACCAGTCCTATGTCCTCGCGTGCGGCACGGCGGGCACCCACGCGGGCGTCGAGCAGGCCGGCCACAGCGTCGTCGTCGGCCCCTGGGGCGAGGTCCTGGCGGAGGCGGGCGCGGACGAGGAGGTGCTGACCGTCGACCTGGACCCGGCGAGGGTCGACACGGTCCGCGAGGAATTCCCGGCGTTGAAGGACCGCGTTCTCGGGCTGTAGCGCTCCACCGGGCTGTAGCCCTCCACCGGGCTGCAATGCTCCACCAGAAATGGCTTCATCGGACGTTAATACTTTCCGATGTCGCCTGGGGATATCTTTCCGGTCCGATGTTGTTGGATGGACGCATGGCTCCTCACGCACGCGTCCGCGCCCCCGAACTCATCGGAAAGGGCGGCTGGCTGAATACGGGCGGCACCGCCCTGACCCTCGCCGATCTGCGGGGTCGCATTGTCATCCTCGACTTCTGGACGTTCTGCTGTGTGAACTGCCTCCACGTCCTGGACGAGCTCCGCGAGCTCGAGGAGAAGCACCGCGACACCGTGGTGATCATCGGCGTCCACTCGCCGAAGTTCGTCCACGAGGCCGACCACCAGGCCGTCGTCGACGCCGTCGAGCGCTACGGGGTCCACCACCCCGTCCTCGACGACCCCGAGCTCACCACCTGGAAGCAGTACGCGGTCCGGGCCTGGCCCACGCTCGTCGTCATCGACCCCGAGGGCTACGTCGTCGCCCAGCACGCCGGCGAGGGCCACGCCCACGCCCTCGCCAAGCTGGTCGAGGAGCTGGAGGAGACCCACGGCGCCAAGGGCACCCTGCGGCGCGGCGACGGCCCCTACGTGGCCCCCGAGCCGGTCGCGGGCGACCTCCGCTTCCCCGGCAAGGCCCTGCTCCTGCCGGACGGCGGCTTCCTCGTCTCCGACTCCACCCGGCACCAGCTCGTCGAGCTCGCCGCCGACGGCGAGACCGTCGTCCGCCGCATCGGCACCGGCGAGCGCGGCCTCGTCGACGGCCCGGCCGGCACCGCCGCCTTCAGCGAGCCCCAGGGCCTCGCCCTGCTGCCCGGCGGCACGGTGATCGTCGCCGACACGGTCAACCACGCGCTGCGCGCCTTCGACCCGGCCACCGGCGCCGTGACGACCGTCGCCGGCACCGGGAAGCAGTGGTGGCAGGGCTCGCCGACGAGCGGCCCGGCCCGCGAGGTCGACCTCTCCTCCCCCTGGGACGTCGCCTGGTTCGGCGGCCGCGTCTGGATCGCCATGGCCGGCGTCCACCAGCTGTGGACGTACGCCCCGGAGACGGGCACCGTCCAGGTCGCCGCCGGGACGACCAACGAGGGCCTGGTGGACGGCCCCGCAGCCGAGGCGTGGTTCGCCCAGCCGTCCGGGCTCGCGGCCTCCGCCGACGGCGAGCGGCTGTGGCTCGCCGACTCGGAGACGTCCGCGCTGCGCTGGATCGACCGCGAGGGCACGGTGCGCACCGCTGTGGGCGCCGGCCTCTTCGACTTCGGCCACCGCGACGGCGACGCCGCCCAGGCCCTCCTCCAGCACCCCCTGGGCGTCACCGCCCTGCCCGACGGCTCGGTGGCCGTCTCCGACACGTACAACCACGCGCTGCGCCGCTACGACCCGGCGACGGGCGAGGTGACGACGCTGGCCACGGACCTGCGGGAGCCCTCGGACGCCGTCCTCGCCGGCGAGGACATCGTCGTGGTCGAGTCCGCCCGGCACCGGCTGACGCGGCTGCGGCTGCCCGAGGAGGCGGTGCGGGTGGAGTCCGTGGCGCACCGGACGCGGCGCGAGGCCACGGAGATCGCCCCCGGCGCGCTCCTGCTGGACGTGGTCTTCCAGGCGCCCGCCGGGCAGAAGCTCGACACCCGCTACGGGCCGTCGACGCGGCTGCTGGTCAGCTCCACCCCGCCCGAGCTCCTCGCGGAGGGCGACGGGAAGGGCACGGACCTCAGCCGTGAGCTGCGGCTCGCGGACGGGGTGACGGAGGGCGTGCTGCACGTCTCGGCGATGGCGGCGTCCTGCGACAACGATCCCGAGAACGAGTACCCGGCGTGCCATGTCCACCAGCAGGACTGGGGCGTCCCCGTGCGGGTGGTCGCCGGCGGCGCGGACCGGCTGCCGCTGGTGCTGGCCGGTCTGGACGCGTAGCGGCGGCCCGCCGCGTCAGGTGCGCCCGGCGTGACCGCCGCGCCCGGCGTGCTCGGCGCGCACGGTGCGCCCGTTGTCCCCCGGCCGTCAGCCGGGGAACAACGGGGATCACCACTTCAGGGCGGCGTCCTCCGCGTCGACCCAGTACGTCGTGCGCGCGGAGTCGTCCACGTGCAGCGATCCGCCCGGCGCGCCCGCCGAGGACGGGTCACCCGCGAGGGGGTCACCGCCCGGCGTCTGGAAGGTGACCGACAGCTGCTTGGCGTCCCGGCCGGTGCCGCCCGAGCCGTCCGCCGCCGAGGCCAGCACCCCCGCGTAGGCCGACTTGCCCGGGGCGATCGTGACCTTGTCCTTCGGCTTGCTCTCCTCGACCGCGATCGCCGTGGCCTGGTCCTGGTCGAAGCGCAGGAACGGGAAGCCATAGGCGGTGCAGGGCGACTTGGAGGTGTTGGTCGCCACCAGCAGGACGTGGTTGACGGGCGACTTCACGGCCCTGGCCTCGATCTTCACGGTGCCGGGGCCGCAGGCGTCGCCCTTGTCCTGCTCCTGGCCGTTCTCGTCGTCCGAGGTGCTCTCCCCACCCATGTCGTCCCCAGCGGCGGCGTCGGCCGTGACCTGCTCGTCCTTGGCAGCCTTGCCCTCCTCGCCGTCCGAGCCGCCACAGGCGGTGAGCGTGAGGGCGGCCGTGGCGGTGAGCGCGGCGACGGCGAACCGCAGGGTGCGGGTGGTCATGGTGCTTCCCCCGGGGGGTGGGACGGACGTATGACGTGTGAAGGCTGTATATCAGCCCCCGGTAGCCGCCATCGAGAACGATCAGTCAAAAACGATCAATTGGCGATCATCCTTCAAGGAAGGCGGTCAGCGCGGCGGCGAGAAGATGGGGGTCCTCGGCGCCGCAGAGCTCGCGCGCGGAGTGCATCGAGAGAATCGCCACACCGATGTCGACCGTGGCGATGCCGTGCCGCGCGGCGGTGATCGGGCCGATGGTGGTGCCGCAGGCCACGGCGTTGTTGGAGACGAAGTGCTGCCACGGCACCCCGGCCCGCTCACAGGCGGCGGCGAAGACGGCCCGTCCGGCGCCGTCGGTGGCGTAGCGCTGGTTGACGTTGACCTTGAGGATCGGGCCGCCGTTGGGCATCGGGTGGTGGCCCGGCTCGTGGCGCTCGGCGTAGTTGGGGTGCACGGCGTGGCCGGTGTCGGAGGACAGGCAGACGGTGCCGGCGAGCGCGCGGGCCCGGTCCTCGAACGTACCGCCGCGGGCGAGGACCGAGCGCTCCAGGACATTGCCGAGCAGCGGACCCTCGGCACCGGTGTCGGACTGGCTGCCGTTCTCCTCGTGGTCGAAGGCGGCCAGCACGGGGATGTACGGCAGGCTCGCGGAGGAGGACGCGGCGATGAGGGCGGCGATGCCGGCGTGGACGGACAGCAGGTTGTCCATACGGGGGCCGGCCATCAGCTCGCGGTCGCGGCCGAGGTAGGCGGGCGCCTCGACGCTGTGCAGCATCAGGTCCCAGCCGCGGATCTCATCGGCCGCGACGCCGGTCTCCTCGGCGACGAAGCGGATCAGATCGCCCTGGTCCACCTCGCCGAGGCCCCAGATGGGGGTCATGTGGCGCTGCTTGTCGAGCTTGAGGCCGTCCTGGTTGACCCCGCGGTCGAGGTGGATGGCGAGCTGCGGGACGCGCATGAGCGGGCGGTCGACGTTGACCAGCCGGTGGCTTCCTCCCCCAGACTTCGTCTGGGAGGTGCCCCCATCCCGCAAAGTAATACGGCCGGAGAGGCCGAGGTCGCGGTCGAGCCAGGTGTTGAGCAGCGTGCCGCCGTAGAGCTCGACGGCGACCTGCCGCCAGCCGTGCGAGGACGTGTCGGGCAGTGGCTTGATCCGCAGGTTGGGGGAGTCGGTGTGCGCGCCGATGACGCGGAACGGGGTGGCGGCACCGGCCCCTTCGGGCACGTACCAGGCGATGACGGCGCCGCCGCGGCGCACGAACATCCCGCCGGCGCGGCCGTCCCAGGCGTCGGTCTCCACGACCTCGCGGAAACCGGCCTTCTCCAGCCGCTCGGCGGTGTTGGCCACCGCGTGGTACGGCGACGGGCTGGCCGCGAGGAAGGACATCAGGTCGTCGGTGTGGCCGCGGTCGAAGCGGTGCGCAGAGCTCATGGCCTCAGAATAAGGATCAGGGCAAGCGCCGGGCGGCCCTTTCGGGCGCCCGGCACCTGCCCTTGGCGGTTTCACGTGGAACGGCCCGCGAGCCCGTGAACGGGTGGGACGAGCGGGGGAGAACGAGCCTTAGAAGGCGGCCTCGTCCAGCTCCATCAGGGACTGGTCGACGGACTCGGCGAGCGCGCGCTCGACGGCCAGGGCCGGCAGGACCGTGTGGGCGAAGAACTTCGCCGCCGCGATCTTGCCCTCGTAGAAGGACTTGTCCTTGGTGGAGGCGTTCGGCAGCTTCTCGGCCGCCACGGCCGCGCCCTTGAGGAGCAGGTAGGCGACGACGACGTCACCGGAGGCCATCAGCAGACGGGTGGTGTTCAGGCCCACCTTGTAGATGGACTTGACGTCCTTCTCGGTGGCGGCGAGGTCGGTCAGCATGGCGCCGACGATGCCCTCCAGGTCCACCGCGGCCGTCGCGAGCTTCTCGCGGGCCTCGGCGAGCTCCTCGCCGCCGGCGGCCTCGGCGAGGAACTTCTTGATCTCCTCGGAGAGGATGGTGAGCGCCTGGCCCTGGTCGCGGACGATCTTCCGGAAGAAGAAGTCCTGGCCCTGGATGGCGGTGGTGCCCTCGTAGAGGGTGTCGATCTTGGCGTCCCGGATGTACTGCTCGATCGGGTACTCCTGGAGGTACCCGGAGCCACCGAAGGTCTGGAGCGACTGGTGGGACAGCAGCTCGTAGGACTTCTCCGAGCCGTAGCCCTTGACGATGGGCAGCAGCAGGTCGTTGAGGCCGTGCAGCGCCTTGGCGTCCTCGCCCGCGGCCTCCTTGACGGCGATCTCGTCCTGGACGGTCGCGGTGTAGAGGACGAGGGCGCGCATGCCCTCCGCGTACGCCTTCTGGGTCATCAGCGAGCGGCGCACGTCGGGGTGGTGGGTGATGGTGACCTTGGGCGCGGACTTGTCCATGAAGTTCGCCAGGTCCGTGCCCTGCACGCGCTCCTTGGCGTACTCCAGCGCGTTGAGGTAGCCGGTGGAGAGGGTGGCGATGGCCTTCGTGCCGACCATCATCCGGGCGAACTCGATGATCATGAACATCTGGCGGATGCCGTCGTGCTTGTCACCGATGAGCCAGCCCTTGGCGGGGTGCTTGTCGCCGAAGGTCATCTCGCAGGTGTTGGAGGCCTTCAGGCCCATCTTGTGCTCGACGTTGGTGGCGTAGACGCCGTTGCGCTCGCCCAGCTCGCCGGTCTCGAAGTCGAACTCGTACTTCGGCACGAGGAAGAGGGAGAGGCCCTTGGTGCCGGGGCCGGCGCCCTCGGGGCGGGCGAGGACGTAGTGGAGGATGTTCTCCGCCATGTCGTGCTCACCCGAGGTGATGAAGCGCTTGACGCCCTCGATGTGCCAGGAGCCGTCCTCCTGCTGGACGGCCTTGGTGCGGCCGGCGCCCACGTCCGAACCCGCGTCGGGCTCGGTGAGGACCATGGTGGAGCCCCACTGCTTCTCCACCGCGATCTTCGCGATGTGCTTCTGCTGCTCGGTGCCCTCGTCGAAGAGGATGCCCGCGAACGCGGGGCCCGAGGAGTACATCCAGATGGCCGGGTTGGAGCCGAGGATCGCCTCCGCGTACGCCCAGATCAGGGAGCGCGGCGCGGTGGTGCCGCCGATCGCCTCCGGGATGCCCAGACGCCACCACTCGGCGTCCATGAAGGCCTTGTAGCTCTTCTTGAACGCGGCGGGAATCGGGGCCGTGTTGGTCTCCGGGTCGAAGACCGGCGGGGTGCGGTCGGTGTCCGCGAAGGACTCGGCCAGCTCGTTCTCCGACAGCCGCGTGATCTCCGACAGGACGCTCTTCGCGGTCTCGACGTCCATCTCCGCGAACGGGCCGGAGCCGTACGCCTTGTCGCGGCCGAGGACCTCGAAGAGGTTGAACTCGATGTCGCGAAGATTCGACTTGTAGTGGCCCATGACAGACGGCTCCGTAGGTGACGGGAGGGCGATCCTCTGTGCGTACCGGTCAGTAAGCAGCATGATGCTACCCACCGGTAATAAGACGCAAGACCTGATCGGCCAACTGTGACCCGTACGACCCTCTAGGCTTTGGAGCCATGTACGGCTACGACCAGAACGCGGCACAGCAGGGCTACGCGCCCCCGCAGCAGCCCGGCGGCTACGGCGAGCAGCCGCTGTACCCCGAGCCGTCGCCCCCGTCGCTCGCCGACGCGGTACGGGCCTTCACCACGGGCCAGATGTCCGCCGAGGACTTCCAGACGGTCTTCTCGAGCTCCAAGGTCTACTGCCCGCGTGGGGAGAACCCCGGTTTCCTGGCGCTGCACAACACCCAGCAGCCGGTGATCCCGATGTTCACCTCGCTGAAGGAGCTGCGGCGGTACGCGGGCAAGGAGTCCAAGTACTTCGTCATCACCGGCGCGGAGGTCCTGGACCTGCTGCCGACCGGCTACGGCTTCGTCCTCGACATGGAGGGCGACCACCGGATGGTCTTCGACGCGAAGTCGGTGGAGCAGATGGTCGACTTCGCCATGCGGCGGATGTACGGCTGAGTCCTCTGTACGGCTGATGTACGGCGGATGTACGGCTGAGCCCTACGCGCGTGTCGCGCGCTCGTACAGCCGCTTGACGGCGGGCCCGAAGTACGAGGCGTACGACGTCTCCTCGTCGCCGCCCTCGTCCTTGCCGCCGAGGACGCCGACGAGCGTCCCCAGCCCCGTCCCCGCGTCCACGTCCGTGAGGAACGGGCTGCCGCTCGTCCCGTTCGGCAGCCCCTCGCAGTCGAAGCGCAGCTGGGTGTCGCCCTCGCCCCGCGTCGTGTTCCGGCAGGACACGGGCCGCTCGTCGTCGTTCGGGTAGCCCAGCACCTGGGTGGGCCGCTCGCGCGGCGGGTCGAAGCGCACCCGCTCCGCCCCCGTCACCCGCTCGACGGGCGCGCCGCCCTCCGCCGGGCGGACGCGCAGGAAGGCCACGTCGTGGTCCGGGTCCCGGTCGGCCGCCCACTCCGGGTCGACGTCGATCGAGGCCGGCACCCACACCCCGTAGGGCGCCGTTCCGTCCTGATAGCCCGGGACGAAGGCGAGGTCGGTGCGGAAGCCGTCCATGTACACGCAGTGCGCGGCGGTGACGACCAGGTCGCCCGCCGGGCTGTGCACCACGCTGGCGGTGCAGCCGTGCGCCGGGGCGCCCTCGGCGGTGTAGAACAGCGGCCCCACGGCGGGGGAGGGCGCCGCGTCCGCCGCGGCCGGCGGCCGCGCGGACGACGCCGGGGCGGTCTCGGCGGGGCCGGCCTGCGGCGGGGCGTTCAGC
>NZ_JAILXP010000027.1 GCF_020740895.1 Streptomyces sp. UNOB3_S3 | reverse complement strand
GGTCCAGGGGGTACCCCCATCGCCCCCCACGTCCCGCACCCCAACATCGTCCACCGCCAGCCCGTCGTCCGCGGCGACGTGGCCGCCCACAAGGACCGCGCCGACGTCGTCGTCACCGGCGAGTACGAAGTCGGCACACAGGACCAGGCGTTCCTCGGCCCCGAGTCCGGGCTCGCCGTACCCGCCGAGGACGGCGGCGTCGACCTCTACATCGCCACCCAGTGGCTCCACGCCGACCTGCGCCAGATCGCCCCCGTCCTCGGCCTGCCCGAGGACAAGGTCCGCATGACGCTCTCCGGCGTCGGCGGCGCCTTCGGCGGCCGCGAGGACCTGTCCATGCAGGCCCACGCCTGCCTGCTCGCGCTGCGCACCGGCCGGCCCGTGAAGATGGTCTACAACCGCTTCGAGTCCTTCTTCGGCCACGTCCACCGCCACCCCGCGAAGCTCCGCTACGAGCACGGGGCGACCCGCGACGGCGACCTCGTCTACGTCACCGCCCGCATCGTGCTGGACGGCGGCGCCTACGCCTCCTCCTCCCCGGCCGTCGTCGGCAACGCCGCCTCCCTGGCCGTGGGCCCGTACGTCGTCGAGCACGTCGACGTCGAGGCGATCGCCCTCTACACCAACAACCCGCCCTGCGGGGCGATGCGCGGCTTCGGCGCGGTCCAGGCGTGCTTCGCCTACGAGGCGCAGATGGACAGGCTCGCGGCCGCGCTGGGCATGGACCCGGTCGGCTTCCGCCGCCGCAACGCCATGGCGCAGGGCGCCGTGATGCCGACCGGCCAGGTCGTCGACTCGCCCGCGCCCGTCGCCGAACTGCTGCGGCGCGTCAAGGCGATGCCGCTGCCACCGGCCCGCCAGTGGGAGTCGGCGGGCGGCGAGCCGGACGTCCGGGCGCTGCCGGGCGGCCTGTCCAACACCACCCACGGCGAGTCGGTCGTCCGGGGCGTCGGCTACGCGGTCGGCATCAAGAACGTCGGCTTCTCCGAGGGCTTCGACGACTACTCCACCGCCCGGGTGCGGCTGGAGGCGGTGGGCGGTGAGGCGGTGGCGACCGTGCACACCGCGATGGCCGAGGTGGGCCAGGGCGGGATCACCGTGCACGCCCAGATCGCCCGGACCGAGCTCGGCGTCGCCCGGGTGACGATCCACCCCGCCGACACCCGTGTCGGCTCCGCCGGGTCCACCTCCGCCTCCCGGCAGACGTACGTCACCGGCGGCGCGGTCAAGCACGCCTGCGAGCTGGTGCGGGAGAGGGTCCTGGAGCTGGGCCGGGCCCGCTTCGGCACCTACCACCCCGCGTGGGCCACCGCCGAACTCCTCCTGGAGGACGGCAAGGTGGTCACCGACGGCGGCGAGGTCCTCGCCACGCTCGTGGACGTCCTGGAGGGCGAGACCGTCGAGGCCGAGGAGGAGTGGCGGCATCGCCCCACGCAGCCCTTCGACCGGCGCACCGGGCAGGGCTTCGGCCACGTCCAGTACTCCTTCGCCGCCCACCGGGCGGTCGTGGAGGTCGACACCGAGCTGGGCCTGGTCAAGGTCGTGGAGCTGGCGTGCGCCCAGGACGTCGGCAAGGCCCTCAACCCGCTGTCCGTGACCGGCCAGATCCAGGGCGGCACGACACAGGGGCTGGGCCTGGCGGTGATGGAGGAGATCGTCGTCGACCCGGTGACCGCGAAGGTCCGCAACCCCTCCTTCACCGACTACCTCATCCCCACCATCCTCGACACGCCCGCCATCCCGGTCGACGTCCTCGAACTCGCCGACGACCACGCCCCGTACGGCCTGCGCGGAGTGGGGGAGGCCCCCACCCTCTCCTCGACGCCGGCCGTCGTGGCGGCGATCCGGCAGGCGACGGGCCTGGCCCTGAACAGGGTCCCGGTCCGCCCGGAACACCTGACGGGCACCTGATCTCCCCTTGCCTCGGGCCGTCCCCCGGGTCACGCAGCCCCCACCGGAACCCTCTGGAGCAGGCACCATGACCCATGCATCCGTGCGGCCGGGGACCACGGCGGAGGAGGCGGGCGCGGGCTCGCGTCCGCCCGCCGGACGGTCCTGGCTCGACCGTTACTTCCACATCTCCGAACGGGGATCGACGCTGGGACGTGAAGTGCGCGGCGGCGTCACCACGTTCATGGCGATGAGCTACATCCTCCTGCTCAACCCGCTGATCCTCTCCGGACCGGACGCCGGGCGGCACACCCTCGCCCGGACGGGCCTGATCACCGCGACGGCCTTCGCGGCAGCGCTGTCCACCCTGCTGATGGGACTGATCGGCAGGGTTCCGCTGGCACTCGCGGCCGGCCTGGGGGTCTCCGGGGTGCTCTCCACCCAGGTCGCGCCCCAGCTGACCTGGCCGCAGGCCATGGGCATGTGCGTCCTCTACGGCGTCGTCATCATGCTGCTCGTCCTCACCGGGCTGCGCGAACGCGTCATGAACGCCATCCCGCTGGAGCTCAAGCACGCCATCACCATGGGCATCGGCATGTTCATCGCCCTGATCGGCCTGGTCAAGGCGGGCTTCGTGCACGCCGCGAAGTCCGGGGGACCGGTCACCCTGGGACCCGCGGGCGAGCTGGCCGGCTGGCCGGTGCTGCTCTTCTCCGTCACCCTGCTGCTGATCTTCATGCTCCAGGCGCGCGATGTGCCCGGCGCGATCCTCATCGGCATCGTGGCGGGCACCGTGCTTGCCGTCGTCGTGAACGCGGCCTTCGACCTCGGCCCCCGCACCTGGCAGAACGGCGCCCCCAGGCTCACCGGCGGGGCCGTCTCCATGCCCGACTTCTCGCTCTTCGGCCAGGTCGAGTTCGGCGGCTGGGGGAAGGTCGGCGGGGTGACCGTGGGGATGATCGTCTTCACTCTGGTGCTGGCCGGGTTCTTCGACGCCATGGCCACGATCATCGGCGTGGGCACCGAGGCCGGACTCGCCGACGAGCGCGGCCGGATGCCCGGACTGAGCCGGGCGCTGCTCGTCGACGGCGCGGGCGGGGCGATCGGCGGAGTGGCCGGGGCCTCGGGCCAGACGGTCTTCGTCGAGTCGGCGACGGGCGTGGGCGAGGGCGCCCGCACGGGCCTGTCGTCCGTCGTCACCGGGCTGTTCTTCACGGCGTGCCTGTTCTTCACGCCCCTGACGAGGATCGTCCCCGGCGAGATCGCCGCGGCGGCGCTGGTCGTCATCGGCGCGATGATGATGAGCCACGCCCGCCACATCGACTGGACGGACCGCGCGGTCGCCATCCCGGTCTTCCTGACGGTGGCGCTGATGCCGTTCACGTACTCCATCACCGTGGGCGTCGGCGGCGGCGTCATCGCCTACACCGTCATCAAGGCCGGGCAGGGCCGCTGGCGCGAGCCCGGCCTCTTCATGTGGGTGCTGACTCTCGTCTTCGCGGGCTACTTCGCCCTGCACCCGATCGAGCAGTGGCTGGGCGTGAAGTAGGGGGTTCTGTCGTGCTGGACATCGCGGACGACCTGCGCCGCTGGTACGCGGAGGGCCGCGAATTCGCGGTGGCCACGGTCGTCGCCGTCCGGGGCAGCGCGCCCCGCCCACCGGGCGCGGCCCTCGCCGTCGACGCCGGGGGAACGGCCGTCGGCTCGGTCTCCGGAGGGTGCGTGGAGGGCGCGGTGTACGAGCTGTGCCGCGAGGCGCTGGAGACCGGGGAGACCCTGCGGGAACGGTTCGGCTACTCGGACGAGGACGCCTTCGCCGTCGGCCTGATGTGCGGCGGCGAGATCGACGTGCTGGTGACCCCGGTACAGCGGAATCCGGTGCTGGCCGAGGCGCTGTCCGCCGCCGCGCGCGGCGAGGCGCTGGCGCTGGCCCGGGTGGTGACGGGCCCGCCCGGCACACCGGGCCGCACCCTGCTCGTACGGCCCGGCGGCCGGGCCGAGGGCTGCCTGGGCGGCGGCCCGGCGCTGGACGCGACGGCGGCCCGGGAGGCGCTGGCCCTGCTGGACGCGGGCCGTACGGGCGCCGTCGACCTCCCCTGTCATGAGGTCCGGCTCCTGGTCGAGTGCAGCGTGCCGCCGCCGCGGATGCTCGTCTTCGGCGCGATCGACTTCGCGGCGGCGCTGGTGCGGGCGGGCAAGTTCCTCGGCTACCACGTGACCGTGTGCGACGCCCGCCCCGTCTTCGCGACACGGGCGCGCTTCCCGGAGGCCGACGAGGTGGCCGTCGACTGGCCCCACCGCTACCTCGACCGGACGGCGGTCGACGCCCGTACGGTCGTCTGCGTCCTCACGCACGACGCGAAGTTCGACGTCCCGCTGCTGGAACGGGCGTTGCGCCTGCCGGTCGCGTACGTGGGCGCGATGGGATCGCGCCGTACGCACGAGGCGCGGCTGGCGCGGCTGCGCGAAGAGGGGCTGACGGACGCCGAATTGGCCCGGCTGCGCTCCCCGATCGGCCTCGACCTCGGCGCCAGGACGCCGGAGGAGACGGCCCTCTCCATCGCAGCGGAAATCATCGCGCTGCGGCGCGGAGGATCGGGGATTCCGCTGACGGGCGGGGGCACGCCGATCCACCACGAGGCGCGGAGCCCGGTGCGTCACCCGGGCCGGAGGAAAGCGGATGCCACCACGGCCTGAGTGCCGGCACCTCGCGTCAGCCGATCTCGAGTACCGCCTTGCCGTGGAGCCGGCGTCCGAGCAGGGCCTCGGCCGCTTCGGCCGCCTTCTCCCAGCTCCCCCGCCAGGAGATCCCCGGGTCGAGGTCACCGGCGGCGACCCGGCTGGCGAGCCAGGACAGGTCGGGGCCGAGGCCGGTGCAGGAGAGCAGGAAGAAGGTGGCGATGGAGCGGTCGTGCCGTCCCTGGTCGCCGAAGAAGGCGCCGACGGGGAAGTGCTCGCTCTCACCCGTCGCGTGTCCCACGGAGACCAGCGTGCCCCTCTCGGCCAGCTTCTCGTAGGCGTCGACGAGCTGCCGTCCGCCCACCAGGTCCACGACACCGTCCACCGGCGCGCCGAGCGCCGCGGGCTCCGCGATCACTTCCTGGGCACCGAGGTCGCGCAGTCCGTCACCGTGCGCCTCCGGGCTCGCGGTGGAGGCGATGACGTGCGCGCCGCCGAGCCGGGCGAGCTGGACGGCGTACCGCCCGACGCCACCGGTGGCCCCGGTGACGAGGATCCGCCTGCCGAGGATCGGGCCCAGGCGGTGCAGGGCGCGCAGGGCGCTGGCGCCCGCGACGGGGATCGTACTGACCGCCCCGGGGTCGGCGCCGGCGGGAACCGTTCCGATCAGATCGGTGTCGACGGCGCGGAGTTCGGCCCAGGCCCCGTCGGGGGCCAGGGTCACCACAGGGGTTCCGGCGGCCGGCCCCGAGCCGTCGGCCGCCGCCCGCTCCACGACGCCGGCCGCGTCCCAGCCGAGAACGGCCCCGTCCGGCGCGTTCTCCAGGCCGTGCCTGATCTCACCGTGGTTGAGGGACGTCGCCGCCACCCGGATCAGCGCCTGATGGGGTGCGGGCGTGGGGTCGGGGACATGACCGGGCCGCAGTCCGGCGGGGGCGGAGCGGTCGACGAGCAGGGCGCGCATGGGTGGGGACCTTTCGGCAGGGCTGAGCGGCGCCTGGAAGCACCGGAGATACTTATGCCACTGAGTGGCATAAGCTTGCAAGTGGCGTTAGCGCCCATGGGCATCTCCAGTACGCTGCCGTCATGGCGGAAACCGAGAAGGAGCGGCTGCCGCTGCGCGAGCGCAAGAAGCTCCGCACCCGGCAGGCGCTGATCGACACGGCCCTGGAACAGTTCACCGAGCACGGCTTCGACGGCACGACCCTCGACGAGCTCTGCGACGCCGTGGACGTCTCCAAGCGCACGTTCTTCCGCTACTTCACGAGCAAGGAAGACGTCGCCATGGCACCGACCCAGGACCTCTGGGCGGCTTTCCTCGACGACCTCGAGACCCGCGACCCGGGCGGCCGTACGCTCCTGGAGACGCTGCAGGACGCGCTGCTCGCCGCCCTGGACCGGATGACGGACGACTGGGCCCGGCGCGTGCTGCTCAGCCGCCGACTCGCCGAGAGGACACCCTCGATGGGCGCGCACGGCCTCCACTTCTGCGACCGCACCTGCCGCGCCGCACTCGCCGTCCTCCGCCGCAGGCTCGACCTCGGCGCCACGGGAGACCCGCGCCCGCGGCTCGCACTGGATGTCCTGATCGCCGCGTTCCACTGCGCGCTGGCCACCTGGACGTCACGTCCGGGCACCCCCGCGCGCGCCGCCCTCGCGGCCGACCTGCGCGAGGTGTTCGCCGCCGTACCCGGCAGCCTGACGCTGGCCGCGGCGCCGCGACAGGCGGGGCAGGCTGCCCGGCCGAGGGCCAGCGTCACCAACTCGGCCTGGTCCTCCGACTCCTCTACCTCCTCGTAGGCAGGGAGGAAGGCGTCGCTTGCGCGCGCTGCCGCCCCGGCGCGCTTTACGCGCCCATTGCCCGCACATGGTCGACACCAGTGACACCTGTGGCATGCTGGGTGCCGAAGGTGCCGTTCCGGCCCGCTTCGGCGTGTGCGTCGGCGGCACCAGCGCTGTCCGTACGAGCGAGGAGGTGATCGGGATGACCAGTCGGAGTCCCGAGGGAAGTCCTCGCCACAGCGCACCTCTCCCGCGCACGGCCCGTTGACGCCGTTTTTCCGCTGACACACAGGCCGTTCGCCCCTCGGTGACAGACCGCTCGTGGTTTGTTCGCTGTCGCGTGTGATTCCCCTTTCTCATCGGCCACTTCCGGCCGCGTTTCTCTCCGCCTGAACCCGCGGACACGGGTGATTTCCGCTGCCCTCCGCGCGCCAGGCCGTCCTATCTCCACGCCCACTTTTCCGTGCCCACGGCGCGGCGCGGCCGCGCGCCCCTGCGCGCCACGCCGCCATGCCGTCATGCCCGGAGAGAGGTTCCGCCATGACCAACACCACCCTCACCCCCCAGAAGCTCGCGCCGCCGGGCGGCCGTACCCGCCGTGAGCGCAAGGCCGCCGAGCTGGAGGCCGGCACCCGTGCCGTCGCCGGGCGGCTCGCCCGGTTCAGCGCGCTGCCCGGGTCCCAGGTGCTCCAGGACGTCCGCGCCACCCCGCAGGGGCTGCGGCAGGACGAGGCCGAGGAGCGTCTGGAGCGCGACGGCGCGAACGTCGTCGCCCACGACCGCGGCCCCCGCTGGTACGCACAGCTGGCCAAGGCCTTCTGGAACCCGTTCATCCTGATCCTGACCGCGCTCGTCGTGATCATGTACGCCCAGTGGCTGCAGGTCGCCGACGAGGAGCCCTTCGACCCCAAGATCCCCATCCTCGGGGCGATGGTGCTGATCAGCGGCCTGCTGCGGTTCTGGCAGGAGTACCGGTCCGCCGCCTCCGCCGCCGCGCTGCGGGCGCTGGTCACCACCACCACGGCCGTCCAGCGCCGGGCCGGGCGGGACGCCGCGCCCGCCACCGTGGAGATCCCCATGGACCGGGTCGTCAAGGGCGACGTCGTCCGGCTGGCCGCCGGTGACCTCGTCCCCGCCGATCTGCGGCTGCTCACGGCCAAGGACCTCATGATCAGCCAGGCCGCGCTCTCCGGGGAGTCGCTGCCCGCGCCCAAGGCCGACACGCGTACGCACGACTACGGGCAGTCCACGACCACCGACCCCGTCGAGGCCGACAACCTCGCCCTCATGGGCACCTCCGTCACCTCCGGCACCGCCACCGGCGTGGTCGTGGCCACCGGCGCCGACACCTACTTCGGCTCGATGGCCGGTTCCCTCGTCGGCGAGCGGCCCGAGACCAGCTTCGACACGGGCGTGAAGAAGGTCAGCTACCTGCTGATCCGCTTCATGCTGGTCATGGTCCCGCTGGTCTTCGCGATCAACGGTTTCACCAAGGGCGACTGGGCCGAGGCCTTCACCTTCGCGATCGCCGTGGCCGTCGGCCTCACCCCCGAGATGCTGCCGATGGTCGTCACCACCAACCTGGCGCGCGGCGCGGTCACCATGTCCCGCCACAAGGTCGTCGTCAAGCGCCTCAACGCCATCCAGAACCTCGGCGCCATGGACGTGCTCTGCACGGACAAGACCGGCACCCTCACCGAGGACCGCATCGTCCTCGACCGCTACCTCGACGTCCGGGGCGGCGAGGACAGCGAGGTCCTGGAGTACGCCTACCTCAACAGCCACTTCCAGACCGGGCTGCGCAATCTGCTGGACCAGGCCGTCATCGACCGTGTGCTCGAAGCCGAGGAGGTTGTCGTCGACGCCCGTTTCACGATGGTCGACGAGATCCCCTTCGACTTCGCCCGCCGCCGGATGTCGGTCGTGCTGGCCCGGAAGGAACTCACTGGGTCCGCCGCCGAGCACGCGGTTGGCGAACACTGCCTCATCACCAAGGGCGCCGTCGAGGAGGTCCTCGGCCTGTGCACCCATATGACCGACCGCGGCGTCCGCGTCCCGCTCACCGACGCGCTGCGCCGTGAGGCGGCCCTGACCGCCGAGGCCAACAACCGGCTCGGCCTGCGCGTCCTCGCCGTCGCGACCCGTACGACGCCCGCCGAGAGCGAGACGTACACGGTCGCCGACGAGGCGGAGCTCACCCTCATCGGCTTCCTCGCCTTCCTCGACCCGCCGAAGAAGGACGCCGCCCAGGCCCTCCAGGCGCTCGCCGACAACGGCATCGCCGTCAAGGTCGTCACCGGTGACAACGAGCTGGTCGCCGCCCGGGTCTGCGCGGACGTCGGCATCGACGTCGGCCGTGTCGTCACCGGAGCGGAGATCGACGGGCTGGACGACGCCGCGCTGCGCGAGCTGACGGCCACGACCACCGTCTTCGCCAAGGCGAACCCCGTGCAGAAGGCCCGGATCGTCCGCGCCCTCCAGGCCGAGGGCCACACCGTCGGCTTCCTCGGCGACGGCATCAACGACGCCGCCGCGCTGCGCGACGCCGACGTCGGCATCTCCGTCGACACGGCCGTCGACATCGCCAAGGAGTCCGCCGACATCATCCTGCTGGAGAAGGACCTCATGGTCCTGGAGCAGGGCGTCCTCCAGGGCCGGCAGACCTTCGGCAACACCATCAAGTACATCAAGATGACGGCCTCCTCGAACTTCGGGAACGTCTTCTCCGTCCTGGTCGCCTCCGCCTTCATCCCCTTCCAGCCGATGCTGGCCATGCAGCTGCTCGTGCAGAACCTCGCGTACGACATCTCGCAGCTGGCCACGCCCTGGGACCGGATGGACAAGGAGTACCTGCGCGAGCCCCGCGCCTGGGACGCCAAGGGCATCGGCCGCTTCATGCTCGTCCTCGGGCCCACCAGCTCCGTCTTCGACATCACCACCTACCTGCTGATGTGGCACGTCTTCGGGGCGAACAGCGAGGCGCACCAGGCGCTCTTCCAGTCCGGCTGGTTCGTCGAGGGCCTGCTGACCCAGACCCTGGTCGTCCATATGCTGCGCACCCGGAAGATCCCCTTCGTGCGGTCCCGGGCCACCGCGCCCGTGCTGGTGATGACCGCGCTGATCATGGCGTTCGGCATCTGGGTGCCGTTCTCCCCGCTCGCCGGGGTGCTCGGGATGCAGGCGCTGCCCCTGACGTACTTCCCGTGGCTGGCCGGCACCCTGCTCGCCTACTGCCTGCTGACCCAGGGGGTGAAGACCTGGTACATCCGCCGGTTCAACACCTGGCTCTGAGCGGCCGATAAGAGGGCCGACAAGAGATCGACACAACGGACACAGGAGGGGCGGATCATGGCCATGGTTCACGAGTGGCAGCTCGCGGCCAACATCGGGGCCGGACTGGGCTTCGGTGCGATCATCGGGCTGGAGCGACAGTGGCGGGCCAGAATGGCGGGGCTGCGCACCAACGCGCTCGTCGCCGCCGGATCCGCCCTCTTCGTCCTGCTCTCCACCTACGGCTTCAGCAGCGCCACCAGCACCTCCGGCTACGACGGCTCGCGCGTCGCCGCGCAGATCGTCTCCGGCATCGGTTTCCTCGGCGCGGGCGTCATCATGCGCGACGGACTCAGCGTGCGCGGCCTCAACACCGCCGCCACCCTGTGGTGTTCGGCCGCCGTCGGCGCCCTCGCCGGGACCGGGCTGTACGTCCTCGCGGCCCTCGGCACGGTCGGGGTGGTGGGCGCCAACACCCTGCTGCGCCCGCTCGCCCGGGGCCTGGACCGGGGGGCGCACGGCGGGGCCGAGGTGGTCACCGACTACCACTTCGAGGTGGTCTGCACCGAGCCCGAGGAGGCGCATGTGCGGACGCTCGTCGTCCAGGCCGTGACCCGGCCCGGCTTCACCCTGCGCTCGGTGCACAGCCGGGACGCGGAGACGGCGGGGAAGGTGACGGTCGCGGCCGAGCTCAGCACCGAGCGCCGGGACGACAGCCTCCTGGAGGAGGCGGTCAGCAGGCTCTCGCTGGAGCCCGCCGTCTCCGCCGTCAGCTGGACCGTGCTGCACGGCCCGGACGACGACGACAACGGCGGTGACGACGACTACGCGGCGGGGCGCCGGGCCAGGCGCCGGGTGCGGAACCTCTTCACCGGCCGGTGACGACCGGCGGTGGCCGTGCAAGGAGCCGTCCGGCCCTGTGCGCCCGGGTGCGGGGTGCTGTACGTTCGCGGGTGGTCCGGCGATGGGAGTGTTTCAGCGTGACTGGCGTGAACGGTTCGAGCGCGTCGGAGGCGTCGCGTACGCCGCTGTTCGTCAAGATCTGCGGGCTGCGCACGGCCGGGGACGTGGACACGGCGGTCGAGGCCGGGGCCGACGCCATCGGCTTCGTCTTCGCGCCGGGCGGCCCGCGCACGGTGGACCCCGCCCTCGCCCGTTCGCTGGCCGAGCGGGTGCCCGGGCATGTGCTGACCGTGGGGGTCTTCCGCTGCCAGCCCGTGGCCGAGGTCCGGGCGCTGGCCCGGGCCGCGGGCGTCCGGGCCGTACAGCTCCACGGCGACGAGGGGGCCGGGCACTACGCGGAGCTGCGGCCCGACGGCTGGACCCTGATCCGCGCCACCTCCTGCCACGGCGAGCCGCCGGTCCTGGGCGAGCTGGGGGAGGACCTCCTCCTGCTCGACGCCCCGGCCCCCGGCTCCGGCGAGCCGTGGGACTGGTCTGCCGGGAGCTTCACCCCGCCGGCGGGCCGCTGGATCCTCGCCGGCGGGCTCAACCCCGGGAACGTGGCAGACGCCATCCGCACCACGGCCCCCTGGGGCGTGGACGTCTCCAGTGGTGTGGAGGCGCGGCGCGGAGTAAAGGACCCGTATTTGATCAGGGAGTTCCTGCAGGTCACCCGCTCGGTGGAATGATTCCGGCCGTCGGGTCAGGGCCAACTCCGGCCCACGCGTGTAGACTTCGAACGCCAGCGCGGTGAGCGAACGCCTGTCCTGGCATATCCCCCTGACAACCTTCCACAGCATCGCGGCGCCCTCGACGCGCCGCGCGGTTCCGGCCTGTCCGTGAACCGGCAGCTCACGATCTCCAGCACCCGAGAACCTCGCACCACCTTGCACTTCTGCACATCCGTGTACGGCAAGAGCGTCGGTCAGGAACTTCGGTATCCAGAGAGTGAGGCGGCGAAATGTCCGCGAACGACTGTCAGAGCGACTGTAAATTGACCGGTACCTGGCTCGGTGAGGTCGATCTGCGACCGATCGCCGAACGCGTGGGGACACCGGTCTTCCTCTACAGCGAAGCACAGATCGTCAAGAACATAGGACGCATCCAGAGCGCCGCCGAGGCGGCCGGGATCGGCTCCCGCGTCGAGCTCTACGTCCCCTTCTTCCCCAATTCCAACCCCCATGTCCTGCGGCCCTTCCAGGACCTGGGCGTGGGCGTCCTGCTCCAGCTGCCGAGCGAGTACCAGCTCCTCAAGAAGTTCGGCTTCGACAAGTTCATCGTCTCCCCCGGCCATGTCTCCGACGACGAGATCAGCTTCTGGGACCGGGCGGGCCACCCCACCTTCCTCTCCAGCCTGGACGAGGTCTCCCACTCGCTGCGCAACGACGCCCCCTCGATCAGCGTCCGGATCGACAGCCTCGAGTCCGGGAAGCCCGGCATCAAGCTCAGCGAGCTGAAGAACCTGTCCGACCTGCTGGAACGGCACGGGCGCGATCTGGACTGCCTCGAGGTCTACTGCGGAAGCGGCAACTCCCTCGATGACATGGTCGGCATCATCGAGACGATGTTCACCATCTTCCGGACCCACTTCCCCAAGGCCCACTCCATCAACTTCGCGGGCGGCCACGGCTTCGTCTACGAGAAGTGGGACGAGACGGAGAAGCACTTCGACTGGGGCCAGTACTTCAAGGCGCTGCGGGCGAGCGCCGACCGGATGGGCATCCCGGAGGACGTGAAGTTCCTCTTCGAGCCGGCCCGGGACGTGCTGGCCGACACCGGGGCCCTCCTGCTCAGCGTGGAGCGCAACGTCATCACCAACTCCGTCGGCAGCCTCGTCGTCACCGACGGCTCCCGGATGCTGATGCCCTCGGCCCAGCTCCGCGACCGCCGCCACAACGTGGTCTTCCTCGACGGGGACATGAAGGAGATTCCCGCGGGCACCGGCGGTGTCGACGCGGCGCTGCGCGGCCGCAGCATCCTGCGCCACGACTACATCCTGCCCGGCGAGTACCGGGTGCCCGAGGGCGTCGACGCCCGCAGCCACATGCTGATCCTCGACGTCGGCGCCTACTGCGCCACGCAGCACATGGAATTCCTCAACATCCCGCCGGCGGCGGAGGTCCTCGTGGACACCGCCGGAGCGCCGCACCTGGTCACCGCCCGCGGTGGCGACCTCGACAAGTGGCGCCATCTGCTCGACGAGAAGCAGGCCGTGAAGCTCTAGCGCGCGTTCTTCGGGAGGGATGAGTTCCGTGCACGAACTGAACGCCCCCATCGAACTGTTCCGCGAATGGTTCCGGGACGCCGAAGCCAGTGAAGTGAACGACCCCAACGCCATGTCGATCGCCACCACCGACGCCGACGGACTGCCCGACGTCCGCATCGTGCTGCTCAAGGGGTTCGACGCCGACGGCTTCGTCTTCTACACCAACAGCAGGTCGCAGAAGGGCCGGGAGCTCGCCGGCAACATGCGGGCCGCCGGCGCCCTCCACTGGAAGTCCCTGCGCCGCCAGGTGCGCTTCCGGGGCCCGGTCGAGCAGGTCACCGACGCCGAGGCCGACGCCTATTTCGCGTCACGCGCCCGGGACAGCCGCATCGGCGCCTGGGCCAGCCTCCAGTCCCGGCCGCTGGCCGACCGCGCCGAGCTGGAGGCCGCCGTGGCCCGCGAGACCGCCCGCTTCGGCGACGGCGAGGTACCGCGCCCGCCGCACTGGCTCGGCTACCGGGTCCGGCCCGTCTACGTCGAGTTCTGGACCGAAAAACCGTTCCGGCTGCACGACCGGCTGATATTCACGAGGGAGAAGCCGGAGGACGAGTGGGACCGGAAGCGGTTCTACCCGTAGCGGGCACCACCCGCGGGGCGCCGGCCCGTGGCACCGTCCCCGGACGGCGGCCACCGGCGGCGCCGCCCTCCGGCCCCACCGGTCCACCCGTACAGCGAGCAAGGACAGAACCATGTACTTCACGCATGCCGATCCGGTCTGGAACGCCCACCCGAGCCTGCGCGCGGTCACCCTGGCCGTCGACGGCGTCCTCGGGACGACAAGCGGCCACGAGAGCGGCCGGGAGCGCCGGGAGGCCCTCACCACGCGCGTCGAGGAGCGGCTGGCCGCGGCGAGCGAGTCCGCGATGCCGGAGATCGCCGCCTGGCGCGAGGCGTTCTCCAGGATGGGGCTCAAGCCCACCCAGTACCGGTGCGCCTCGGAGGCGCTGCTCCGGCGCTACCGCAAGGAGCGGAACCTGCCGGGCTTCCACCCGCTGGTCGACTACCTCAACGTCGTCTCGATGGCCTTCGCCATCCCCATCGCCGTCTTCGACCTCGACAAGGTCACGGACGGCATCACGGTCCGCCACGCCGACGGCTCGGAGGTCCACCGGACCTTCCAGGGCGGGACCGAGCACCCCGCCCTCGAGGAGATCGTCTTCACGGACGCGGCGGGCCACGCGCACTCCCGGCGCTGGACCTTCCGTCAGAGCGCCCTGTCGGTGGTCTCCAAGGAGACGGACCGCGCGCTGATCGTGGCGGAGGCGCTCCACCCCACGGCCGCCGAGGACCTCGCGGCGCTGGAGCGGGAGCTGACGGCGGGGCTGCCGGAGGCCGGGGTCCGGATCGCGGCGTCCCGGCGGATCGACGCGACCGACCGCCGGCTCGAGTTCTTCTCCGCGCGAGGAGATTCCGCGCGAGGAGATGAGGAGACAGCATGAATCCGACCCCCGACCCCACAGCCGGTCTCGAGAACGTACGACACGCCGTCGCCGAGGCCTGCGCGCGAGCGGGCCGCGAGCCCGGCTCGGTGACGCTCGTCGCCGCGTCCAAGACCGTGCCCGCCGACGTGCTGGAGCGGACCATCGAGGCCGGCCACCTGGTCTTCGGCGAGAACCGGGTGCAGGAGGCCAAGGCCAAGTGGCCGGAGCTCCGGAGCCGATGTCCGGACCTCGAACTGCACCTGATAGGGCCGCTCCAGAGCAACAAGGCCCGGGAGGCGGTGGCGCTGTTCGACGTCATCCACTCCGTCGACCGGCCGAGCATCGCCGTGGCGCTGGCGCGCGAGTGCGCCCGGCAGGACCGTAAGCCCAGGCTGTTCGTCCAGGTCAACACGGGCAAGGAGCCGCAGAAGGCCGGTGTGCTGCCGGACGACGCGGACGCCTTCCTCACCGACTGCCGGGAGACCCACGGCCTGGACGTCGTAGGGCTGATGTGCATCCCGCCGGCTGATGAGCCACCGGAGCCGCACTTCTCGATGCTGGCGGAGATCGCGGCCCGCAACGGTCTGGAGCTGCTCTCCATGGGCATGAGCACGGACTTCGCCACGGCCGTCGAGTACGGCGCCACGCATGTGCGCGTGGGCAGCGCGATCTTCGGATCCAGGCCACCGCTGAATCCTTCCGCCACGGCCTGAGGAGCACCCGGGCGGCCCGGTCATCACCATGACCGGGCCGCCCGGCATGACCGCCCCGTCCCACGACGCCCCGCATGGAGACGTACATGCCCCGCCGTCCCGCCCGCTACGACATCCTCTTCGAACCCGTACGGATCGGCCCGGTCACCGCGAAGAACCGCTTCTACCAGGTACCCCACTGCAACGGCATGGGCCGGGCCTTTCCCAGCTCGATGGCCGCGATGCGCGGCGTGAAGGCCGAGGGGGGCTGGGGCGTCGTCGTCACCGAGCAGTGCGACGTCCACCACTCCGGCAACCACCAGCGGGAGATCAGGATCTGGGACGAGAAGGACCTCCCCTATCTCTCCCGGGCCACCGACGAGATCCACCGCCACGGCGCCCTCGCCGGCGTCGAACTCGCCCACAACGGCTCCTACGTCGGCAATCTGGAGAGCCGGACCATACCGGTCGCCCCGAGCCTGAAGGCCGTCCGGGGCAACCTCCCCATCACCGCCCGGGCCATGGACAAGGACGACATCCGCGCCGTCCGCCGCTGGCACCGCACGGCCGCACTCAACGCCAGGCGCGCGGGCTTCGACATCGTCTACATCTACGCGGGCCACGACATGACGCTGCCCGTCCACTTCCTCTCCCGGCGCCACAACCACCGCACCGACGAATACGGCGGCAGCCTCGCGAACCGCGCCCGGCTGTTGCGCGAGCTCATCGAGGACGCCAAGGAGGCCGTCGGCGACACCTGCGCCGTCGCCGTCCGCTTCGGCGTCGACGAGCTGATGGGACCGCGCGGCATCGGAGCCGAGGACGAGGGGCGCGAGGTCGTCGAGATGCTCGCCGAGCTCCCCGACCTCTGGGACGTCAACCTCAGCAACTTCGACAACGACGGCCAGACCTCCCGGTTCAGCCACGAGGGCTTCCAGCAGGACTACGTCAAGTTCGTGAAGAGCGTCACCAGCAAACCGGTCGTCGGCGTCGGCCGGTTCACCTCGCCCGACACCATGGTCTCCATGGTCAAGGGCGGCACCCTCGACCTCATCGGCGCGGCCCGCCCCTCCATCGCCGACCCCTTCCTGCCCCGGAAGATAGAGGAAGGCCGCTTCGACGACCTCCGCGAGTGCATCGGCTGCAATATCTGCGTCGCCGGGGACAAGGCGAGCGTGCCGATGCGCTGCACCCAGAACCCCACCATGGGCGAGGAGTGGCGGCGCGGCTGGCACCCCGAGTACATCCCGCCCAAGGACACCGACGACACCGTCCTCGTCGTCGGCGCGGGCCCCGCCGGCCTGGAGGCCGCCCGCGCCCTGGGCCAGCGCGGCTACGACGTGCTGCTCGCCGACCGCCGCCGCGAACTGGGCGGCCGCGTCACCCTGGAGAGCCGGCTGCCGGGGCTGGGGGAGTGGGCGCGGGTGCGCGACTGGCGGCTCACCCAGCTGCGCCGCATGCCCAACGTCCAGCTGCTGCCGGACAACGAGATCACCGCCGGGATGGCCCTGGAGGCCGAGTGCTCGCTCGTCGCCGTCGCCACCGGCGCCGCGTGGCGGGCGGACGGCGTGGGCCGCTACCACCACTTCCCCGTGGAGACACCGGCGGAGACGCCTGTGTTCACCCCGGACGACATCATGGCCGGCCGGCTGCCGTCCGGCCGGGTCGTCGTCTTCGACGACGACCACTACTACATGGGCGGGGTGATCGCCGAGCGTCTCGCCGAGCAGGGCTGCGAGGTCACTTTCGTCACGCCCGACAGCCTGGTGTCGTCGTTCACGCAGCTCACGGCGGAGCAGAAGCGCGTCCAGCGGCGGGTGATGGAGAAGTGCGCCGCCGTGCACACATCGACGGCGCTCCTGCGCGCCGAGCCCGGCGTCGCCCGGCTGGCCTGTGTGTACACGGGCCGGGAAACGGTCGTGACCGCCGACGCCCTCGTCCTCGTCACCGGCATGGTGCCGTGCGACGAGCTGTACACCGCCCTGCGCGCCCACGGCGAGGACGTCCTGGGCGCGGCGGGCATCCGGCGCGTCGTCCGGCTGGGCGACTGCCTGGGCCCGGGGATCATCGCGGCGGCCGTCCACAGCGGCCATCTCTTCGCCCGCACCCTGGACACCGCGATCACGGACGAGACGCCCTACCGGCGCGAGAACGTCGAGCTCGACTGGGACCAGCCGCTGCCGGCGAGCAGCGGCGGCACATGGCGACGGGAGGAGAGGCAGGGGTATGGACGGCAGCGCTGACGACGCCCGCTTCGAGGAGTTCAAGGACCTGGTCCGCACGGTGGCCACCGGTGCCACGCTCACCCGCGAGGAGTCGGCCCGCGCCTTCGAGCTGATGATGGCGGGCCGGGCGACGCCCTCCCAGATGGGCGGGCTGCTGATGGCGATGCGGATGCGCGGCGAGACCGTGGAGGAGATCACCGGCGGGGTGATCGCCATGCGGGCGAGGATGCGCGGGGTGAAGGCGCCGCCCGGGGCGATGGACCTCCTCGGCACGGGCGGTGACGCGTCCGGCTCGTACAACATCTCCACCTGCGCGGCGCTCGTCGTCGCGGGGGCGGGCGTACCCGTGGCCAAGCAGGGCAACCGGGCGCTGTCGTCGCGCAGCGGCGCGGCGGACGTGCTGCGCGCGCTGGGCGTCCGGATCGACCTGCGGCCCGAGGACGTGGGGCGCTGCGTGGCGGAGGCCGGGATCGGCTTCATGTTCGCTCCCGACCACCACCCGGCGACGGGGCACGTCCATCCCACCCGGGTCGAGCTCGGCACCCGCACCGTCTTCAACCTGATGGGCCCGCTGACCAACCCGGCGGGCGTACGGCGCCAGATGGTGGGCGTGTTCGCCGAGGAGTGGGTCGAGCCGCTGGCCCGGGTGCTGGGCGAACTCGGCTCGGAGCGCGCCTTCGTCGTCCACGGCTCCGACGGTCTCGACGAGATCACCACCACCGGGCCCACCACCGTCGCCTCGCTGGAGAACGGCACGGTGCGGGTCTTCCGGGTGAGCCCGGAGGACGTCGGACTGCCGCGCGTCTCCCCGGAGTCGCTCAAAGGCGGGGACGCGCGGGCCAACGCGGAGGCGCTGCGCGGCGTCCTTACGGGGGAGAGGGGGCCGTACCGCGACATCGCGGCGTTCAACGCCGCGGCGGCGCTCGTGGTCGGCGGCCGGGCGAAGGACCTGAAGGACGGCATGGGGATCGCCACGGAGTCGATCGACTCCGGGGAAGCGCACCGCAGGCTGGAACGGCTGATCACGGAGTCCAACCGAAACGAAGGAGTGTGGACGGATGCCCGGCTTTCTCTCCAGGATCGAGACGGCCAAGCGTGAGGAGATCGCTGCCGCGAAGCGCGACCATCCCCTCGCGGCCCTCGAACGCGAGGCGGCGGCCGCCCCGGCCCCGCGCGGCTTCCTGACGGCCGTCGAACGCCGCGTGGCCCGGGGCGAGTACGCCCTGCTCGCCGAGATCAAGAAGGCGAGCCCGTCCAAGGGCCTCATCCGCGCCGACTTCGACCCGCCGCTCATCGCCCGCGCCTACGAGGCCGGGGGCGCGGCCTGTCTGTCGGTGCTGACCGACACCCCGTCCTTCCAGGGCGGCCCGGACCACCTGAAAGCGGCGCGGGAGGCGACGGGCATCCCCGTTCTCCGCAAGGACTTCCTGTACGACCCGTACCAGGTCGTCCAGGCCCGTGCCTGGGGCGCCGACGCCGTCCTGATCATCATGGCGGCGGTCGACGACGCGGCGGCGAAGGACCTGGAGGACACCGCGTTCGACCTCGGCATGGACGTCCTGGTCGAGGTGCACGACGAGGCGGAGCTGGAGCGGGCCACCCGCCTGCGCTCCCGCCTCCTCGGCATCAACAACCGCGACCACCACACCTTCGAGACGACGCTCGCCACGAGCGAACGGCTGGCGCCGAAGGTGCCGAAGGACCGGGTGATCGTCGGGGAGAGCGGCCTGTCCACCCCCGCCGACCTGGCCCGCCTCGCCCAAGTGGGCATCTCCGCCTTCCTGGTGGGCGAGAGCCTCATGCGCACTCCGGACATCGAGGCGGCGACGCGGGCGCTCCTGACCCGGTAGAAACGTATCGTCACTCGACACAGACAGCAGCAAGAGGAGTATGGCCCGTGGGCATCGAATTCCTGGTCACGTCCTTAATCGTGACCGCCTCACCCGGCACCGGCGTTCTCTACACGCTGGCCACCGGTCTCTCGCGCGGCTTCCGCCCGAGCATCGTGGCCGCGTTCGGATGCACCCTGGGCATCGTTCCCCACATGGCGGCCACCATCATGGGCCTGGCCGCCCTGATGCACACCAGCGCCCTGGCCTTCCAGACCTTCAAGTTCCTGGGCGTCGCCTATCTGCTCTACGTCGCCTGGAACACCTGGCGCGACCGGGGCACCCTGAGCGTGGAGGAGCAGGCGGGCGAGCCGCCGTCCCCGGGGCGGGTGATCTGGACGGGCATCCTGCTCAACATCCTCAACCCCAAGCTGACCATCTTCTTCCTGGCCTTCCTCCCGCAGTTCGTCAGCGCGGACGAGGCGAACCCGGTGCCGCGCATGATCGAGCTGAGCGCGGTCTTCATGCTGATGACCTTCGTCATCTTCGTGGGCTACGGGCTGCTCGCGGCCTCGGTCCGCGACCACGTCATCTCCCGGCCCAAGGTCATGACGTGGATGCGGCGCACCTTCGCGGGGGCGTTCGTGGCCCTGGGCGCCAAGCTGGCGTTCACCAACATCTGAGAGGGTTCCCCGCGGCGGACTCCGCCCCCCTGGCCCCAGGGGGCGCGGTGACCGCCGGCCGCGCCTCCAGCAGCCGTTCCAGCCGGCGCCGCGCCTCGAAGCCCTCCCGGGGCAGATGGACGGTCACCCGCAGGTCGTGCCGGCTGGAGGGGTGGAGCACCAGATGGTCGAAGGTCATCTCGCCCAGCACCGGATGGAGCACGGCCTTCGTGCCGTTCGACTCCTTGCGCACATCGTGCTGGTCCCACAGCTTCGCGAACTCCGGGCTCCGTGCGTTGAGCTCGCCCGCGATGGCGGTGAACCGCCCGTCATCCGGATAGGCCGCGGCCGACCCCCGGAAATCGGCCACGACCTGCGGCGCCAATGTGTCCCAGTTCGCAAAGAACGACCGGTACTTGGCGTCCGTGAAGAAGGAGATCAGGCAGTTCTGCCCGTATCCCCGCAGTCCGAAAACCGCCTGTGCCGACTCGTTGATGATGACGAAATTCCACCAACGGTCCAGAACATAGGCGGGATAAGGGGACCAGGCGTCCACCAGCCGCTCCAGCTCGTGCATCAGCGGGGAGTTCTCGAGGATCTTCTCCTCCGGCGGTTTGAGCCCGACCAGCTGATAGAGATAGGCCCGTTCGGCGTGGTCCAGGCGCAGGACGCGACTGATCGACTCGACTACCGAGTCCGACACATTGATCGTTCGTCCCTGTTCGAGCCAGGTGTACCAGGAGACTCCTATACCGGCGAGGGTGGCGACCTCCTCGCGGCGCAGACCGGGCGTTCGCCGTAGTCCCCGTCCCGGAAGGCCGACGTCCTCCGGCCGCACCCTGGCACGGCGCGAACGCAGGAACGCCCGCAGCTCCTCCCGCCGCAAAGGCGCCTGCTCCGTTCGGTGGGCTGCTGTCGTGTGGGTGGTGGTCATGACACCACCATAAGTTGGCTCTACTCATGTCCGGGCAATACCGCGGACGATGGTGGGCGTGGTCAACCACCCGCCCCGCGCGGAAAGCCGCCCAACCCCCGAAGGTGGCTTCTCGCGCGGGGTGGAACTCATTTCATCCCCCATCGATCGATTCGGGTATTTCATGACGCTGAACATTGCGGGTGCGGCACGCTTCGACGGCAAGGTCGCCCTGATCACCGGCGGTGCCACCGGCATGGGGTTCGCCGCCGCCGAGTTGTTCCTGGCCGAGGGCGCCAAGGTCGTCATCACCGGGCGCAGCGAGGACCGCCTCAAGCTCGCGGCCGAGCGCCTCGACGGGGGAGACCGCCTCCTGACCGTCGCCGCCGACGTCTCCAAGCCCGCCGACCTGGCGCGGCTCACGGACGCGGTGCGCGAGCGGTTCGGCCACCTCGACGTGGTGTTCGCCAACGCGGGCGTCGGGGTCTTCAAGCGCATCGAGGACTTCACCGAGGAGGACGTCGACTACGTCGTCGACGCCAACTTCAAGGGCGTCTTCTACACGATCCAGCGCTCCCTGCCGCTGCTCCGCGACGGCGGGTCCATCGTCATCAACGCCTCCTGGACCTTCCACCGGGGCCTCGCCATCGGCTCCCTCTACGCGGCGACCAAGGCCGCGGTCGCCAACCTCGCCAAGACCCTGGCCAGCGACCTCGCCGACCGGCGCATCCGGGTCAACTCGGTGAGCCCCGGCTACATCGACACCGACATGTTCCGCGAGTCCGTGCCCACCACCGAGGCGCGCGAGGACAGCGCCGCCCAGTCGGTGCAGAAGCGGGTCGGCACCCCGGAGGAGGTCGCCTCGACCGTCGCCTTCCTGGCCTCCGACGCGGCGGCCTTCGTCAACGGCGTCGACCTCCTGGTCGACGGCGGCGTCGTCAACTCCATCCCCGCGTAAGGAACAGGACATGCGTTCCATCGAGACGTTCGTCAATATCGACGCTCCCCTGGAAACGGTGTGGGACGTCATCGTGGATTTCGACCGCTACGGCGAGTGGAATCCCTTCATCCTGGAGGCCCGCGGCAAGGCCGAGGCGGGCCGGAAGCTGTGGCTGCGGATGCAGCGCCCCGCGAAGCCGCGGGAGGAGGTCCACACCCCCACGGTCACCGTGGTGGAGAAGAACCGCCACCTCCAGTGGTCCGGAGTCATCCGGCACGCCACCGTCTTCCGGGCCCGGCACGAGTTCCTCCTGGAGGAGACCGCCTCCGGCGTACGGCTCCGCCAGCGGGAGGACTTCGGCGGCCTGACGATGCCCCTCGCCGGCGGCATGGTCTGGCGCATCGAGGAGGGCTTCCTGCTCATGAACGCCGCCCTGAAAGTACGAGCCGAAGCCCTGCGCTGATGCGCGAGTGACGAAGGAGCACGCGAAGTGGATGCCCTGTTAACCGAACGCACACGCCGGACGAGCCCCGGGATCACCTTGTGCGCGGTGCTGTTGACGCTGCTGATCCTGCCGACCTCGGTGACCGGGTCGGGGGTGGCGCTCCCTCATATCGGTCATGACACGCACGCGTCGCTGGACGCGCTGCAGTGGGTGGTGCACGGCTACAACCTGACCTTCGCGAGCTTCATGCTGGCCTGTGGCTCCCTGGCCGACCTGGTCGGCCGGCGGCGGATGTTCGTGGCCGGCGCCGTGGTGTTCACGGTCTCGTCGCTGGTGAGCGCCGTGGCGTCCGACATCATCCTGCTCGACCTCGTGCGCGGCGCGGCCGGTGTCGGCGCCGCCGCCCTGCTGACCAGCGGCAGCTCCATCCTGGCCACCACCTTCGACGGCGCGGCCCGCACCAAGGCGTTCGCCGCCGTCGGCATCGCCACGGGCGCCGGGCTCGCGCTGGGCGCCATGGTGGCGGGCGTGCTGGCCGACTCGCTCGGCTGGCGCTCGTTCTACGGCGCCCACGCCGTGCTCATGGTGCTGGTGCTGTTCGCCATCCCGTTCATGCGGGAGTCGCGCAACGAGTCCGCGGCCAAGGTCGACTGGGCCGGCACCGTCACCTTCGTCGGCAGCCTCTTCCTGCTGATGCTCGGCATGGTCGAGGGACCGCAGTGGGGCTGGGGAAGCGCCGGAGTGATCGGCATGCTGGCGGGCTCGGTGCTGCTGATGGTGGTCTTCGCGCTGGTGGAGCGGCGCGTACCGCACCCCATGTTCGACCTGAAGCTGCTGCGCAACGGCAGGTTCATGGCGCTGTGCCTGATCCCCGTGGTCGTCACGTTCGCGTTCGTGATCCTGCTGCCGCTGCTGCCGAACTACCTGCTGGTGGCGAACAAGTCGAGCAGCCAGGCGGCCGGCACCATGATGCTGCTGATGACCCTGCCCATCCTGATCACCCCGCTGCTGGCCGGCCGGCTGGTGAAGTGGGGCTGGAGCAACCGGGCCGTGTTCGCCGCGAGCCTGGTGTGCCTGACGGCCGGCGTCGCCTGGCTGGCGCTGGTGCTGGAGCCCGGCGTCGGCGCCGGAGCCCTGGCCGGCCCCCTCATCACGCTCGGCGTGGGGCTGGGGCTCAACTTCGGCCTGGTCGACGGAGCGGTGCTGGACGTCGTCCCGCCCGAGGCCACCGGAACGGCGGCCGGGTTCCTCAACACCCTCCGCCTGGGCAGCGAGGCCGTCGTCATCGCGGCCGCCGGGTCCGCCCTGGTCAACCTGATGCGGAACTCGCTGGAGGACGGCCTGGACCGGTTCCCCGCCTACCGCGGCGCCCCCGGCGAGCTGGCCAACAGCGTCAACTCGGGCGATCTCACCGGACCGTTGTCGAAGCTCCCCGAGGACGTCCGGCAGGGCTTCTTCGACTTCGTCACCGGCGGCTTCACCGACGCCTGGCACGTGGTCCTGTGGGCGAGCGCCGCGGTCTGCGCGGTGCTGTCCGTGGCCATCTACGCCATGCTCCGGGAGCCCGAGCCGCGGCTCGCGGCGGACGGCCCGGCCCTCGCCGCGCCGAAGAACGAGGTCACCGCGGACACCCTCTCGTAGCGGCCGCGCCCCGGCCGCACGGCACGGGAGGGCGGGCGATCCCACCGGATCGCCCGCCCTCCCGCGTTCCCGCCGCCTCAACGATCCGTCTCTCTGGCCGGCTTGATCACGAAACCCCGCTTGTAGGCATGGGTGATGAGCTCCGTGGCGACATCGGTGATGTTCGGGATGCTCCCCAGCCGCTCGCTCAGGAAGCGGTAGAGGTCCGCCTCGTGCTCCAGGCAGACCTCCACGATCAGGTTCTGGGTGCCGGTGATGGCGGCGCAGTAGCGGACCTCGGGGGAGGCGGCAAGCGCGACACCCACGTCCTCCAGCGCCGCAGGGGGCACTTTGAGACACATTTGAGCCTCCACCGGCCTGCCCAGCAGCCCCGGTTCGACCTCCGTGCGCAAATAGAGCATGCGCCGTTCGAGCAGGGACGTGACGCGCCGGCCCGCCGTCGCCACCGAGAACCCCAGCTCCCGCGCCAGGTCGGTGAGGCTGACCCGGGCGTTCCGGATCAGCTCCTCCGCCACCCGCCGGTCCGTGGCGGTCAGCTCGTAACGGTCCGCGGGATCGGGGAGGGGGCGCACCGCGCAGTTGCGCAGCGCCGTCTCCTCCTCCGCCGTCAGCACCGGCACGCGCCACTCGGCCGCGGTGACGAAGGTCTTGAGGGTGGTGTGCACCTCGACCTTCCTGATCAGGGGGATTCCCGGAAACCCCTCTGCCGTCAGGGTGTGGAGGCCCGGCCGGTGCGGCACGATCATCTCGCACCACAGCACGTCGCTGCGCCCGCTGACCGCGACGACCCGGCGCAGATCGTCCCGCCGGACCAGCGCCCGCGCCACGTCCTCCAGCGCCCCGCCCTCCGTTTCGAGACGCAGTTGAACAGCGTTGCCCAGGCCGCACCGCATGGTGTCGTAGACCGCCGTCGGCTGGATGGCGCCCCGTGCGACGAGCCGGTGCACCCGCCGGGCGACGGTGCGTTCGTGCTCCCCCAGGATCCGCCCGATTCCGCCCACCCCGGCCCGCGGACTGAGCTGGAGAGCCGCGACCACGCGTCTGTCGTCTTCATCGAGAATGTCGGAATCTTTCACCATGGCTAGATCATTGCAAGGTAGCTAACGAAGCGCATAGGTCTGTTGTCTGAACTCACCGGTCAGTGGGAAAATCAGCAACAGACGGCGACGCAAGTCTGGACAGACGCTGTCAACGGGGGGATGAGAGTGGCGTGCGCGCCTGCGACGGCCTGTTCCGGCCGTGACGCGTCCGCTAGCTCCGTCCCGGGCGCGACGACCGTGCCCGGGCTTTTGCTGTCCGGTTCCGCGCCGGACAGGCGAATCGTGGCCGCGGCCGCCGATGACGTCGGCCGCCCTTCCCTCCCGCCGTGGGCGCTGCCATGTGCGTACGCCGCGCCCTGTCTCGACAGACGGGAAGCCGCCCGGACCGCTTCCTCGTCCGCGCCCCGGCTTCACGAACGGACGCCCGGCACCTGAACCGTGCGACCAGCCCTCAGGGCCCGTTCCACGACTCACACTCGGGAAGACGCTATGGAATTTCGCACCCTCGGAAACCTGGCCCTACGCATCGACGGGCGGGACATCACACCGACCGCACCCAAGCAGAGACAAGCCCTCGCCCTGTTGCTGCTGCGCACCGGGCAGCGCGTCAGCATGCCCACGCTCATCGACGAGATATGGGACGGCAGTCCGCCGCGCACCGCCATGACCGCCCTCCAGACCTATGTCGGAGTCATCCGCCGCACCATGGCCGAGGCCGGCGGCACCACGGTCAAACAGGTCGCGGCGGAGCGGCTGATGACGGACGGGAACACCTATGTGCTGAGGGTCGACGACCACGAGTGGGACAAGCCCGCCTTCGACCTGTTCGTCCAGCGCGGCCGCGAGGCCGTCGCCCAGGGCGACGCGGCGGAGGCCGAACGACTGCTGAGGCTGGCGCTCTCCTACTGGCAGGGGCAGCCCCTCGGCAACGTACGCCTCGGCAGGATCCTCGCCCCGTACGCCGAGCGCCTGGGCGAACTGCACCTGGGCGCCCGGGAGCTGCTGGTGGAGGCGCTGCTGCGGATGCGCAGGTCGCAGGAGGCCGTGGAGGAGGCCACGGAGCTCGCCTCCGAGTTCCCGTACCACGAGAACGTCCACGCGCAGCTGATGCGCGCGCTGTACGGGGCCGGCCGCAGGGCGGCCGCGCTGGAGGTCTACCAGCGGCTGCGCAGCCGGATGGGGGAGGCCCTCGGCATCTCACCTTCCCCGAGCGTCAACACCCTCCACCATGTGATGCTCCAGGACGAACCGGACGAGCAGTTCCTGGCGTTGTCGGGCGCGGCCCGGTAGGGCGGCGGGCCCACCGGGGGAGGGAGCGCGCCGTGCGGGCTTTCCCTCCCCGGCGGGCCCGGCTGACCGGCGGACCCGGTGGGCCCGGCCGGATTCGGCCGGGCCCACCGGTCAGCCGGTGATCCCCGGGAGCCGTCCGCCCCCCACTTCCCGGACGTGGGCGCCCAGCAGGGCGTCGTCCCCCACCGCCACGGGATGGCCCACGGCCCGCAGCAGGGCGAGGTCGGAGGCGTGGTCGCCGTACGCGGCGGCCCGCTCCGGCGGAATGCCGCGGCGCGCCATCAGCTCGCGGGCCGCGGCCGCCTTGTACGGGCCGATCATGGGCGTCGGCAGCCGGCCCGTGTAGACGCCCGCCTCGATCTCGGGCTCGCTGCACAACAGCAGGTCGGCGCCCAGGAGTTCACGGACCGGCTCCAGACACGGCGGGAACGAGCCGGACACCAGGACGGTGAGCGCCCCCGCCTCGCGGTGGCGGTTCAGGGCCGCCACGGCCGGTTCGTGCAGCGCGCCGCCGGCCGCCAGCTCCGCGGCGAACCAGGCCCGGCCGTGGGTCATGACCTCGGCCACCGGACGGCCCGCGTAGTTGCGGTAGTAGTCGCGGTTGGTCTCGTCCCGGGGGACGCCCTCGGCGGCTCGCAGCCGCAGCTCCTCCTCCGCGCGCCGGGCGCTGTCCGGCGGCAGGCCGCGCTCGGTGAAGTGGTGGGCGAGGAACCGGAACATGCTCTTGAAGGTGAGCAGGGTCTCGTCCACGTCGAAGAAGGCCACGTCCACCGGCGCGCCGGCGGTGCCCACGGCGGCCGCCCGCTCGGTCGGGGCGCTCACTTCGCGGTGGGGCAGCCCGGGTCGGCCGCCGGCTTGGAGAAGGGGGCGCCCGCGGGCAGGACGTCGGTGATGTAGAGCACCACCGGCTCGGTGCCCCGGTTGACGCCGTAGTGCACCTCGTCGGGGCCGGTGGGCTCGACCAGGGCGTCACCCGGCTTGATGGCGCGCACGGTGCAGTCGGCGCCGTTGATACGCGTCAGCGTCCCGGACTTGATGACGGCGATCTCCGCTCCGACGTGGTAGTGCCAGCCGGTGGCGGTGCCCGGCGGGATGACCGCCTTGCGGTACACCAGGTGCCGGGGGCCGTCGGCGTCGACCTTGAACGGCAGGCTGGAATCGCCCTCGGAGAGGGTCTCGCTGGTGATCGGGCCGGGGGCGGCCGACGGAGCGGCAGCGGCGGCGCCGGCCGCCGTCAGGGACAGCGCGGTGGCCAGCGCGGCGTGGCCGAGCTTGCTCCGGTGGGTATGGAAAAGGGATATAACGGACATCGCGTGCTCCTTGATGTGGTTCAAGTGATGGGCGATTTCACTGGGAGAGAAGGAAGTTCTATGCCGGAGCGCGGCGGGGACGGCCCGAAGGGGCGGTCAGGCGGCGCCGGTCCGGGCCTCGTCGGCCAGGAAGGCGCGCACGCCCCGGCCGGAGGTCTTACGGCCGAGGAACCCGTGGTCCACGAGGTCCCGCAGCAGGCCCGCAGGGGCCAGCTCGGGCCGGCCCGAGTCCTGGTGCAGACGGCGTTGCACCTCGAGGGCGACGTCGGCGCCGACGACGTCCAGGAGCCGGGTGGGGCCGACGGGCTGGCCGCCGACGGACTTCATGACGGAGTCGAGCAGCGCGGGCTCCACCCCGGGGAGCCGCAGCGCGGCCAGGGCGTCGTTGAGGTAGGGGAACAGCAGGGCGTTGACGATGAAGCCGGTGCGGTCGGCGCACTCCACGCCCACCTTGCCCAGGCGGGCGAGGACGGCGCGGGCCCGGGCGGCCGCGGCCTCGCCGGTGTGCTCGCCGCGGACCACCTCCACCAGGTCCATGGCGGGCGCGGGGTTGAAGAAGTGGAGGCCCAGGACGTCCTCGGGGCGCCCGGACGCGGCGGCGCAGTCGCGCACCGGGAGGCTGGAGGTCGTGGTGGCCAGCAGGGTGCCGGGGGCGCACAGCGCGCCGAGCCGGGCGAAGAGCTCGCGCTTGACGCCGAGGTCCTCGACGACCGCCTCCACCACGAGATCCGCCCCCGCGACCGCAGCGAGGTCGGTGGTGCCGGTCCACCGGCCGAGGTTCCCGGCGAGCCGCTCCTCGTCGGCGCCGGAGCGCAGCAGCCCGAACTCGACGGCCTCCCGGGCGTCGGCGGCCTTCCGTTCCGTGCGGGCCACGAGCACGGTGCGGTAGCCGGCGCGCAGGAACACCTCGGCGATGCCGGTGGCCATCGTGCCGGAGCCGATGACGGCGACGGTCCCGCCGGAGTCCTCCGGTTCACCGGCGCCGCCCGCCGGCGTCCGGGCCGTCGCGCCCGCCGTGTCCGCCGTGTCCGTGCCGAGCGGGGCCGGCGCGAAGCGGTCGCCCAGGCGCCGGTGGAGCCCGCGCAGGATGTCCCCGGCGGTGCGGTGGCCGATGGCGTCGAGGACCTCCAGCGGTCCCTCGGCCCAGCCGCAGCCCAGGCGTACCGCCGTGTCGAGGGAGTCCCGGTCCGCGTAGCCGTCGTGGCGCATCCACGCCGCCTGGTTGAGGAGGCCGAAGAGCAGCCGCGGGGCCAGGGAACCGGGCAGGTCGGGCACGGTGTGCGCCCTCACCCCGGCCCGGTCCAGCAGCGCGGTGACGACCTGTACGGCCCCGTCGGAGGTGTGGGGGGCGCGGGCCAGCTCGGCCGCGTCGAGCCGGTCGGCGCGGGCGAAGCGCAGGGCGAGCAGCTCGCCGCCGGCCGCGTCCTCCAGTTCGGCGGCGGGTGTGGTGAGCGCCGTGGTCACCACGGGCACGCCGGCCCGGCGGTGGCGGGCGATCGCCGTCAGCGCCTCGCGCTTGACGGGTCCGGGCTCGGGCACGGCCTCCAGGATCACGTCCGCGGCGGCCACGGCGGCGAGGTCCGCCGTCACGTCCGCCCCGGCGGGGAGGTCGCGCCGGGCGCGCCCGGCGGCTGCGGCGTCCGGCTCCACGCCGAGAACGCGGATGCCGGCGGCGGCCAGCCGCCGGGCCAGTCCGGCGCCCGCGGCGCCGAGTCCGACGACCGCGACGGTGCCGGTCGTGCTCGCTGTCATGGGGTTCCTGCCTTCCGGGGCGGGCCGGCCGGCGACCGGCCGGCCCGCCGGGGGTCAGTACCGGTCGCCGACGGGCGCGGGCACCGCGTCCAGCTCCGCCAGGTCCTGCGGGCTCAGCCGGAGCGCGGCGGCGCCGATGTTGTCGGCCAGGTAGCGCGGGTTCTTGGTACCGGGGATGGGGACGACGTGCTCGCCCCGGGCGAGCGTCCAGGCGATGGCCACCTGGGCGGGGGTCGCCCCGTGCCGGGCGGCGACGGAGCGGACGGCCTCCACGATGCGGAGGTTGGCGGCGAACGCGGCGTCGCGGAAGCGGGGGTTGGTCGCCCGGAAGTCCCCCTCCTCGAAGTCCGGCCGCTCGAACGACCCGGTCAGGAAGCCCCGGCCGAGCGGGGCGAAGGGGACGAAGGCGGCGCCGTGGGCGGCGCACCAGCCGACGACGTCCGTGCCCGGGGCCTGGGCGTCCCGCGTCCACAGGGACAGCTCGGACTGGACGGCGGAGACGGGGTGCACGCCATGGGCCCGCTCGGCCTCCTCGACGCTCACCTCGGACAGGCCGAGCCGCCGTACCTTGCCCTCGCGCACGAGCTCGGAGAGCGCTCCCCAGGACTCCTCCAGGGGGACGTCCGGGTCCACACGGTGGAGGTAGTACAGGTCGATGACGTCGGTGCCCAGGCGCCGCAGGCTGGCCTCGGCGGAGCGCCGGATGTGCGCGGGCGAGCCGTCGCGGCGCATCGCGCGGGTGGCCAGGTCCGTGACGACCATGCCCACCTTGGTGGCCACGACGGCGTCGTCCCGGCGGCGCGCGAGCACCCGGCCCACCAGGGTCTCGTTGTGCCCGTCGCCGTAGACGTCCGCGGTGTCGAGGAGCGTGACACCCGAGTCGAGTGCCTGCTCGATCACCGTCACGGACAGCTCGTCGTCGCGCCGGGACTCCGCGTACCCCCAGCTCATTCCCATGCAGCCGAGGCCGATGGCGCCGACCCGGGGACCCGTACCGCTCAACTGACGCGTGCGCACGCGCTCTCCTTGTGTGTTCGTCGGATGGTGGTGGAGTGGCCCGGGGCGGGGCGGGGAGAGCCCCGCCCCGGTGTCAGGCCGCGGTGAGCACGAGTGCCGCGTTGTGCCCGCCGAAACCGAGGGAGGTGCTGACCGCCACGTCCAGATCCACCGTCCGGGCGCCGCCGGTGACCACGTCGACGTCGACCCGGGGGTCGAGTTCGCGCACATTGGCCGTGGGCGGCACCGAGCCGTGGCGCAGCGCCAGGGCCGTGTAGGCGACCTCGATCGCCCCGGCGGCGGCCAGCGTGTGGCCGGTGACGCCCTTGGTGGAGGTCACCGCGGGGCCGGTGCCCAGCACCCGGCGCAGGGCCCGCGACTCGACCAGGTCGTTCATCGGCGTCGACGTGCCATGGGCGTTGACGTGCCCCACGTCGCCCGGGGCGACCCCGGCGTCGGCCAGGGCCGCGCGCAGCGCCCGCTCCAGCCCCGCGCCGTCCGGGTGCGGGGCCGTGGCGTGGTACGCGTCCGAGGAGGCGCCGAAGCCGGTGATCCGCGCGTACGCCCGCGCGCCCCGGGCCCGCGCGTCCCGCTCCCGTTCCAGGACGAGCACCGCGGCCCCCTCGCCGGCCACGAAGCCGTCCCGGTCGGCGGCGAACGGGCGGGACGCCGCGCCCGGGTCGTCCCGGCGGCCCGAGAGCGCGCCCATCCGGGAGAGCCCGGTCAGCGTCGCCGGGCTGAGCGCCGACTCGGTGCCGCCGGCCAGGACGACGTCGCACAGGCCGGCGGCGAGCCAGTCCCGGGCGATGCCGACGGCGGAGGCCCCGGAGGCGCACGCGGTGGCGGTCACCAGGCTAGGGCCGAGGATCTTCTGGTCCATGGCGACGTACCCGGCCACCATGTTGACCATCCCCATCGGGACCATCAGCGGTGACACGTCCTCGGGGGCGCCGTCGTAGAACGTGCGGTGCTGCTTCTCGAACGTCGCGGTGCCGCCCAGGGAGTTGCCGAGCACCACGCCGACCCGTGCCCCGTCCCAGGAGGCGGGGTCCAGGCCGGAGTCCGTGACGGCCTGCCGCGCGGCCACCAGGGCCAGCTGGACGAAGCGGTCCAGCTTCCACGCCGTGCGCCTGCCGAGCAGGGCGTCGGCGTCGAAGTCCGGGACGCGGCAGGAGAAGTCGACCTCGGAGCCGTGCAGCGCGGGGTCCGTGGCGGCCGCGGAGACACCGGAGGTGACGCGCCGCCAGTTGTCCTCGACGCCGGAGCCCGCAGGGGTGACCAGCCCCATGCCGGTGATCGACACGGCGCGGTCCGTGACGGAGCGGTCCGTGACGGAGCGGTCCATGGCGGTGCGGTCCGTGGCGGCGCGGTCCGTGGAGGTGCCGCTCACACCCGCGGGCCCTTCGTCTCGATGACCGTCACCGCGTCGTCGATCGTGTGGGTCGGCTTGAGCTCGCCCTCCTGGAGCACGACGCCCATCTCCTTGCGGAGGACGAGGCCGAGCTCGACGAGGATCAGCGAGTCGATGTCGAGCTCCTCGAAGACGGCGCCGGAGAGGATCTCCTCCTCCGGGAGGCCGAACTTCTCGCTCAGGATGGACACCACACGGTCCTTGATCTTCTGCGTCGCTGTTGCCGTGGTCATGACTGTTCCTTCCGTAGGGTAGGCGTGGGGTCGGGGACAAGGTCCAGATCCGGCCAGCGCAGGGCGGCCGAACCCCAGGTCAGGCCGCCGCCGAAACCGGTGAGGAGCACCCGGTGGCCGGGCCGGACGTCCCCGGCGGCCACCGCGTCGGCGAGGGCGAGCGGGATGGAACCCGCCACGGTGTTGCCGACCTTGTCGAGATTGACGACGATCTGCTCGTCGGCCAGGCCCAGTTGCTCGCCGACCGCGCGCAGGATGCGCACATTGGCCTGATGGGCCACCACCCGGTCGACCGCCGTGTCCCCGGTCCAGCCGATCCGGTCGATCAGGTTCTGGGCGGACTCGCTCATGTTCAGCACCGCCTCGGTGAAGACCGCGCGGCCCGCCATCGAGAAGTACTGGTCGCCCTCGGGGGCCGGCTCCCCGGTGGAGCGCTGCCGCGAGCCGCCGGCGCGGACGGTGATCAGCCCGGAGCCCGCGCCGTCGCTGCCGAGGTCGAAGCCCAGCAGGGCCCCCGGCTCGTCCGCGTCCCCGGTGCGCAGGACCACCGCGCCCGCCCCGTCGCCGAAGATGGCCCGGGTCGTGCGGTCGCCGGGGTCGAGGATCGTGGAGAAGGTGTCCGCGCCGATGACCAGCGCGCGCCGCGCCGTCCCGGCCGTCAGCATCGACGCCGCGACCGCGAGGGCGTAGACGAAACCGGTGCACACGGCGCCCACGTCGAACGCCGCGACACAGCCCAGGCCCAGCCGCTCGGCCACGACGGGCGCCGTGGCCGGGCAGGGGTGGTCGGGAGTGCTGGTGGCGAGCACGACCAGGTCGATCCCGCCGTCCGCCGCCCCGCCCCCGGCGGCCGCCGAGGCCAGCGCCCTGCGCCCGGCCTCCACCGCCAGATCGGAGGTGGCGTCACCCGGCTCGATCACATGCCGGCGCTCGATGCCCGTCCGGGTGCGGATCCACTCGTCCGAGGTGTCCAGCTGCGCGGTCAGCACGTCATTGGGTACGACCCTCGGCGGCACCCAGGCGCCGAGGCCGCACACCACGGCGGCCCGGCTCACGACGCGGCCTTTTCCGGCGACGACTTCTCCGCCTGCCCCGCTTTCTTTGGCGCTGCCTTCGGCGCCGGGGCGCCTGCAGCGGCGCTCGCGCCCATCTCGGTGACGGTCTCGGTGCCCACGCGCCCGGTGCGCGGCAGGGCGGAGAGCACCACGCGGGCGCGCCGCAGGGCCATCCTCAGCTCCGCCGGGTCCAGGCCGGTGAGGGCGGCGATGTGGCCGTCCGGGCGGACGAGCACGGCCCGGGGCTCCTTGCCCAGCAGCGGGGCGAAGCCGGGCCAGGCCGAGACGTCCTGGGCCGGGAAGCCGGCCGGGAGGGTCGCGAGCAGCGCGTCGCGCGCCCGGACCCACTCCTCGTCCTGCCGCTCGCCCGCCCACAGCAGGACGGTGAGGCGCGCGGGGTCGGCGG
>NZ_JAILXP010000269.1 GCF_020740895.1 Streptomyces sp. UNOB3_S3 | reverse complement strand
CTCCATGACCATCGACCCCACCGCCACCCTCGCCCCCGACGGCACCGTCACCATGACCGGCAGCTACCGCTGCACCGTCGTCGAGCACACCGGCACCGTCTTCGTCGCCAGCAACGTCCTCCAGCACCGCCGGACCGAGGGCATCGGCGGCAGCAAGGCCGTCTGCGACGGGGCCCGCCACCGGTGGCGGAACTCGGCCCGCCCCTACGGTGCGGCGCTGCGGCCCGGCCCGGCGCGGGCGGACGGCACGCTGCTCCAGATGAGCTCCGACCGGGGCGGGATCCCGCTGCCGCGGTTCCTGGCCGTCGTCCACGAGCGGGACATCACGCTGGTGCCGGCCCGCAGGGGCTGAGGCGGCCGCGGCCGGGGCCCGGGACCCCGGCGTCCGGAGCGCCGCCGCGGCGAGCTGCGAGGATGGGAGCGTGACTGGAACTCTCGTACTCGCAGGAACCCCCATCGGCGACGTCGCCGACGCGCCCCCGCGGCTGGCCGCCGAGCTCGGCGCCGCCGAGGTGATCGCCGCCGAGGACACCCGCCGGCTGCGCCGGCTGACCCAGGCGCTGGGGGTGCGGACCACCGGCCGGGTGGTCTCCTACAACGAGGTCAACGAGTCCGCCCGGACCCCCGACCTGGTCGAGGCCCTCGTGGGCGGGGCGCGGGTGCTGCTGGTCACCGACGCGGGGATGCCGTCCGTGTCCGACCCCGGCTACCGGCTCGTCGCGGCCGCCGTGGAGAAGGGCGTCAGGGTCACGGCCGTGCCCGGCCCCTCGGCCGTGCTCACTGCGCTGGCGGTCTCGGGCCTGCCCGTGGACCGGTTCTGCTTCGAGGGCTTCCCGCCCCGCAAGCCCGGCGAGCGGCTGAGCCGGCTGCGCGAGGTGGCCGGCGAGCGCCGCACGCTCGTCTACTTCGAGGCCCCGCACCGGCTGGACGACACGCTCGCCGCGATGGCCGAGGTCTTCGGCGCGGACCGCCGGGCCGCCGTGTGCCGGGAGTTGACGAAGACCTACGAGGAGGTCAGGCGCGGCCCCCTGGCCGAGCTGGCGGCCTGGGCGGCCGAGGGCGTCCGGGGCGAGATCACGATCGTCGTCGAAGGGGCCCCCGACAGGCCCGAGGAAGTGGACCCCGCCGAGCTCGTCCGGCGCGTACGCGTCCGGGAGGAGGCGGGCGAACGCCGCAAGGAGGCGATCGCGGCCGTGGCGGCGGAGACAGGCCTACCCAAGAGGGATGTGTTCGATGCGGTCGTAGCGGCAAAAAATGCCGCACAGCGGGATTGACAGTAAGGTAAAGGGCTAACCTGAAAAGCAAAGCCCTGGCATGGCAGCCAACGCTTTCGGGCATGGAGCCGCCAAGTTTGTCCCAATTCGTGGGTCAGGCTGCTGCGCCGTCGCCGGGATGGGCGTTCCCTGGTGGTGGGACGTCCGGTCCCGGAGAGACTTGTCCAGCGGACAAGAGGAGCTGCCATGAGCGAGACCGCAGGAGCTTCCAGCGGAGCCCAGCCCGCGACCCGCACGGTGACGGAGCAGACCGCCGCCGCGTTCGAGCCGGCCCACGAGTCGTATTCCTTCGTCTGCATGCGATGCGGGAGCGGCTGGGAGCAGTCGTACGAGATAAGGCACCACGTGGACGCGAAGGGCCTGCCCTTCGTCCTCTACTACGCGGACGGCCGGCGCGTGCCGTCCCCGCTGACCCGCCCGACCTGTGTCAACTGCGGTGCGCACACCGTGCGCATCATGCGGTCCGGACAGGTGTCCGTGGTCGCCGACGCCCTGCATCTGGCCGAGCGCACCTCCGTCCCGGCGACCCTCCAGGCGGCCGCCGGACCGCTGCCGAACGCCGGCTCCCACGAGCCCCACGAGCCCCGCGAGGGTCACCACTGGCACCTCGCCGACCTGCTGCGGCCCTTCCACCGGAAGTGAGCCCGGTCGCGCGCGATCCCTAGAATCACGCGTTCCCTAGAATCGCAGCCATGGCATCGAACAACGGCCCGGTCAGCGGCGAGCGGAAGAAGAACGACAAGGACACCCCTCCGCCGCTCCCGGCACCGTTGTCCGTGCCCGTCGCCGACTCCCACACCCACCTCGACATGCAGAGCGGCACGGTCGAGGACGCGCTGGCCAAGGCCGCCTCCGTCGGGGTCACCACGGTGATCCAGGTGGGCTGCGACCTGGCCGGGTCGCGCTGGGCGGCCGAGACGGCCGCCGCGTACGAGCCCGTCTGGGCCACGGTGGCGCTCCACCCCAACGAGGCGCCCCGCATCGTCCTCGGCGACCCCGACGGCTGGTCGCGCCAGGGCGCCCGCGAGCCCGGCGGGATGCCCGCCCTGGACGCCGCGCTCCAGGAGATCGACCGGCTCGCCGCCCTGCCCCAGGTACGCGGTGTGGGGGAGACGGGACTGGACTACTTCCGTACCGGACCTGAGGGAATGGCCGCTCAGGAGTACTCCTTCCGGCGCCACATCGACATCGCCAAGCGGCAGGGCAAGGCCCTGGTCATCCATGACCGCGACGCCCACGACGACGTGCTGCGCGTCCTCGCCGAGGAGGGCGCTCCCGAGCGGGTGGTCTTCCACTGCTACTCCGGCGACGCCGCCATGGCGAAGGTCTGCGCGGAGGAGGGCTACTACATGTCCTTCGCCGGCAACGTCACCTTCAAGAACGCCCAGCACCTGCGGGACGCCCTGGCCGTGGCCCCCCTCGACCTGATCCTCGTCGAGACCGACGCGCCCTTCCTGACCCCGGCCCCGTATCGCGGACGGCCCAACGCGCCCTACCTCATTCCGGTCACATTGCGCGCGATGGCCGAAGTGAAGGGCATCGCCGAGGACGCCCTGGCCACGGCGGTAGCGGCCAATACCGCACGTGTCTTCGGATACTGACGCCGATTTCCGCGACACCGTGTGACGATACGACTTTGGTGGGTGATGGTAGCTCCGCTACAGTCCCGGGCCTAGCCGGACCAGTGGAGTGTCGTGAGTCATGCACCGGGCAGCCCCCACGCTGCACCCCGCGCCGCGACGGGAACCCCGTCGTACGACCCGTACGCGCCCCGCGAGCCGTACGGGCCGCCCGAGCCGTACGCCGCGCCGCCGCTGTACGAGCCGTACGGTCACCACGGGGCGTTCGCGCCCCTGGAGCCGTTCGAGGCGTACGAGCCCTACGACCCCTACCGGCCGCATGACCACGGCCCGTCCGGCCCGCCGGAGCGGTACGGCACGCACGGCCCGTACGGGGCCGGGGGTCACGAGGGCTACGAACCGTACGAACCGTATGAACCGCCCGAGCCCTATGAGCCCTACGAGCCGTTCGGGCAGCCGCAGCTCCCCCGGCAGGCGGCCCCTCCGGACAGCCGGGGGCCCGGGGCCCACGACCCCGGGACGGCCGAGGCCCACGGGGCCCACGGCGCCCCCACCGGGTTCGCGGTGGCCGACAGCCTCCCCGTGGCGGGCCCGCCCGTGGCCGGGCCCGTTCCGGACGCCGACCCCGGCCCGGACCCCGGCACCAACCCCGCGGTCCCCGGCGGCCGGGCCGCCTCGCGGCGGGCGGCCGCGGCCGGCGGCCGCAAGCGCCCGGCGCGGAGCGCCGCCCCCCGGCCCGGGGCCGCGGCGGGCACCCGGTCCGGCGCCCGTTCGGCACCCCGCGAGCGGGGCGCCGAGCCGCTGCGACGGCTGCTGCCGCAGGCGCTCGTCGTGGCCTTCCTGGCCGGCGGGACGTCGGCCTTCATCGCCGGCGACAAGGCCGTCCAGCTGAGCGTCGACGGCAAGCCCCGCACCCTCCACACCTTCGCCGGCGACGTCGAGGAACTGCTCGCCGACGAGGGCATGGCCGTCGGCGAGCACGACATCGTCGCCCCCGGCCGCCACCACGACCTGGCCTCCGGCGACCGCGTCATCGTCCGCTACGGACGCCCCGTCTCCCTCACCCTCGACGGGGAACGCCGCCAGGTGTGGACGACCGCCCGCACCGTCGACGGCGCCCTGCGCCAGCTCGGCGTCCGGGCCGAGGGCGCCTATCTGTCCGCGTCCCGCTCCGCGCCCATCGGGCGCACGGGCCTGGACCTGGACGTCCGCACCGAGCGCACCGTCACCTTCATGGCCGACGGGCGCGAGCGCACCGTCCGCACCAACGCCGCGACCGTCCGCGAGGCCATCGAACAGGCCGGCATCGGGCTGCGCGGCGAGGACACCACCTCCGTCGACCCCGAGAGCTTCCCCCGCGAGGGCCAGACGATCTCCGTCATGCGGATCTCCGCCGACGAGGAGGTCAAGGAGGAGCCCATCGACTTCACCACCGAGCGCCACGAGGACCCCTCGCTCTACAAGGGCACCGAGGTCGTCGCCCAGCGCGGCGAGAAGGGCGTCGAGCGCGTCACGTACTCCCTGCGCACCGTCAACGGCGTCAAGCAGAAGCCCAGGAAGATCCGCTCCGAGACCGTCCGGCCGCCCCGCACCGAGATCGTCAAGGTCGGCACCAAGGCCCGGCCCACCACCGTGCAGGGCGCGGAGGGGCTCAACTGGAGCGCGCTCGCGCAGTGCGAGGCGGGCGGGCGGCCCGGTGCCGTCGACCCGTCCGGCACCTACGGCGGGCTGTACCAGTTCGACACCGGCACCTGGCAGTCCCTCGGCGGCAGCGGCCGCCCCCAGGACGCCCCGGCGGAGGAGCAGACCATGCGGGCCAAGAAGCTGTACGTCAGCCGGGGGGCGAGCCCCTGGCCCGTGTGCGGCCGTAAACTTCACGGGTGAGCTCCAGCCCCAGCACAGACGAGTCCGGCGAGTCCGGCGCCCTCCTCGGCCCGGCCGACATCCGCGAACTGGCCGCCGCCCTCGGGGTCCGCCCCACCAAGCAGCGCGGCCAGAACTTCGTGATCGACGCCAACACGGTCCGGCGCATCGTACGGACCGCCGAGGTGCGGCCCGACGACGTCGTCGTCGAGGTCGGACCGGGCCTCGGGTCGCTGACCCTCGCCCTGCTGGAGGCGGCCGACCGGGTCACGGCGGTCGAGATCGACGACGTGCTGGCCGCCGCGCTGCCGGGCACGATCGCCGCGCGGCTGCCCGGGCGCGCCGACCGTTTCGCGCTCGTGCACAGCGACGCCATGCACGTCCAGGAACTGCCCGGCCCGGCGCCCACCGCGCTCGTGGCCAACCTGCCGTACAACGTCGCCGTGCCCGTGCTGCTGCACATGCTGGACCGGTTCCCCAGCATCGAGCGCACCCTGGTCATGGTCCAGGCCGAGGTCGCCGACCGGCTCGCCGCCAAGCCGGGCAACAAGGTCTACGGCGTCCCGTCGGTCAAGGCCAACTGGTACGCCGAGGTCAAGCGGGCCGGCGCCATCGGCCGCAACGTCTTCTGGCCCGCGCCCAACGTCGACTCCGGCCTCGTCTCGCTGGTCCGGCGCACCGAGCCCGTCAAGACGACGGCCACCAAGGCCGAGGTCTTCGCCGTCGTCGACGCCGCCTTCGCCCAGCGCCGCAAGACGCTGCGCGCCGCGCTGGCCGGCTGGGCGGGCTCGGCCGCCGCGGCCGAGGCCGCGCTGGTCGCCGCCGGCATCTCCCCGCAGGCCCGCGGCGAGGCGCTGACCGTCCACGAGTTCGCCGCCATCGCCGAACAGAAGGGCGCCACCCTGTGACCGCCTCCGTCACGGTCCGCGTACCCGCGAAGGTCAACGTCCAGCTCGCCGTCGGCCCGCTCCGTCCCGACGGCTTCCACGACCTGGCCAACGTCTTCCTCGCGGTCGGGCTGTACGACGAGGTCACCGTCACCCCCGCCGACGAGCTGCGCGTCACCTGCTCCGGCCCGGACGCCGCCCAGGTGCCCCTGGACCGCACCAACCTGGCCGCCCGGGCGGCGCTTGCCCTCGCGGCCCGCCACGGCCGCGACGCGAACGTCCACATCCACATCGACAAGGACATCCCCGTCGCGGGCGGCATGGCCGGCGGCAGCGCGGACGGCGCGGGCGCCCTCCTCGCCTGCGACGCCCTGTGGGGCACCGGCGCCTCCCGCGAGGAGCTCCTGGAGATCTGCGCGGAGCTCGGCAGCGACGTGCCCTTCAGCCTCGTCGGCGGCGTGGCCCTCGGCCGCGGCCGGGGCGAGCTGCTGACGCCCCTGGAGGCGGGCGGCGCCTTCTCCTGGGTGTTCGCCGTCGCCGACGGCGGCCTGTCCACGCCCGCCGTCTACGCCGAGTGCGACCGGCTGCGCGGCACCACGCCCGTACCCGACCCGGAGCCGTCGGCCGCCCTGCTGGACGCCCTGCGCACCGGCGACGCGGCCGCCCTGGCGGCCGCCGTCGCCAACGACCTCCAGCCGGCCGCCGTGTCCCTGCGCCCGTCGCTCGCGGCGACGCTCGCGGCGGGCGAGGAGGCCGGGGCACTGGCGGCCATGGTCTCCGGCTCCGGCCCCACGACGGCGTTCCTCACCGCCGACGCGGCCACCGCCGAGAAGGTCGCGGACGCCCTCCGCTCCTCCGGCACCTGCCGCGCGGTCCGCGTCACGTCGGGGCCGGTGCCGGGGGCGACGGTGTGCGGGACCGCCCGCTCATCGGCCTGAGCGACTCATCGGCCTGAGCGACGGATCCGTTCCGCCCGGGGACGCAGCAGCTTCGCACACGGCTTCTCCACGTACTCGTGCAGGAGAACGGCACCGCCCAGTGAGACCGCCATGACCAGGGCGGCGTGCACGACCAGCGGGATGGTGAGGTGGTGCAGCCTCAGGAAATGGCTCGTACTGAAAATGGCCATTTCGTGCAGGAGATAGAAGGCGAAGGAAACCTCGCCGAGGTACACCACGAACCGGTTCCGGAACGGTGACTCCTCGCCCCGTACGTCCGCGCGCGCGGCCGCCGCGATGGTGAGGGTGAAGGGAACCACCGTGACGGCTACCCAGTGGAATTTCTCCGGCATGAGGTGCGCCAGGGCGAAGACGGCTCCCACGGACAGCGCGACACTCGCCACCAGGCCCGGGCCGCGCCAGGCGCCCTTCTTCACCAGCAGGGCGAGCACGATGCCGATGACGAATTCGGCCAGGCGCACCGGCGGGAACATGTACAGCGTGAACTTCGGCTCCCAGCCCGCCGTCCGCAGGAAGAAGCCCATGGTGAAGGGGTGCAGCAGGACGAAGACGTTCCCGAGGCCGACCACGGTCCACAGGCCCGCGAGGGGGAGCCTGCGGATCGCGGAGATCAGCAGCGGGAAGCAGAGGTAGAAGAAGAACTCGCAGCCGAGCGACCAGGAGACGCCGTTGTAGGCGAACCAGCGCTCCGCGTCGTTGGGCACCCAGGCCTGGGTCAGGGTGAGATTGCTCAGCGCCAGGCCGGTCTCCAGCCTCTTGCCCATCCAGACCAGCATCAGCGCCGCGACGCCGAAGGTCACCAGATGGCTGGGGTAGATACGGGCGAAACGCCGCCGCCAGAATCCGGGGGCCGGGTCGCCGGGCCGTGCCGACCAGGCGAGCACGAAGCCCGAGAGGATGAAGAAGAAGGAGACCGCCGTGGGGCCGGCGAAGGTGGCGTCCTTCAGCGCGCGCAGGTGTTTCGCGGTACCGGCGCCGTACTGCTCGTACGAAAAGTGGTAACAGAATATGAGGAGCGCCGCGAACCACCGCAGACCGGTGAGCGATTCCAGCCGGGTCCGCGAGGCCGCCGTCCGGGGGTGCGGAACCGAACCGGTCTGAGGAACGGCCTCCGATATAAGGCTCACGCGGTGTCTTTCTGGCCGGACGGAAATGCGCGGATACGGGCGCGGACCGGGGGAATCTACCAGCGATCTTGCCCTGCGGTGGACCGGGCCGAATGCCGCGCGCGGGGCCGCCCGGGCCCGGTCGGGGGCTCCGGCCGGCCGTGGGATCCTGGAGTCAGTCCCATCGAACAAGGAGCGGCAGCGGCATGGCAGCCAACCTGGTCAATCTGGAAGCCGTAGACAAGGTGTACGGCACGCGTGCGCTGCTCGACGGCATCTCCCTCGGTGTCAACGAGGGCGACCGGATCGGTGTCGTCGGCCGCAACGGTGACGGCAAGACCACGCTCATCCGCATCCTCGCCAAGCTGGAGGAGGCCGACAAGGGCCGGGTGACCCACGCCGGTCATGTGCGCATGGGCGTCCTCACCCAGCACGACTCCCTGGACCCCGCCGCCACCGTGCGGCACGAGGTCCTCGGGGACATGGCCGACCACGAGTGGGCCGGCAACGCCAAGATCCGCGACGTGCTGACCGGCCTCTTCGGCGGTCTGGACCTGCCCGCGTTCCCGCAGGGCCTGGACACCGTCATCGGCCCGCTCTCCGGCGGTGAGCGCCGCCGCATCGCGCTGGCCAAGCTGCTGATCTCCGAGCAGGACCTGATCGTCCTGGACGAGCCCACCAACCACCTCGACGTCGAGGGCATCTCCTGGCTGGCCGGCCACCTCCAGGCCCGCCGCTCGGCGCTGGTGTGCGTCACCCACGACCGCTGGTTCCTCGACCAGGTCTGCACCCGCATGTGGGACGTCCAGCGCGGCACCGTCCACGAGTACGAGGGCGGCTACAGCGACTACGTCTTCGCGCGCGCCGAGCGGGAGCGGATCGCCGCCACCGAGGAGACCAAGCGGCAGAACCTGATGCGCAAGGAGCTCGCCTGGCTGCGCCGCGGCGCCCCCGCCCGCACCAGCAAGCCGCGCTTCCGCATCGAGGCCGCCAACGAGCTGATCGCGGACGTGCCCCCGCCGCGCGACAGCTCCGAGCTGATGAAGTTCGCCAGCTCGCGCCTGGGCAGGACCGTCTTCGACCTGGAGGACGTCACCGTCCAGGCCGGCCCCAAGTCGCTCATCGAGCACCTCACCTGGCAGCTGGGCCCCGGCGACCGCGTCGGCCTCGTCGGCGTCAACGGCGCCGGCAAGACCTCGCTGCTGCGCACCCTCGCCGAGGCGGCCCGCACCGAGGGCGAGAAGCAGCCGGCGGCCGGCAAGGTCGTCGTCGGCAAGACCGTCAAGCTCGCCTACCTCTCCCAGGAGGTCGCCGAACTCGACCCCGCCAAGCGGGTCCTGGAGGCCGTCCAGCAGATCCGCGACCGGGTCGACCTCGGCAAGGGCCGGGAGATGACCGCCGGGCAGCTCTGCGAGAAGTTCGGCTTCACCAAGGAGAAGCAGTGGACGCCCGTCGGCGACCTGTCCGGCGGTGAGCGCCGCCGGCTCCAGATCCTGCGCCTGCTGATGGACGAGCCCAACGTCCTCTTCCTCGACGAGCCCACCAACGACCTCGACATCGAGACCCTCACCCAGCTCGAGGACCTCCTCGACGGCTGGCCCGGCTCGATGATCGTCATCAGCCACGACCGGTACTTCGTCGAGCGCACGACGGACCGTGTCTTCGCGCTGCTCGGCGACCGGGCGCTGCGGATGCTGCCGCGCGGCCTCGACGAGTACCTGGAGCGCCGTCAGCGCGTCATCGAGGCCGCCGCGCCGCCCGCCCCGGCCGCGTCCGCCGCCGTCAAGGCGAAGCCCGCCGCCGACGCCCGCGCGGCGAAGAAGGAGCTCCAGAAGATCGAGCGCCGCCTGGACCGCATCAGCGAGCAGGAGGCCAAGCTCCACGCGCGGATCGCCGAGCAGGCCACCGACTTCGAGGCCGTGGCCAAGCTCGACGCCGAGCTGCGGGAACTGGCCGGTGAGCGCGAGGAGCTGGAGCTGCGCTGGCTCGAACTGGCCGAGGACGCCTGACGGGACGCCAGGCGCCGGCAGGCGCAACAGTCTCGTCACGGGCCGGTCTCAGGTGGTGGATACATCCGAGATCGGCCCTTGGGGTGTCGGCGCCGGGTGGTACAAAGAACACCCGCTCGCCTGCCGCACACTGGCGGGATTCATGCGGTGCAGCAAGCCCCGGTCCGCGCGTAAAGAGGAAAGCTGATGTCACAGCCGCCGCAGCCACCCCAGCCACCGCAGGGACCGCCGGGCGGAGGCTTCGGCGCTCCCCAGGACCCCCGGGGCGGCTTCGGCGCCCCGGGGGTCCTGGGGCGCGCCGAAGCTGTC
>NZ_JAILXP010000268.1 GCF_020740895.1 Streptomyces sp. UNOB3_S3 | reverse complement strand
CCCCCACGCCGGCTCAGCACCCGCACCTCCCGCCCGGCCTCCCGCAGCAACGGGACGACCAGCCGCCCGAGCGTGCCGGTGCCTCCGGTGACCAGGATGGTGGACGTCGTCATGGCTCTTCCCCGTTCGCTCTAGCGGTTGTTCCACGGTCTTCGCTGACATGACGCGCGGCGAGGAAGGAATGTGACAGGTACACGAGTGCAAGGGGCTGATGGACGGATCCGAGAAGGGCTGGACCTGCCTCCGGAGGGTGGCCTACCGGACGCTCGGCTCGCTGAGCGGGGCCGATGACGCCGCCCAGAAGACCTGGCTGCGCCCAGCCCGCACCGACGCGGACGACATCGAGAATGCCTGAACGTACTGCGCTCGCGTGAGCACCGGCGCGAGAAGCCCCTTGAGGTGTACGTCCCTGGCCCGCTCGTCGGGCCCGCGACGGTGAGTTGGACGCGCTCTGTCAACGGCACGGCAGGGGGAATTGTCATCGACGTCCTGGCAGACACGGATCGCCTGCGAGGGCTAAAACTAATGGCTTTCGGGGTGGCGCTTCTCGGCCACTGATGTTGCCCTTACTGATTCATTTCGCGCCATCAATCCAGGAGTCAAGAAGGATCATGCGCTCATTAAGTGTGTCGACGGTGGCTTGCTCAATATTGGCTTCGCCGAAAGCGTCGTTGAGGCGACGATGGATGTTGCGGTGAGGCTGGCGGGTGATGGCCGCCAGGTGGCCCACCTTGCGATTGACGACGTTCCTCAGCTCTTTCTTTTTCTCGACCAGAGGCTGCTCCCTGACCACAGGCCAGGGCTTGTCGTCAGCTACATGCGCCCCGGTCAGCCGCATGAAGCGAACGAGAGCAGAAGGTTCGGAGCTGGCAGGGAGCCCGGCTTCCTGGCCTTTGCGGCGGGCATGCAAGAGGACCGGTTCGCCGAATGTCTCGCCGCTGTTGATGGTGTAGGGGTGAATAGCCTCAGAGGAGCCAATTACCTCTACCGTGCGCGGGGTAGCAGCATGCGGGATATCGCTGTTGTGATCGCGATCGCCAGCGGCATGGCGTGCTCGGAGGCTCTCCTCCTCGTCGCGCAGCACGTGCCGGACGGTCTGTTCGATCCGTGCAGCGGGCTCAAGGAGCGGCCCGATGGTTGGGATGAACACGCGTGCACATAGATCATCGTCGTCGCCGCGGCGGCGGATACAGCGTCCGACGACCTGACGGAAGAAGAGCTCTGTGCGAGTGCGTGTTGCGTAGACGATCACTCCGAGGCGGGGGATGTCTACGCCTTCGGCCACCATCTGCACCGCGACGATCCAGCGGGAGGAGCCGGTGGTGAACTCGGAGATGTCTTTGGAAGCGCGGCGGCTGTCCGATGTCGCGACTGTGGCCGGCTCGCCCGTGACTTCCTGGAGAATGTTGGCGTAGGCGCGAGCATGCTTTTGATTGGTGGCCAGGACCAGCCCGCCGATGTCCGGGGTGTCCTGTCGGATCAGCGATAGCTCGTCGTTGGCGCGGCGTAGGACTGATGGAATCCATTCTTTCTCAGGGGCGAGAGCGGCAGAAAGGGCATGGGAAATGGTCCTTGGATCGGTCTCGGACAGCTTCTTTGCTGTTGCGTGCTCCAATGCAAGTCGCCACCTCGCTTCCCCGTCCAGTGCAGGGAAAACAACTGGGCGGACGACTTCTTGATCCTGAAGTGCCATGCCATAGTCGTAGTTGACGTCTGGGACAACGCGACGTTCTTCGTCGTACCGCAGGAATGGGATGGGCTTTCCGTCGGTCCGAAACGGGGTGCCAGATAGCATGAGCCGTCGATGCGCGTTATTGAACGCAGCGAATAGAGCCGGTCCCCAGGTGAGGCGATCGGCGTCTCCAGCGTGGTGGACCTCGTCCAGGATGACCAGGCATGGTCGCCCTGGCTGATGGGCCATGTTCGCCCATACGCCCGGGTCAGCTGCCACGGACTGGTAGGTCGTCACCACGCCGTCGTAGTCAGGGGCTGTGTTCTTTCTGCTGTTAGTGAAGGCCGGGTTGAGCTTGATGCCCAGTCGGGCTGCGGCCTTCGCCCACTGTTGTTTGAGATGGTCGGTCGGTACGACGACGTTGATCCATCTGATCTCGCCCCGTTCCATCATGGCTTGGGCTGCGATCAACGCAAGGGCCGTCTTGCCTGCGCCTGGAGTAGCGACTACCAGAAAATCGCGATTAGTCCCCAAGAACCTACGCAGCGCGTCGTCCTGCCACTGTCGCAACCGCACGTGCTGAACCTTCCGTCGTGATGGTGTCGGCCATGAGCCAGGGAAGCCATGGGCTCAGGCTTGGACAGTCAGCGCGGTGAGGGATGGCAAAGGAGATCCAACCAGTACTTGTCGTCGAGCGAGGTGAGCCACTGGGGCAGCGTCCTGAGAGCCTCAGCATGACAGTGAGGACTGGTTTATCTGTGCCCTCAACGTGACTGGTGAGGGGCGCTGATGGGTGCGTGGGGTAGACCGGAGCGGCGCTGGGGCTCACGGCAAGGACGATGCACCCGATTTTGCCGACACGCCGACGTCCTGCCGGGCCGAGTGCGCGGAGCCCGGGACCTGAGTGACGGGATGTATGCGGCGGTTGAAAGGGAGTCCAGGCGTCCCGGCCGGGTCGGCGGGGTCCGGGTCAGGGGTCAGGCTGTGGGGCGGTAGTCGGGTGGGCCGGGCCCGCTGTGGAAGTCGACGTGCTCATAGGGGGAATTCTGCCGCCGATGCCGCTCTGCCCCGCCTTTCACATCCTGGATGGATACGCTGGCCGCGCACCCCCTTGGAGGACACAGTGACCATCGACCCCCAGCACCTCGCACTGCTCGAAGAAGCCCAGCGGATCGCACCCAAGGGCGTCAAAGTCGAGTACACCGATGGCACGATCATCATGCAGGCGGCGCCGACGGTCATTCACCAGCGCAACCTGTTCCACCTGCGTCGGCAGTTCGACGCCCACCGGCCGGACGGCTTCATGCCGACCGAGAACACCGACCTGGAATCCCCCCACGCGGCGAAGCTCCGCAACCCTGACCTCACCTATCTGCCCGAGGAGGTCATGGAGAGCGAGGGAAACACGGCACCGGCCGATGCCGCGCTCATCGCGGTGGAGATCGTCTCCCCGTCGAACCCGGAGAACGACTGGGTGGGCAAGCTGCGGGACTACGCGGTCATGCGCATCCCGCTCTACCTCATCGTGGACGCCCGCGACGCCGCGGTGACGCTGTTCTCCGAGCCCGACCATGATCGATACCACACGCGCACCGACCGGAAGTTCGGTGAGACCGTCCGCATTCCCGAACCCTTCGGGTTCGACCTGGACCTCTCCGGGCTGAATCCTTACGCCTGACGGCCCCGGGAAACGCGAAGGCCCCGCCGCTGCCGGTAGCAGCGACGGGGCCCAGGCGGGAGCTCCGGCTTAGAGGTCGAAGTACATCTCGAACTCGTGCGGGTGCGGGCGCAGCTGGATCGGGGCGATCTCGTTGGTGCGCTTGTAGTCGATCCAGGTCTCGATCAGGTCGGAGGTGAAGACGCCACCGGCCTGGAGGTACTCGTTGTCCTGCTCCAGGGCCTCGAGGACGGCCGGGAGGGAGGTCGGGACCTGGGGGACGTTCGCGTGCTCGTCGGGGGCGAGCTCGTAGAGGTCCTTGTCGATCGGCTCGGCGGGCTCGATCTTGTTCTTGACGCCGTCGAGGCCGGCCAGGAGGAGGGCCGAGAAGGCGAGGTAGGGGTTGGAGGACGGGTCCGGGGCGCGGAACTCGACGCGCTTGGCCTTGGGGTTGGAGCCCGTGATCGGGATGCGCATGGCGGCGGAGCGGTTGCGCTGCGAGTAGACCAGGTTGACCGGGGCCTCGAAGCCCGGGACCAGGCGGTGGTAGGAGTTCACCGTGGGGTTGGTGAAGGCCAGCAGCGACGGGGCGTGCTTGAGGATGCCGCCGATGTAGTAGCGGGCGGTGTCCGAGAGGCCCGCGTAGCCCTGCTCGTCGTAGAAGAGCGGCTCGCCGCCCTGCCACAGGGACTGGTGGACGTGCATGCCGGAGCCGTTGTCACCGAAGATCGGCTTGGGCATGAAGGTCGCGGTCTTGCCGTTGCGCCAGGCGACGTTCTTCACGATGTACTTGAAGAGCATCAGGTCGTCGGCGGCGGCGAGCAGGGTGTTGAACTTGTAGTTGATCTCGGCCTGGCCGGCGGTGCCGACCTCGTGGTGCTGGCGCTCGACCTGGAGGCCGGCCTTGTCCAGCTCCAGGGAGATCTCGGCGCGCAGGTCGGCGAAGTGGTCGACCGGCGGGGCCGGGAAGTAGCCGCCCTTGTAACGGACCTTGTAGCCGCGGTTGTTGCCCTCCGCACCGGTGTTCCAGGCGCCCGCCTCGGAGTCGATGTGGTAGAAGGACTGGTTCGCGCTGGTCTCGAAGCGGACGCTGTCGAAGACGTAGAACTCGGCCTCGGGGCCGAAGAACGCGGTGTCCGCGATGCCGGTGGAGGCGAGGTAGGCCTCGGCCTTCTTGGCGATGTTGCGCGGGTCGCGGCTGTACTGCTCACCCGTGATCGGGTCGTGGATGAAGAAGTTGATGTTCAGCGTCTTGTCGCGGCGGAACGGGTCCATACGGGCCGTGGAGAGGTCCGCGCGCAGCGCCATGTCGGACTCGTGGATGGCCTGGAAGCCGCGGATCGAGGAGCCGTCGAAGGCCAGCTCCTCGTCGGGGTCGAACGCCGTGGCCGGGATCGTGAAGTGCTGCATCACGCCCGGCAGGTCGCAGAAGCGGACGTCGACGAACTTGACGTCCTCATCCGAGATGAACTTCTTGGCCTCGTCGGCGTTCTGGAACATCCAAGTCCTCCTAGCCCGGCCGCTCGCGGTCGGGGATTGCTTCGGCGGCGCGGCCGTGTCGCATGGACGCGCTGTCGCCGACCCTAGAGAGACGGGATTTCTCAAGGATGACCCATTTGTTTCGCCGAGGTTAACCGGTCCGGGGGTGATCCCGTGGGGTACGCCGGGTAGGAGGGGCTTCCTCCGGGGACCCGGGCCCCGGGAAACGTATGCGGGCCCAGTACCGTGGACGGGTGGACAACAGGCAAGCAATCGGATCATGGCTCTCCGGGCCCCGCGCGGCCGCGGAGGACATGGGCATCGACTTCGGCCACCGGGGTGAGCGCCTCGGCCTGCCGGCGAGCGGACCGGGCTCGGTCGCCCCGCTCGGACGGCGGTTCGGCGCCCTCGCCATCGACTGGGCGCTCTGCATGCTCATCTCGTACGCGTTCCTCGCCGAGGGGAATCAGCAGCGCGCCGGCAACTGGGCGCTGGCGATCTTCCTTGTGCTCAGCCTCCTGACCGTGGGCACGGTCGGCTGTACGCCGGGGAAGCGCCTCCTGGGGCTGCGCGTCATCTCCGAGGACGGCACCCGGCTCTCCCTGCCGCGGGTGCTGGTGCGCAGCGTGCTGCTGCTGCTCGTGATCCCCGCCGTCATCTGGGACCGGGACACGCGCGGGCTGCACGACCGGTTCGCCCGGGCCGTTCAGGTCCGGATCTGATCGGGTTCCTGTTCAGGTTCCCGTTCGGGTTTCTGCAGGGTTTCCAGAGGGTTTCTACAGCGCGAGGGCGGCCGGGCCTTTTCAGGTCCGGCCGCCCTCGGCGTCTCGGTCGTTGTCGTGCGGTCAGCGGCCCTTCGGCATCCGCATGCCCTTGCCGGGGATCGGCCCCTTCGGGATCGGCATGTTGCTCATCAGGTCGCCCAGCGCCCGGAGGCGGTCGTTCGTGGCCGTCACCTTCGCGCCCGGCAGCACGCGCGGCAGCTTGAGCAGGGTGGTGTGGAGCTTCTTCAGCGACACCTGGCCCTCGCCCTCGCCCACGACGATGTCGTGCACCGGCACATCGCCGACGATGCGCGCCATGCGCTTCTTCTCGGCGGCCAGCAGGGCCTTCACCCGGTTGGGGTTGCCCTCGCCGACCAGCACGATGCCCGCCTTGCCGACGGCCCGGTGGACGACGTCCTGGTTGCGGTTCATCGCGACCGCGGGCGTCGTCGTCCAGCCGCCGCGGCGGATGTTCTCCAGGACCGCGGCGGCGGCTCCCGGCTGGCCCTCCATCTGCCCGAAGGCAGCGCGCTCGGCGCGGCGTCCGAAGACGATCGCCATCGCGAGGAAGGCCAGCAGGAAGCCGAGGATGCCCAGGTAGACCGGGTGGTCGAGCCAGAAGCCGATGGCAAGGAGTACACCGAAGGTGACAATGCCCACAGCCGCGACGACAAGACCGACCTTCGAGTCGACCTTCTTGGTCATCTTGTAGGTCTGGGCGATCTGCTTCAGTCGCCCGGGGTTCTCGGATGTTTCCTTCCTCGCCATATGGCGAAGTTTACGTGGCCCGCGGGCCGGGGGCCGCCATGGCCTCCAGCACATGCTGGGCCTCGCGCCGGTCCTTGGCCCGGCGGCGGTCCTCCAGCACGGCGGTCCACGCGTTGCGCCGTGCGGTGCGCTGGCCACCGCGCATCAGCAGCCGTTCCAGCGCGCGCAGGGCCCCGGTGACGGACGGGGGCCGCACGGAGAGCGTGGACGGCAGAGCGGAGGAGGCGCGTGTGGCGGTCGCCAAGACTGCGTTACCGGGCGCGGCCTGCACCTGCATGTCGATGTCCCCTCGGGAGCGGAAAGAATTCGGTTGCGTGGAGGGTGTCGCACTGCTGTGCGTGGTCCCATCGTCACCGAATGGTGTTACCAACGCATGACCTCTTGGTCAAACACCTATGAAACGTTGACGCGGCCCGTACCGTTCGCTTGCTTTCGCAAGGAACGGTACGGGCCGCGTCAGGGTCCGTCGCAGGGGCCGAACGGGTCGGGTCGCCGGTCAGACCGCCTGGGTCGAAGCGGCCGCCTCGCGCTTCTCGATCGCCTGCTGGTGGAGTCGGCCGGCGCGGTACGAGGAGCGGACGAGGGGGCCGGACATGACGCCCGCGAAGCCGATCTCCTCGGCCTCCTCCTTGAGCTCCACGAACTCCTGGGGCTTCACCCAGCGCTCCACCGGGTGGTGGCGCACCGACGGGCGGAGGTACTGGGTGATCGTGATCAGGTCGCAACCCGCGTCGTGGAGGTCCTGGAGGGCCTCGCTGATCTCCTCGCGGGTCTCGCCCATGCCGAGGATCAGGTTGGACTTCGTCACCAGGCCGAACTCACGGGCGTCGGTGATGACCTTGAGCGAGCGCTCGTAGCGGAAGCCCGGGCGGATGCGCTTGAAGATGCGCGGGACCGTCTCCACGTTGTGGGCGAAGACCTCCGGGCGGGACTCGAAGACCTCCTGGAGCAGCTCGGGCACCGCGTTGAAGTCGGGCGCGAGCAGCTCGACCTTGGTGTGACCGCCCTCGCGGCCCGCCGTCTGCTGGTGGATCTGGCGCACGGTCTCGGCGTACAGCCAGGCGCCGCCGTCCTCCAGGTCGTCGCGGGCGACGCCGGTGATGGTGGCGTAGTTCAGGTCCATCGCGACCACGGACTCGCCCACGCGACGGGGCTCGTCGCGGTCGAGCGCCTGCGGCTTGCCGGTGTCGATCTGGCAGAAGTCACAGCGCCGGGTGCACTGGTCGCCGCCGATGAGGAACGTGGCCTCGCGGTCCTCCCAGCACTCGTAGATGTTGGGGCAGCCGGCCTCCTGGCACACCGTGTGCAGGCCCTCGCGCTTCACCAGGCCATGGAGCTCCTTGTACTCGGGGCCCATCTTCGCGCGGGTCTTGATCCACTCGGGCTTCCGCTCGATGGGGGTCTGGGCGTTCCGGACCTCCAAGCGCAGCATCTTGCGTCCGTCGGGTGCGACAGCGGACACGTCCGGCTCCCTATGACTTCGATTCCTCGGCGGACACCAGGGTACGCCCGTTATTTCCTGTGCTCTTACTTCTGCGCCCTGGGTAACCGATGGATCCCGGTGCGCATTCCCCCTGAGGGGTGTCAGGCTCGGCCCGCGGCGGCCGGGGCCGGCTCGGGCTGCTGTTCCACGGCGCGGGGGCTCGGGGCCTCCTCCGCCAGGACCTCCCGCAGGTGCTTCTCCACCAGCGGCACCGCCTCGGCCACCGTCACCCGGCGGCCCAGCTCGTTCGACAGGGACGTCACGCCCGCGTCCCGGATGCCGCACGGGACGATCCGGTCGAACCAGGTGTTGTCGGGATCACAGTTGATCGCGAAGCCGTGCATGGTGACGCCCTTGGCGATCCGGATGCCGATCGCCGCCAGCTTGCGGTCCTCGCGGCGCTGGCCCGCGTTGGACGGGGCGTACTCCGGGCCGTTCAGGCGGGGGTCGAACTCCTCGTCCGTCAGCCGGGGGTCGAAGTCCAGGCTGAGGCCGCCGAGCGCCGCGCGCTGCTCCACCGGGTCGCCCAGGACCCAGACGCCGCTGCGGCCCTCGATCCGGGTCGTCTCCAGCCCGAGCTCGGCGCAGGCGCGGATCAGGGCCTCCTCCAGGCGGCGGACGTGCGCGATGACGTCCACCGGGCGGGGGAGCTTGAGGATCGGGTAGCCCACGAGCTGGCCGGGGCCATGCCAGGTGATCTTGCCGCCGCGGTCCACGTCGACGACCGGGGTGCCGTCCAGGGGGCGCTCGCTGTCCTCCGTGCGCCGTCCGGCCGTGTAGACCGCCGGGTGCTCCAGCAGCAGACAGGTGTCGGGGATCTCGTCCGCGAAGCGGGCCGCGTGGACCTCGCGCTGCTTCTGCCACGCCTGCTGGTATTCGACCGCGTCCGCACCGAAGCCCAGATGGACAAAGCGCAGCTCACTCACGGCAGCTCCTCCTCGAACCGGTTCCGAACCCGTTCCGGCCCGGTCTGGTGGTCTTGAGGGCGTGCCCGTCGCGTGCCGTCGCGCTCGCACGCCCGTGCCCACTGTACGACCGCCTTCGGTGTACCCCGCAGTCGGCCGGAGTCCGGACGATCTTCCCCGGGAGGTCCGGCGGCCCTTTTTCGGGATTCTGCCTGTCCTCACACGATCGGATGAATGCGGGGCGAAGGCGGCTTTCGGGGCGAGGAAGACCGCTAAGTTCACGCCGTTCCAGGAACAAAGATCAGGGAGACCGGCAGGCTGATGACGGAACGACCCCCACAGCGCATCCCCAACCGTCAACTCGCCGCGCTCATCGCGGAGGCCGGCTTTTCCAATGCGGGCCTGGCCCGCCGGGTCGACCAGCTCGGGCTCGAGCATGGGCTCGATCTGAGGTACGACAAGACATCGGTGACACGATGGCTGCGTGGCCAGCAGCCGCGTGGCACCACGCCCGCGCTGATCGCCGAGGTGTTCACCCGGCGGCTCGGGCGACGGCTGTCCGCCCAGGACCTCGGGCTGGACGCGTGCGCGCCCGTGTACGCCGGGCTGGAATTCGCCGCCTCCCCGGAGGAGGCCATCGACATCGTCAGCGGGCTCTGGCGCAAGGACTCCGGCAGCCACACCGAGCTACGGAAGATCGCCTTCACCCCGGCCGGGCTCGTGGTGCCGAGCCGGGACTGGCTGATCGGGCGCGCGGACGAACGGGTAGCGCGCGGCATGAGCCCCGCGCCCTCCGGCGAGGGCGCGCGCCTGCCGCTTCAGGCGCGCGGCGGGCAGATGCCGCGCCAGCGGGCCGCCGAGCGCGCTCCCGGGGGGCGGGTGTCCATGGGCGACATCGCCGCCCTGCGGTCGGTCGGCGAGCTCTTCCGGACCATCGACCACGCCTACGGGGGCGGGCACGCCCGGCAGGCGCTGGTGCGGTACCTCGAGCACGAGACCGAGCCCATGCTGCGCGGGACGTACGGGGAGACCACCGGGCGGCGGCTCTTCGCCGCTGCCGCCGATCTGACGCGGCTGGCCGGGTGGACCTCCTACGACATCGCCGCGCACGGGCTCGCCCAGCGGTACTACGTCCAGGCGCTGCGGCTCGCCCAGGCGGCGGGGGACCGGGCTTATGGGAGCTATGTGCTCGTGACCATGAGTCGGCAGGCGGTCTATCTCGGGCATGGGCGGGAGGCCGTGCAGTTGGCGCGGGTCGCTC
>NZ_JAILXP010000267.1 GCF_020740895.1 Streptomyces sp. UNOB3_S3 | reverse complement strand
TCCCAGCGGTAGCTGGGGGGAGGGTGGGCACAAACCGGCCCACCGGGCAGCACCACCCCCGCCGCAGGCGCACCCCGCGTCACGCGAACGCCGGTCTCTCCGGGTCCAGGGTCGCGAGGCCCTCCATCGTGGAGGACGCCTCCGCGAAGTGGCGGCGGGGGATGCGCCCGGCGCGATGCGCCAGCCGGCCCGCCTCCACCGCGTGCCGCATCGCCTCGGCCATGAGCACCGGCTCCTGCGCCCGCGTCACCGCCGAGGCCAGCATCACCGCCGCGCAGCCCAGCTCCATGGCCAGCGCCGCGTCCGACGCGGTGCCCGCGCCCGCGTCCAGGATCACCGGGACGGCCGCCCGCTCGGTGATCAGCTGGAAGTTGTGGGGGTTGCGGATGCCCAGGCCCGAGCCGATGGGCGCGCCCAGCGGCATGATCGCCGCGCAGCCGACGTCCTCCAGCTTGCGGGCCAGGACCGGGTCGTCGTTGGTGTACGGCAGCACGGTGAAGCCGTCGTCCACCAGGATCTCCGCGGCGTCCAGGAGCTCGATCGGGTCGGGCAGCAGGGTGCGCTCGTCGGCGATCACCTCCAGCTTGACCCAGTCGGTGCCGAGCGCCTCCCGGGCCAGCCGGGCGGTGAGGACCGCCTCGCCCGCCGTGAAGCAGCCCGCCGTGTTCGGCAGCACCCGGATGCCGTGCTTCTCCAGGACGGACAGCACGGAGCCCCGTACCGTCGCGTCAAGCCTGCGCATCGCGACCGTGGTCAGCTCCGTGCCGGAGGCCAGCAGGGCGCGCTCCAGCACGTCCAGGCTCGGCGCGCCGCCGGTGCCCATGATCAGGCGCGAGGTGAACGGGGTGTCCGCGATGGTGAGCAGATCGTCCGCCATCTGTGCTGATCAGCCTCCCTGTACCGCGGTGAGCACCTCGACCCGGTCGCCCTCGCCGAGGGCGGTCGCCGGCCACTGGCCCCGGGGGACCACGGCCTCGTTGACGGCGGCGGCGACCCCGCCGCGCTCGGTGGTGAGCGTCGCCACGAGCCCGTCGAGCGTCGTCCCCGCCGGGACGGCGCGTCGCTCGCCGTTGACGCTGATGATGTGCGTGATCATGCCGCTGCCGGTCATGCGGGCTGCTCCTGGAGTGCGGGGGTGAAGCGTCGGGGGGAGAACGGGCGGGCCTCCTCGGGCAGCCGCCCGGTGGTCAGCACCTCGGCCATCACGTCCCCGGTGACGGGGGTGAGCAGCACGCCGTTGCGGTGGTGGCCGGTGGCCGCGAACAGCCCCGGCAGGGCGGTCGGGCCCAGCAGCGGGGCGTTGTCGGGCGAGCCGGGGCGCAGCCCGGCGAGGGTCTCCACGAGCGGCAGCTCGGTGATGCCGGGCACCAGCTCATGGGCGTCGCGCAGCAGCTCGTAGACGCCGCCGGCGGTCACGGTCGTGTCCCAGCCCAGCTCCTCGGTCGTCGCCCCGACGACCAGCTCGCCGTTCTCGCGCGGCACGAGGTAGACGTGGCCGCCGCGCACCACGGCCCGGACGGTCCGGGAGAGGAACGGCCCATTGACCGCCGTGTACGACTCCGGCACGCGCAGCCGCAGGACCTGGCCCTTGACCGGGCGCACCGGCGGTACGACGTCCTCGGGCAGGCCCGCCAGCCGGCCGCTGAGGCTCCCGGCGGCCAGCACGGTCCGGTCGGCGGCGAGCCGGGTGCCGTCGGCGAGCAGCGCCCCCGTGGCCCGGTCCCCGGCCAGCAGCAGCCGTACCGCCTCCGAGCGGTGGAAGGCCACGCCCTCGCGCTCGCAGGCCACGAGCAGCGCTCGGGCGAGCCGCCGGGGGTCGGTCTGGTGGTCGCCGTCGACACGCAGCCCGCCGCGCACGCCCGGCGCGAGCATCGGCTCCAGCCGGCGGCACTCGCGCCCGGTCAGCCACTGCGACTCCAGGCCGCAGCGCTGCTGGAGGGTGTGCAGCTCCCGCAGATGGGCCCGGTCGTCGGCGTCCAGGGCGACCGCGAGCGTCCCGCAGGCGCGGTAGCCGGTGTCCAGGCCGCTGGCCTCCTCCAGCTCGGCCGTGAAGGCGGGGTAGCGCCGCGCCGAGGCCAGGTTGAGGGCGAGCAGGGTCTCCTCGCCGTAGTGGAGCTCGGTGACGGCGGCCAGCATCCCGGCGGCCACCCGGGCCGCGCCCCCGCCGGGCGCGGGGTCGGCCACGGCCACGCGCAGCCCGCGCCGGGCCGTGCGCCAGGCCGTGACCAGGCCGATCAGACCGCCGCCGACCACCAGGACGTCATACGTCCGCGGGGCGGGTCCGAGGCGGTACGGGCGCGCGGGGCGCGCCCCGGTTCGATGTGCCGGTGTTCGATCCCCAGGGGTTCGATGCGCGTGCATGGGCGTCCAGCCCCTCCCTTCGCCGGCATGACCCGGATCAGGTTCGTACGGTCGGAGGCCGTCCAGCCTCCCTCTCAGCCCGGTCCGCCCGGGCTCCCGCGAGTGCTTGCAGCTTGCCACCCTAGTACGGCCCGAGGACCGCCCGGAAGGGCGGCCGGGCCCGGTGGGCGGCCGTCCGCCGCCCCGGCGCCATGACGTTGTGTCAGAGGTCTCCTCACGCGGCGCTCCGGACTACCGGGGCGTCGGGCCTACAGTTGATCGTGTGAGCGAGGAGACGAACACCAGCAGTGACCGCCGCGTCGTGATCGTCGGCGCGGGCATGGCCGGGGTGCAGACCGCCATCGCCCTGCGCGAACAAGGCTGGAAGGGCACGATCACCCTCCTGGGTGACGAGCCCCACCAGCCCTACGACCGGCCGCCCCTGTCCAAGTCCGTGCTGCTCGGCAAGGCCGAGGGCTCCGCCTTCGCCGTGGACTTCGACTCGCTCGGCATCGACCTGCGGCTCGGCCTCGCGGCCACCGGCCTGCGCGCCGCCGAGCACGTCCTGGACACCGCCGAGGGGCCCCTCGGCTACGACGTCCTGGTCGTCGCCACCGGCGCGGAGCCCATCGGCCTGCCCGGCGCCGGGGACCTGCCCGGCGTCCACGTCCTGCGCACCGTCGACGACGCCGAGCGGCTGCGCCCCGTCCTCGCCCGGCAGCAGGACATCGTCGCCGTCGGGGCGGGCTGGATCGGCGCCGAGTTCGCCACCGCCGCCCGCGAGGCGGGCTGCCGGGTGACGGTCGTCGAGGCCGCCGACCGGCCGCTCGCGGGCGCCATGCCCGCCGAGGTCGCCGCCCACATGGTCGACTGGTACGCCCACAGCGGCGCCCGGCTGCTGACCGGCGCCCGGGTCACGGCCGTCGAGCCCGGCGCGGTCGTCCTCGACGACGGCACCCGGCTGCCCGCCGACGCGGTCGTCGTCGGTATCGGGGCGCGCCCCGCCACGGGCTGGCTCGCGGGCTCGGGGATCGAGCTGGCGGCGGACCGCTCCGTCGTCACCGACGACCGCCTGCGCACCTCGCTGCCGGACGTCTACGCGGTCGGCGACTGCGCGTCCTTCCCCTCGGCCCGCTACGGCGAGCGGCTGCTGGTCCACCACTGGGACAACGCCCTCCAGGGCCCCCGGACCGTCGCCGAGAACATCGTCCACGGCCCCGAGGAGGGCTCGGTCTACGACCCGGTGCCGTACTTCTGGTCCGAGCAGTTCGGCCGGTTCGTGCAGTATGCGGGGCACCACGCGGCCGCCGACGAGCTCGTCTGGCGCGGTGACCCCGCAGGCGTGGCCTGGACGGTGTGCTGGCTGCGCTCGGGCGTCCTGGTGGCCCTGCTGGCCGTGGGGCGGCCGCGCGATCTGGCTCAGGGGCGCAAGCTCATCGAGAAGGGCGCGGTCCTGGACCGGGCCAGGGCGGCGGACGCTTCCGTTCCGCTGAAGGCCGCCGTGGTCTGAGGCGGTCCGAGGGGCCGGTGGGGTGGCCGGGGCCCGGCTCGGGTCAACCCGGCTACCGGCTGTCAGTCCCGGATGGCAGGCTTGTCCCGTGACCGAGATTGACGTGAAGATCGATGCGCTCGTGCCCGCCTGGCTCAACCTCCCCGACATCGCGGAGATGCTCGGCATCGAGGTGACGCGTGTCCGGCAGCTGGTCAAGGAGGGCCAGCTGATCGCCGTGCGCCGTGGCGAGAACCGTGTGCTCATGGTGCCCGCCGCTTTCATCAGCGAGGGCAAGGTCGTCAAGGGCCTGGCCGGGACCCTGACGCTGCTGCGTGACGACGGCTTCAGCGACGAGGAGATGCTGGAGTGGCTGTTCACCGCCGACCCGACCCTGCCCGGCACCCCCGCGCAGGCGCTGAGCGAGAATCGTGGCACGGAGGTGAAGCGCCGCGCCCAGGCGCTCGCCGTCTGACCTGATCCTCAAGCCGTGACCGCGCCCATGGCGCGGTCACGCCCACAGCCGGCGTGAGAGCGCCGGGTAACACCGTCCGGTGCGCGGGCGCGGGGACCGCCCCGCGCCCGCGCACCGCCCACCCGGGGGAGAAGCACCCGATGTCCTTCACCGCGCGCGAGCGGCTCGCCGAGGCCCGGCTGTACCTGTGCACCGACGCGCGCAAGCGCCAGGGCGACCTGCCGGAGTTCCTCGACGCGGTCCTCTCCTCCGGAGTGGACGTCGTCCAGCTCCGCGACAAGGGCATGGAGGCCGGGGAGGAGCTGGAGCACCTCGCCGTCCTCGCCGAGGCCGCCCGCCGCCACGGCAGGCTCCTCGCGGTCAACGACCGCGCCGACGTCGCCCACGCCGCCACCTCCGACGTCCTCCACCTGGGCCAGGGCGACCTGCCCGTGCCCGCCGCCCGGGCGATCCTCGGCGACGAGGTGCTGATCGGCCGCTCGACGCACGCCGAGGCCGAGGTGGCCGCCGCCGTCGCCGAGCCCGGCGTGGACTACTTCTGCACCGGCCCCTGCTGGCCCACGCCCACCAAGCCCGGCCGCCACGCCCCCGGCCTCGACCTCGTGCGCTACGCGGCCTCCCTCGCGCCCGCCCGGCCGTGGTTCGCCATCGGCGGCATCGACGCCGGCAATCTGGAGCAGGTGCTCGACGCGGGCGCGCGCCGCGTGGTCGTGGTCCGCGCGATCACCGAGGCGGACGACCCGGGCGAGGCCGCCGCCCAGCTCGCCAAGCGCGTCCGCGCCTACGACGCGTGACGCTGTCCGTCTCTGTCGTCTCTCTCCGGGCTTCTGTCCGGGCTTCTGTCCGGGCTCTGTCCAAGGAGTGGGACGGTCCATGGACATCCGCCGGATCAAACGGGCATAACGCCATACTTGGTTGGGGCGTCCAGTACGCCGCTGGTTAACTTGCCGCTATGGCCCTTGGCACTGCCTCCACCAGGACGGACCACGCGCGCACCGTCCGTGAGCTGCTCGCCTCCGGCGAGCGCTCGTACTCGTTCGAGTTCGCTGCCCCCAGGACGAGGAAGGGCGAACGGACCCTGTGGGACGCCATCCGGCGGATCGAAGCCGTCGCCCCCACCTTCGTCTCCGTGACCTACGGCGCCGGCGGCTCCTCCCGTGAGGGCACGGTCCGCGCCACCGAGCGCATCGCCACTGACACCACCCTCACCCCCGTCGCCCATCTGACGGCCGTCAACCACTCGGTCGCCGAGCTGCGCAACGTCATCGGGCAGTACGCCGACGTGGGCATCCGCAACATGCTCGCGCTGCGCGGCGACCCGCCCGGCGACCCCATGGGCGAGTGGGTGCGCCACCCCAAGGGCGTCCAGTACGCCGCCGAGCTCGTCCGGCTCATCAAGGAGTCCGGCGACTTCTGCGTGGGCGTCGCCGCCTTCCCCGAGATGCACCCTCGCTCCACCGACTGGGAGACGGACGTCCGGCACTTCGTCGACAAGTGCCGGGCGGGCGCCGACTTCGCCATCACCCAGATGTTCTTCCACCCGGAGGACTATCTGCGGCTGCGCGACCGGGTCGCGGCGGCCGGCTGTGACACCCCGATCATCCCGGAAATCATGCCGGTCACAAACGTGCGGCAGATCGAACGATTCGCACAGCTCAGCAATGCCGCGTTCCCCTCGGAGCTCGCCGAACGGATCCTCGCGGTCAAGGACGACACGGCCGCTGTACGCTCAATCGGGATCGAGTACGCGACGGACCTGTGTGCTCGGTTGATGGCCGAGGAGATTCCCGGGTTGCATTTCATTACCCTGAACCACTCCACGGCCACGTTGGAGATCTACCAGAACCTGGGACTGCACCAGCGGTCCTGACGGCCGGCCGGCGACGGCGGCCGTACGAGAGGGGCGTTGGATGGGCTGGACGGTCCTCTACATCGCGTTCGGCGTCGTCGCGCTCTGGCTGCTCGCCGAGGTGCTGCTGCAGTACAAGGCGAGGCTGCGCTGGCGGCTGCTCGCCTTCACCGGCTTCCTCGGCGTGGTCGCCGGCGTGATCGTGCCGTCCGTCGTCGTCATCGTCATCGGCGCCCTCGCCTTCGGCGTGGGGCAGACCTTTGTGACGCTCTCCTTCCGGCGCGGCTTCTCGATGGGCTGGGCCCTCCGACGGGGCGCGGCCGACGACGGCGACGGGCCGGCCGGTCCCCCCGAGACGAAGTCCCGGGCGGGCGGCGGCGGCCGCGCGGCACGCCGCCGCAAGGGCGGCGAGCGCGGCAAGGGGGGCAAGGGCGGCGCGGAGCGCGTCCCGGCACCGGCTCCGGCCGGGCCTCCGCCGGCCGCCTCCGACATGACCCTGCCCGCCTCCGGCCCCGACGCCCTGCCGACGGTCGCCGCCGGCGCGGCGGGGACGCCGGACCCGATGCCCGGCGTCCCCCAGCAGCCGACCGCCGAACAGCCCCACCTCATGGGCCACGACACCCCGGGCGGCACCGGCTTCGGCGCGTACGGCGGCACGCCCGCCCAGGGCGGCTACGAGGGCGGCGCCTTCGACTACGGGCAGGCCCAGGGCCAGTACGCGTCCTACTCCGACCCGTACATCGGCAACCGCCCCCCGTCCTACGAGACGTACGACGCCTACGGCCAGCAGCAGTCCTACCCCCAGCAGCAGTACGGTGCCGGTGCCTACTCGGCGGGCGCGTACGCCCCCCAGCAGTACGACACGGACACCCCGCCCGGTGGTGTCTGGGTGCCGCAGCAGCGGGACACCGACGCCGCCCCGGGCACCCCGGCGCCGCAGCCGCACGAGCAGAACAACCCGCCGTACGGTCACGGGTACGACGACCAGCGCTACCGGTACTGAGGCGCGACCGCCCAGGATTACCGCTCGGGGACTACCACTCGGGGATCACTGGGAGCCGCGCCAGTCGGCCCCGGAGACGACCAGGCCCGCGACCATCGCCCCCGACATCCCGGCGTGCGCCAGTCCGCCGCCGGGATGGGCGAAACCGCCCACCAGATAGCACCCGGGCAGCCGGGTGAGATTGCCCGGCCGCAGGAACGCCCCCCGCGCCCCGGCCAGTACGGGCGCGGGCACCCCGCCGCCCTCGGCCCCGGTCTCCGCCTCCGTGTCGGCGGGGGTGCGGACCTCGCGCCACAGCAGCCGCTCCGCGAGGTCCGGGACCGCCGCCTTCGCGGACTCCACCACGCGGTCGGCGAACGCGGCGACGGCCTCCTCGTCACGCCAGTCGGCACGCTCGCCGTGCGGCGCGACGGTGGCCGTGAGGGTCACTGCCTCGTACCCGTCGCCGGGGACGACGGCCGGGTCGTCCGGCCGGAGCACGGTCACCGTCGGGCGGTAGGTGTGGGTGGCCCCGGCGCCGAAGACCGCCTCCAGCTCCGCCGCGCGGTCGCCGCCGTGGACGACCGTACGGTGCGCGGTGCCCTCGGGGCGGGCGCCGGAGAGCGCCAGGAACACGCTGAACCTGCCCGGGGGCACGGGCGCCGGCACGGCCTCCGCCGCGCCCGGCGCGACGGCCGCCAGCCGGGCGGGGGAGACCCCGGCCACCACCATGTCCGCCTCGGCCACACCGCCGTCGGCCAGCCGCACCCCGGCCGCGCGCCCGTCCTTCTCCACGACGCCGACGACGTCGGAGCCGAACCGGAACTCCACGCGCCGCGCCAGGCACCGCTCGTACAGCGCGTCCGCGAGGCCGCGCATGCCGCCGGTCACGTACCAGCTGCCGAAGGTCTGCTCCATGTACGGCAGGACCGTCGCGCTCCCCGGCGCCCGGCGCGGGTCGAGCCCGTGGGCGAGGGCGTGGCTCTCCAGCAGGGCGATCAGACGGGGGTCCCCCAGCTCCCGTTCGGCGACGGACGCGAGCGTCACCGGCACCGGGCGGCGGAACAGCCCCTTGCGGTGGGGCACCGCCGGATACGGATCGCGGCCCAGGGCCTCGGCGCGCTCCGCGCGCAGCGGCTCCTCCAGCAGCGGGCGCCGCGTCGCGTCCCACACCTCGCGCGCCCGGTTGACCAGCTCGCTCCACCGCTCGCCCGCGCCCGCTCCCACCGCCGCGTCGAGCGCGGCGACGACACCGGCCCGGGAGGCGTTGGGCAGCGAGAAGCCCGTGCCGTCGGGGAAGAGATGGCGGCTCGCCGGGTCGACCTGGACGAGCCCGAGGCTCCGCTCCAGCGACTCCTTGCCGGTCTTGACGAACAGGTCGCGGTAGACGGCGGGGAGGTGGAGGAGGGCGGGGCCGGTGTCGAAGACGAAGCCGTCGCGGGTGAGGCGTCCGACGCCTCCGCCGTGGGTCTGTGCCCGCTCGTACACCACTACGTGGTGGCCCGCGATGGCGAGCCGGGCGGCGGCTGCCATGGCGCCCATGCCGGCGCCGATTACTGCGATCCGTGCCATGGATTCGACCCTATCGGTCGGTCGCGGCGGCTTCGGCACCGCCGGATGCCGCCGCGGTGGCTGATCGCCGTCGCGGCGGGGGCAGGGCCCGCTACGGCCGTCCCGTCGTCGCCTTCAGTGCCAGCCAGAGCTCCATCCGCACGTCCGGATCGTCCAGCGACCGCCCCAGGATCTCCTCCACCCGCCGCATCCGGTACCGCAGCGTGTGCCGGTGGACGCCCAGGTCGGCGGCGGCCGCGTCCCACTGGCCGTGGCGGGCGAGCCAGGCGCGCAGGGAGGCGACGAGGTCGCCGCGCCCGGTGGCGTCGTGCTCGTGGAGGGCGCGCAGGAGCCCGTCCGCGAAGGCCCGTACCGCGTCGTCGGCGAGCAGGGGCATGACCGAGCCGGTCGCGACCTCCTCGTGCTCGACGAGGGCGCGGCCCCGGCGCCGGGCGACGGACAGGGCCTGTTCGGCCTGGTGGAAGGCGGCCCCGGCGGCCGCCGGGCCGGCGGCCGCCGAGAGGCCGACGGCCACGCCGGGCTCGGCGCCCCCGTCCCGCGCGTCCCGCGCCTCCCGCGCCTCCCGCCCGTCCCGGTCCGCGGCGGCTCCCCGTCGTGCCTCGACCGTGCGGGCGTACGCGACACACGCGGCCACCGCCGCCCCGCCGTCCCGGGCGAGGACGACGACGCGCTCCCCCTCCGGTACGACGAGCACCGGTTCGGCCGCCCGGCTCGCCGCGGTCTCGGCGGTGTCGGCGAGCGTGCCGAGCCCGCCCTCCGGGTCGCCCTCGGGAGCCTCCGCCACCAGCATCCGGAAGGGCTCGTCCAGCAGCGCCCCGTACAGCTCCCCCGCGACGGCCCGCGCGTGGCCCGGCTCGTCCGCGAGCAGCATCCGCAGCACCGCCGCGCCCAGCCGCGCCTCCGCGTCCTGGAGGGCGCGCGAGCGCTCGGTGGTCAGGGTGAGGAGGGCGACGGCGGAGTTGACGGCGTAGCGCCCGGCGGTGCCGAGGGGGGCGTCCGTGCCCACGGCGAGGACGCCGCGGGTGCGGCGGCCGGAGCCGAGGGACTGGAGCTCGACGCGGTCGCCGCCCTCCGCCCCGGCGGCGTCCGGGCCGAGGACGGCGCTGGCGGGCGCGGGCCGCTCCCGCAGCCGTTTGACGTCGGCGCCGAGCCGGGCCGCGCGGCGGGCCGCCCAGCCGGGCGCGGCGGCGACGACGGCGCCGGAGGCGTCGTAGAGCGCGGCCCAGCCGCCGAGGTGGGCGGCGAGCCGGGCGAGGAGGGCGGCGGGGCCCTCGGGGGCGAGG
>NZ_JAILXP010000266.1 GCF_020740895.1 Streptomyces sp. UNOB3_S3 | reverse complement strand
GGGCGGGACGGCCTGACGGGCGCGGCCGGCCGCGCCCGTGCCCTTCGCGGCGGGGCGGTGCCCCGCGCGGCGCTGCTCGATCAGGGTGACGGCGTTGTCGGGCAGCCAGGCCGAGGCCGTGCCGCTGTCGTCGCCCCCGCCGGAGGCGAACAGATGGGGGGCGAGCTGCGACTGGAGGTCGGCGGGGCTCGGCCGGTTCTCGGCGGCCATCTGCATACAGGAGTCGATCAGGGGGCGGAGCTCGTCCGGCAGCCCGCTCAGGTCGGGCCCCTCCCTGAGCAGCATGAACACGGTCTCGACCGGGTTGGCGCCGTGGAAGGGGGCGTGCCCGGTCGCCGCGAAGACCAGGGTGGAGCCGAGGGAGAAGATGTCGCTGGCCCCGGTGACACTCCGGGAGTCGCGCGCCTGTTCGGGCGACATGTACGCGGGCGTGCCGACGGCGACGTTGGTCATGGTCAGCCGGGTGTTGGAGACGCCGGACGCGATGCCGAAGTCGATGACCCTCGGCCCGTCCTCCACCACGAGCACGTTCGACGGCTTGAGGTCCCGGTGGACGAGCCCGGCGCCGTGAATGGACTGGAGCGCCTCCGCGACGCCCGCCGCCAGCCAGCGCACCGCCTGGGCCGGCAGCGGCCCGCACTCGGTGATGATCTCCTCGAGCGAGGGGGCGGGGACATAGGCGGTGGCCAGCCAGGGCACGGCCGCCCTGGGGTCGGCGTCGACGACGGCGGCGGTGTAGAAGCCGCTGACCGCACGAGCCGCTTCCACCTCACGGGTGAAGCGCACACGGAAGAGCTGGTCCTCCGCGAGCTCCGTGCGCACCGTCTTGATCGCCACCCGTCGGCCGGACGCCGAGCGGGCGAGATAGACCAGCCCCATGCCGCCGGCACCGAGTCGGCCGAGCACCTCGAACGGGCCGATTCGTCTCGGGTCGTGCTGCGTAAGCTGCTCCACCACTGACCTGCCACCTCCCCGTGGGGCTTGAAGGGTTTCAGCCCCGTGCAGCGTCCCACCGCGAAAATTATCCCGGAGGACGCACCCAGATTCTTCCTGGCGAAGCCCTCGGTTGCGAACCCGGGGCGCGCTTCGCCGTGTCTCCGCCATATGGGGCCATATGCCCCGCCATGCGGAACGGCCCCTCTCACCTGCTGCTCCGCAGCTCTCCCGCGCCCGTCGGCTACCCCTTCCCCGGGTGGGCGACGTCGATCACGGCGAAGTCGGCCCCCTGGTCGTCGGCGAGGACGGCGAACCGTCCGTACGGCGTGTCCTGCGGCTCCCTGCGCACCCGGCCGTGCAGCCGGACCGCCTCGCGCACCACCGCGTCGCAGTCCTCGACGACGAAGTAGGCGAGGAAGTGGGCGGGCATCTCCCGGGGGAACCGCTCGTCCATGACGGCTCTGCCCGCGACCGCGTTCTCCGGGGTGCCCGGGGCCCCGGCGGGCGTCCAGACGGCAAACTCGATGCCCGCCTCCTCGCTCACGTCATGGGTGGTGAAACCGAAGACCGCCTCGTAGAAGGGGTCGACCGCCGGGGCGTCCCAGGTGTACACCTCGGCCCAGCCGTACGAGCCCGGCTCGCCGCGCTTCTCGAAGCCCCGGTGGCTGCCGGCCTCCCAGACGCCGAAGGCGGCACCGCCGGGATCGGCGGCCATCAGCATCGTGCCGAACGGGCCGATGGACATCGGGCCCATGAAGATCTGCCCGCCGGCCGCCCTGATCCGGTCCGCCGTGGCCGCCGCGTCGGAGGAGGCGAAATACACCGACCAGGTCGTCGGGAACCGGCCGTCCGGCTTGGGCGCCAGCGCGGCCACGTTCTTCCCGTCGTGGAATGCCTGGGTGTAGTGCCCGTACTCGCCCCCGCTGTCCTCGAATGTCCAGCCGAGAAGTCCGCCGTAGAAGCGCTTGCCCGCTTCGACGTCGGAGAGCATGACGTCCGCCCAGCACGGCGCGCCTTCCCGGAATCCTTCCGTGGCTGCGCTCATGGTGCGGCTCCTTCTACGCGGTAGGGTTCCGCGCGGGCGGGCGAGACGTCTGCTACGCGGAGTGTTCTCGCAGCCACGGTAGAGGCAGATCGCCGATCTCGCGCGGCCTGTGGATAACCGGAAATCAAGGCCGTCGGCTTCTCCGTCCACAGCTTGTTGATAGGACAATTCACCGGTACGGGCCAATCCGGTCCGGCTCTCCCATCCCCCCTTCCAACCCCCTCTGACCTGCGATGACATACCTTCGCGCACCCCTGCCCCCATTTGCATGCGGCCGAATCGCGCTCCGATCACCCCTCGGTAAGCTGACGGCATGACAGGACAAGTACGCACCGTCGACGGCCGCGTGGCCGGTCGGCGCGGTCAGGCGACGCGGCAGAAGCTGCTCGACTGCCTCAGCGAAATGCTCAGCTCCTCGCCCTACCGCGATGTCAAGGTCATCGATGTCGCCCGCCGGGCCGGGACTTCCCCGGCGACCTTCTACCAGTACTTCCCCGACGTCGAGGGCGCCGTCCTCGAAATCGCCGAGGAAATGGCGAAGGAAGGCGCGAACCTCACCGGTCTCGTCGCCGGCCGTTCCTGGGTCGGCAAGTCGGGCTGGCAGGCGGCCGAAGAACTGGTCGACGGCTTCCTCGGCTTCTGGCGCAAACACGACGCGATCCTGCGCGTGGTGGACCTGGGCGCGGCCGAGGGCGACAAACGGTTCTACAAGATCCGTATGAAGATCCTCAACGCCGTCACCAACTCCCTGACGGACTCCGTCAAGGAGCTCCAGTCCAAGGGGAAGGTCGACAAGGACGTCAGCCCCGCGGCCGTCGCGGGCTCGCTCGTCGCCATGCTCGCCGCGGTGGCCTCGCACCAGAAGGGCTTCCAGAGCTGGGGGGTCAAGCAGGCCGAGCTCAAGCCGAACCTCGCGCTCATCGTCCATCTGGGCATCACCGGCAAGAAGCCGACCAAATAGCGATCGCGCGCGCCACCGCGTCCGACGCGGTCCCCCGGCGCGTCCGCGTGCCGCGTTCCACCGTCGCGTTCCCACGGCGTGCGGGCACTTCGAACGTGCCGGCGCGGCAGGGACGCCCGTCCTTCGCACGTCCTGTCATCGTCGCGGCGGGGTCGCCCGGGCAGTCGAGCCCGAGCGGCCCCGCCGTGCCGCGTTCCGGCCAAGGCACCCGGCGGCGCTACCGCCGCTCCAGCCGGAAGAGCCGGATCTCCCGTTCCACGCGCGCCTGGTAGCGCGCGTACGGCGGCCAGAACCGCACCACCGCCGACCACGTCGCCTCCCGCTCCGCGCCCTTCAGCAGCCGCGCGCGCACCGGGACGTCCTGCCCCTTCCAGCTGATCACGGCGTCCGGACGCTTCAGCAGGTTCGCCGACCAGGCGGGATGCCCGGGGCGGCCGAAGTTGCTGCCGACGAGGATCCAGGCGCCGACCGTTCCGTCCTCGCCCTTCAGGGGCATGCACGCGAGCGGTGTCCTGCGGAGCAGGCCGCTCTTCGCGCCGGTGGAGGTCAGCAGGCAGCTCGGCAGCAGACGGGTGCTCAGCAGCACCTTGCCGCCCGTCAGCCGGTGCACCGCGCGGTCGAGCGACGGAACGACATGCGGAGCGAATCGCGCGAACGACCGTGTCGAGGAGATTCTCTGTACGAGGCGTTCGACCGTCGCCATCACAGCACCACCGTTTCCCTCTCCCCCGGGGCTCCAAACGGCCCCGTCGTGTCGAAGAGCCCGGCCCTACCGGCCGCCCGGGCCCGCAGCCGGTCCACCGGGCCGAACAGCAGCTCGTCCGACGCCGCCCGTTTGAAGTACAGCTGCGCCTCGTGCTCCCAGGTCACCCCGATGCCGCCGTGCAGCTGCACGGCCTCGCCGGCGACCTTCCGGGCGGTCTCCAGCGCCTGCGCGAGCGCCAGACCCGCCGCCGCGGGCCGCCCGGACCACGCCGCGTAGTACGCCGCCGAACGGGCGGCCTGCACGGCGACGTACAGGTCCGCCAGCCGGTGCTTGACCGCCTGGAAGGAGCCGATCGGCCTGCCGAACTGTTCCCGCACGCGCGCGTACCCGACGGTTCGCTCCAGCGCCCGGTCCGCCGTCCCCACCGCCTCGGCCGCGAGGACGGCCGCCACACCGGCGCCCACGGCCGCCAGACCCGCCCGCACACCGGAACCGGGCGGCCCCAGCGGCTCCGCCTCGGTGTCCCGCAGCTCGACACGGGCCTGGGGGCGCGTCTCGTCCAGCGAGGTCAGCCTGGTCCGCGTCACCCCGGAGGCCGTCCCGGGCCGTACGACGAAGAGCAGGGTGCGGGTGGCGGCGTAGCCTCCCGTGCGCGCGGCGACCAGCAGCAGTCCCGCGCTGTGGCCGTCGAGGACCTGGCGGGCCTCCCCGTAGAGCCGCCAGCCGTCGCCGGAGCGCCGCGCCTGCACCCCGCCCGCACGGCCACCACCCGCCCAGTCGTCGGCGCCCGGCCCGGTCAGCCCGAGGGCGTCCGGCAGCGTGCCGCGGGGGACGGCGAGTGTCCCGGTCAGCCCGCCGGACGCCAGGCGCGGCAGCAGGTTCTCCCGCTGCTCCCGGGTGCCCAGGGCGGCTATCAGGGGGACGGTCACGGCGGACGTGGCCAGCAGGGGCGAGGGCAGGAGCACCCGCCCGGCCTCCTCGCAGGCCAGGGCCAGCTCCAGCAGACCGCAGCCGGCCCCTCCGTACCGCCGCTCGACGGCCAGGCCGGGCAGCCCCGGCCGCTCGGCGAGCCGCCGCCACAGGTCCGTGTCATGACCGGCCGGGGTCAGCACCGCCGCCCTGACCTCGTCCATGCCCGCGTGCTTGGCCAGCACCTCGCGCAACGTCCGGCGGATCTCTTCCTGTTCGTCACTGAACGCGGCGTCCATCGGCAGAACACCTCCTGACTGACGGAGCGTCATATTAGGGAGGGCGTCCACGCTTTCCCAGACCGCATCCTCATCGATCTGATGTACCGTCAGCTCCATGACTCCAGGCACGCGCAGGGTCGCTGTCGTCGGCGTCGCCCTCTCGGACTGCGGTCGTCTCGACACGGTCACGCCCTACGCCCTCCACGCCCAGGCCGCCCGTCGCGCCCTCGACGACTCCGGGCTCGACAGATCCGTGATCGACGGCTTCGCCTCCGCCGGGCTCGGCACGCTCGCGCCCGTCGAGGTCGCGGAATACCTGGGACTGCGGCCCTCCTGGGTGGACTCGACCTCGGTCGGCGGGGCGACCTGGGAGGTCATGGCCGCGCACGCCGCCGACGCCATCGCCCAGGGGCACGCCGAGGCCGTGCTCCTGGTCTACGGCTCCACCGCCCGCGCCGACATCAAGGCCGGCCGGCGCACCGCCGCCCTGTCCTTCGGCACCCGTGGACCGGCCCAGTTCGAGGCACCGTACGGGCACACTCTCATCGCCAAGTACGCGATGGCCGCGCGTCGTCATATGCACCAGTACGGCACCACCCTGGAACAGTTGGCCGACATCGCGGTTCAAACCCGTGCCAACGCCTTCCACAACCCGTACGCCCTGTACCGCTCCCCCCTCACGGTCGACGACGTCCTCGGCGGCCCGATGGTCGCCGATCCCTTCACCACGCTGCACTGCTGCGTGCGCTCCGACGGAGGATGCGCCGTTCTGCTGGCCGCCGAGGAGTACGTGCCGGACACGGCGAAGCCGCCGGTGTGGGTGCTGGGTGCCGGAACCGCCGTCTCGCACGCGACGATGTCCGCCTGGGAGGACTTCACCGTCACCCCGGCCGCGCTCTCCGGCCGGAAGGCCTTCGCGCGGGCGGGCGTGACGCCCCAGGAGATCGAGGTGGCGGAGCTCTACGACGCCTTCACCTATATGACCCTCGTGACCCTGGAGGACCTGGGCTTCTGCGCCAAGGGCGAGGGCGGCGCGTTCGCGGCGAAGGGCAGGCTGACCACCGGCGGCGAGCTGCCCGCCAACACGGACGGCGGCGGTCTCTCCGCCTGCCACCCTGGCATGCGCGGCCTGTTCCTCCTGGTCGAGGCCGTACGGCAGTTGCGGGGCGAGGCGGAGGAGGGCCGCCAGGTGCGCAGGGCCCACGGCCGCCTCCCCCATCTCGCCGTCGCCTCCGGGACGGGGGGCTGGTTCTGCTCGTCGGGGACGGTCGTCCTCGGCCGAGACTGACGCGCCTGACGCACCCGGCCGGTGGGCTACCCGCCCACCCCCTCCGGCCGGAAGACCGGCACCACCACCCCGGCGCCGGGCAGACGCCGGTAGGCGGCCCACAGCCGCATGCCGATCCGCAGCGCCTCCTCGGGGCAGTCCACCACCTCGGTCGTCATGCGCGGGCCCTCGTCCAGGTCGACCACGGCGGCCGTGTACGGAAGGCGCGAGCCGAAGGGCGGGAGGTCGTTCCGGTGGACGACGGACCAGGTGTAGAGCGTCGCGCCACCGCCCGCCTCCTCCCAGCAGGCGTCCGCGCTCCAGCAGTACGGGCAGAACTCCCGTGGGTAGTGGTGCGCACGCCCGCACCCGGCGGCGCGGCAGCGGCGTATCAGCAGCCGTCCCTCGGCCGCGGCGTCCCAGTAGGGGCGCGTGAAGTCGTCGATCTCCGGTACGTCGGCCCTCGCCGATCGTGTCAAGGGGCCCTCCTCCCCGCTCCGTTCCGATCGTTCCGGCGCACACCCTGTTCCTGATGGACCATCAGCTCAGTAATCTGACTTACCGTCAGCTTATCGGCCATTGAGCAGGAGTGGGCGAGAACGATGCTCGGATCGACTCACGGCACCCTCACCACCACCTCCCGTCCCGCCCGGGTGGCGGCCTGCGGCCGCCACCCGGGCCCTGCTGTCCATGGCACGACCACCACCGCCGAGGACACCGACGTCAGCGGACGCCCCCTCTTCTCGGACGTCCCCGACCTCGACCGGTTCTTCCGCCCCGAGACCGTGGCCGTCATCGGCGCCTCCGAGAGCGAGGGCCGGCCCAACACCGCCATCACCCGGCAGCTCATCGACTGGGCCGAGCGCGTCGGCGCCCGCGTCCACCCCGTGCACCCCACCCGTACGACCGTGTTCGGCCTCCCCTGCCACGCCTCCGTCCGCGACCTCCCCGAGCGGATCGACCTCGCCGTCCTGCTCGTCGGCGACCCGGTCCCCGTCCTCGAGGAACTCAAGGAGATCCGGGCCGGGTTCGCCGTCGTCTTCGCCTCCGGCTTCGCCGAGACGGGCGCCGACGGCGCCACCGCCCAGGCCCGGCTCACCGCCGCGCTCCAGGGCTCCGGCACCCGCCTGCTCGGCCCGAACACCAACCTGAACGCCTTCGAGCGCTTCCGCGACGACCTCGACGGCCCCGCCATCGCCCTGATCACCCAGTCAGGCCACCAGGGCCGCCCGGTCTTCGCCCTCCAGGAACTGGGCATCCGGCTCTCGCACTGGGCGCCGACCGGCAACGAGGCGGACCTGGAGTGCGCCGACTTCCTCTCCTACTTCGCCACCCGGCCCGAGGTCGGCGCCATCGCCGCCTATGTGGAAGGGCTCAAGGACGGCCGCGCCTTCCTGCTCGCCGCCGACCGGGCCGCCCGCCACAAGGTGCCCGTGGTCATGGTCAAGGTCGGCCGGACCGAGACGGGCGCCCGCACCGCCACCACCCACACCGGCAAGCTCACCGGCGCGGACGACGTGGTGGACGCGGCCATGCGGCAGTACGGCGTGATCCGCGTGAACGGCCTGGACGAGCTCCAGGACACCGCGGCCCTGCTCGCCCGCGCCCGCCCGCCCCGCGCCCGGGGCGTCGCCGTGTATTCGATCTCCGGTGGCACGGGCGCCCACTTCGCGGACCTCGCCTCCGCGGCCGGCCTCGACCTCCCCGTCCTGTCCGCCGGGAAGCAGAGCGAACTCCACCAGTGGATCCCCGGCTATCTGAGCGTGGCCAACCCCGTCGACAACGGCGGCCACCCGGTCGGCGACTGGCGCGGCCGGAAGATCATCGACGCGATCCTCGCCGACCCGTCCGTCGGCGTGCTCGTCTGCCCGATCACCGGCCCCTTCCCGCCCCTGAGCGACCGTCTCGCACGGGACCTCGTGGACGCGGCGGAGAAGACCGACAAACTCGTGTGCGTGGTGTGGGGCTCGCCCGTCGGCACCGAGGACGCCTATCGCACCACCCTCCTCGGCTCCTCGCGCGTGGCCACCTTCCGCACCTTCGCCAACTGCGTCACCGCCGTCCGCGCCTACCTCGACCACCACCGCTTCACCGACGGCTACCGCTCCCCCTTCGACGACGCCCCGCGCGCCCTGTCCCCGTCCGCCCGCAAGGCGCGGGCGCTGCTGCGCCCGGGCGAGCAGCTGAGCGAGCACGCGGCGAAGCAGCTCCTGCGCGCGTACGGCATACGCGTACCCCGGGAACAGCTGGTGACCAGCGCCGCCGCGGCCGTCCGGGCGGCCGGCCAGATCGGCTATCCCGTGGTCATGAAGGCCTCGGGGCCGCGGCTCGCCCACAAGTCGGAGCTGGGCCTGGTGCGGATCGGGCTGACCTCGGCCAGCCAGGTCCGCGACACCTACCGGGAGCTGACCGAGATCGCCCGCTACGAGGAACTGCCGCTGGACGGGGTGCTCGTCTGCCAGCTCGTCGGCCAGGGCGTCGAGATGACCGTCGGACTCACCCACGACGCCCTCTTCGGCCCCACCGTGACGGTGGGCCTGGGCGGCGTCCTGGTGGAGGTCCTGGACGACACCGCCGTACGCGTGCCCCCGTTCGGCGAGGACCACGCGCGGGCGATGCTCGGCGAACTGCGCGGCCGCGCCCTGCTGGACGGTGTCCGGGGGGCTCCCCCGGCCGATGTGGACGCCCTCGTCGAGACCGTCCTGCGCGTCCAGCGCATGGCCCTGGAGCTGGGCGACGGACTCGCCGGGCTGGACATCAACCCGCTCGTGGTGCTGGAGCGCGGCCAGGGCGCCGTGGCCCTCGACGCGCTGGCCGTCTGCCGCTGAGGCACCGGGCACACCCGCCGCACTCCGCGCGGCCGGGCCGCGCCCGGCCGCCCGTAGGACAAGGAGCTCTCCCATGACGCTCTCCCCCCGTGAGACATCCCCCGGGCCCGGTGGACACGGCGAACCGGACGGGTCCGCCGTGTCCACCGGATCCGATGGGTCATTGGTACTGCACACCACTGACAACGGGGTGGCGTGGCTGACCCTCAACCGGCCCCACGCCCTCAACGCCATCACCCCTGACCAGCGCGAACACCTGATTTCCCACTTCGGGCGGGCCTCGTCCGACCCGGCTGTCCGGGCCGTGGTCCTCACCGGCACCGGCCCGGGTTTCTGCGCGGGCGCCGACCTGCGGGCGGTGTCAGGAGCGGCCCTCGGCGACCGCGCCCCCGGCGATGTGGCCCGGACGATCCGGGACGGCGCGCAGCGGCTGATCGGCGCGGTGCTGGACTGCGAGAAGCCCGTGATCGCCGCCGTGAACGGCACGGCCGCCGGGCTCGGGGCGCATCTCGCGTTCGCCTGCGACCTGGTCCTGGCCGCGGAGTCGGCCCGCTTCCTCGAGGTGTTCGTCCGCCGGGGCCTGGTGCCCGACGGCGGCGGCGCGTACCTGCTGACCCGCCTCGTGGGCCCGCGCCGGGCGAAGGAGCTGATGTTCTTCGGCGACGCGCTCTCCGCCACCGAGGCGGAACGTTTCGGCCTGGTCAACCGCGTCGTCGTGGACAAGGAGCTGGACGAGACGGCGCGGGCGTGGGCCCAGCGGCTGGCCGAGGGTCCGACCCGCGCCCTCGCCCTGACGAAGCAGCTGGTCAACGCCTCACTCGACGCCGATCGCGGCACGGCGTTCGCCGCCGAGGCGGCCGCACAGGAGATCAACGCCACGACGGCGGACGCGGCCGAGGGCGTCGTCGCCTTCCTCGAACGCCGGAGCCCCGCCTTCCGGGGGCGGTGACCGCCATGGCCGCCGGCTCCCGCGCACGGGGTACCGATCTCACACACCATCAGATTCAATGGAGGTCATGATGGGACACGCCGGTATGGCGGACGTCGCCCTGCGGTATCTGCGATCGGCCGGCTCACCCGCCCCGGC
>NZ_JAILXP010000265.1 GCF_020740895.1 Streptomyces sp. UNOB3_S3 | reverse complement strand
GGGGGCCGGAGGCGGGGCGCGGAGGGGGAGACCGGCGAGCCCCGTTGCCGAGGGGGCCCGGGCGATTTATCGTTCCCGCACGATTTGCGCCCAAGATCATAAAATGTGAAGGGATCGCGGCCATGGCGGAGAAGTCGGCGATTGCGGCTGCGCCTGCGCCCACGGGATCGGCTGCCGCCGGCCGGAAGGCGAATTCCGCGTCTGCGGCGGAGAAGGCCGCCAAGGCCGCCAAGGCCGAGAAGGCTGAGAAGGCCGCGCCCGCGAAGAAGGCGGCGCGGGCCGCGAAGAAGACCGCGTCGACCGCGAAGGTCACGAAAGCCGTGAAGACGGCCCCGGCCGATGCCACCGCCGAGGCACCCGTGCCCGGCAAGAGGGCGGGCTCGGCCAAGACGGCTGCCGGGGCGGCGAAGACCGCCAAGACCACGAAGACCGCCGCCAAGACAGCGAAAACCGCCAAGACCGCCGCCGCGGGGAGCGCGCGGGGCGCTGCCGCAGCCGCCCCGGCGGGGGAGGAGAAGGCCCCCGGCGGCAAGGCCGCCGCCCCGGCCGGGAAGCGCGCCGCGAAGGCGAAGGCGACCGCCGGGGGCGGCGCCCCGGCCCGCGAGGCCGCCTCCGCCGCCTCCGGCAAGAAGGCGGCCCCGGCCAAGAAGGCCACGAAGACCGCGAAAGCCTCCCCGGCCAGGAAAGCCACCGCCGCCGCGAAGGCGGCCGCCGCCAAGAAGCCCGCATCCGCCGGGGAAGCCGCCCCGGCCGGGAATCGGGCCTCCGGCGCGAAGGCCGCGTCCGCCGGTGGAGCCGCCCGCAGGGACGCCGCCCCGGCCAAAAAGTCCGGGGTCACGGGAGAAAGCGCCGCGGCGGGGAAGACTGCCACGGTGGCCACGGCCGCGGCGGCCCGGAAGGGCGGAGCCGCCGAGGCCACCGCACCAGCGAAGAAGGGCGGCCGGGCCCGGAAGGGCGCGGCCGCCGCCGATGAGCTGTCCGCTGAGGAGACGGGAGCCAGGACGGTGGCTGCGAAGAAGACCATGGGGCAGGCCGCGAAGAAGGTGCCGGGGGCCCGTGCGGGCACGCCCGGCACGGCCGCGGTCGCGCCCGGCGAGCTCGCGGTACGGCCGGGGGAGGAGCCCTGGTCGCCGGCGGAGGTGGCCGAGGCCCGTACCGAGCTGCTGAGCGAGGTGATGCGGCTGCGGGCGGAGATCGAGGCGTCCCAGGCCGCGATCAGCGGCCTGATGCGGGACTCGGGCGACGGCGCGGGCGACGACCAGGCGGACACCGGCACCAAGAACATCACCCGGGAGCACGAACTGGCCCTCGCCGCCAACGCCCGGGAGATGCTGCTGCAGACCGAGCGGGCGCTGGAGCGCCTGGACGCCGGTACGTACGGCCTCTGCGAGAACTGCGGCAAACCGATCGGCAAGGCCCGTATGCAGGCATTTCCCCGCGCCACGCTGTGCGTGGAGTGCAAGCAGCGGCAGGAACGTCGCTGACCGGCCCCGCACCGCGTGCCGTACCCTCGTCCTCAGCCAGCAGGGACGACATCCAGGGACTCACGTGACTGAGGCGGAACAGGCCGGACGGCCCACCGAGCCCACCGGGGCGACGGCGACGGCCGGTGGAGAGAGCGCGCCCAAGGGCCCGCGGCGCATCGGGACGCTGCTGGCCGTGGCCGCCTTCGCGTACCTCCTCGACCTGGGCAGCAAGCTCCTCGTGGTCGCCCAGCTGGAGCACCACGACCCCATCCAGGTGTTCGGCACCTGGCTCCAGTTCGAGGTGATCCGCAACCGGGGCGCGGCCTTCGGCATCGGCGAGGCGATGACGATCATCTTCACGGTCATCGCCGCCGCCGTGATCGTGGCGATCGCCCGGATCGCCCGCAAGCTCTACAGCATGCCGTGGGCGATCGCGCTCGGCATGCTGCTGGGCGGTGCCTTCGGCAACCTCACCGACCGGCTGTTCCGCTCGCCCGGCGGCTTCCAGGGCGGCGTGGTGGACTTCATCGCGCCCGCCCACTTCGCGGTCTTCAACCTCGCCGACTCCGCGATCGTCTGCGGCGGCTTCCTGATCGTGATCCTCTCCTTCCGGGGCCTGGACCCGGACGGCACCGTCCACGAGGACTGAGCCCCGGGGGAGTCCCGGGCGGAGTCCCGGGCGGGTCCCGGACTTCGGCCCCGGGGGTCCCCGGGCCGGGCCCCCGGCCGAGGCCCGGGGCGGGGATGCCGCGCCCGTCCGTCATACTCGACGGGTGAGCACCATTCCCGAGATCCGCGCCCTGCCTGTTCCCGACGGCCTGGAGGGCGAGCGCGTCGACGCGGCGATCGCCCGTATGTTCGGCTTCTCCCGCACCAAGGCCGCCGAGCTGGCGGCCGCGGGAAAGGTCCAGCTCGACGGGGCCGCGGCCGGGAAATCCGACCGGGTGACCGGCGGCGCCTGGCTGGAGGTCGAGATGCCCGCGCCGCCCGCGCCGGTGCAGATCGTCGCCGAGCCCGTCGAGGGCATGGAGATCATCCATGACGACGACGACATCGTCGTGATCGTCAAGCCGGTGGGCGTGGCCGCCCACCCCAGCCCCGGCTGGACCGGCCCCACCGTGATCGGCGGCCTCGCCGCCGCGGGCTACCGCATCTCCACCTCGGGCGCCGCCGAGCGCCAGGGCATCGTCCACCGCCTGGACGTCGGCACCTCGGGCCTGATGGTGGTCGCCAAGTCCGAGCGGGCCTACTCCCACCTCAAGCACCAGTTCCGCGAGCGGATCACCGACAAGCGCTACCACGCGCTGGTCCAGGGCCACCCGGACCCGATGAGCGGCACCATCGACGCCCCCATCGGCCGGCACCCCAACCACGACTACAAGTGGGCCGTCATCGCCGAAGGCAAGCCGTCCGTGACCCACTACGACCTCATCGAGGCGTTCCGGGCCGCGAGCCTGCTGGACATCAAGCTGGAGACGGGCCGCACCCACCAGATCCGGGTGCACATGTCCGCCCACCGGCACCCCTGCGTCGGCGACATGACCTACGGCGCCGACCCCACCCTCGCCAAGCGGCTGAAGCTCACCCGCCAGTGGCTGCACGCCGTGCGCCTGGGCTTCGAGCACCCCTCGGACGGCCGCTGGGTGGAGTTCGAGAGCGAGTACCCCGACGACCTGCGGTACGCCCTGGACACGGTGCGGGCCGAGAGCGCGTAGCCGCCCGGCCCGGAGGGCGGAGCGGGAAACGGCCCGGAGGGCGGGCCGGAGGCGGGTGAGGCAGGCTGGGGGAACGGCCCCGGCAGTCACACCCGCACCGACCCGCCCGGAGGGCATCCGTGGACCAGCTCGCCCTGCTGTTCGTTTTGCTGCTGGGGGCGCTGGTCACCGTGCCGCTGGGCGACCGGCTCGGGCTGCCGCCGCCGGTGCTGATGACGCTCGGCGGGATCGTCCTGGCGCTGCTGCCGTTCGTGCCGAACGTGAACATCCCGCCGGAGTTCATCCTCCCGCTGGTCCTGCCGCCGCTGCTCTACGCCTCCGCCCAGCGCACCTCCTGGCGGCAGTTCGCCGCCAACCGGCGGCCGATCTTCCTGCTCGCGGTCGCGCTGGTCTTCGTCACCACCGCCGCCGTCGCCGCCGTCGCCAACGCGATCGTGCCCGGGATCTCGCTGGCCGCCGCCGTGGCGCTGGGCGCGCTCGTCGCCCCGCCCGACCCCGTGGCCGCCACCGCCGTCGCGGGCTCGCTCGGGCTGCCCCGCCGCCTGGTCTCCATCCTGGAGGGCGAGGGGCTCTTCAACGACGTCACCGCCATCGTGCTCTACCACGTGGCCATCGCGGCCGCCGTCAGCGGCAGCTTCTCCCTGCCCAGGGCGGCGGGCGAACTGGTGTTCTCCGCCGTGGTCGCCGTGGTGGTCGGCCTGGGGCTCGGCTGGATCGCCAAGCGGCTGATGGACGTCCTCGGCGACCCCACGCTCCAGATCGGGCTCACCCTGCTGGTGCCGTTCGTCTCCTACGTCCTCGCCGAGGAGTTCAAGGGCTCCGGGGTGCTCGCGGTGCTGACCACCGCGCTGTTCCTCGCCGAGTTCGCGAGCGACGCCGACGACGTCCTGGGGCGGCTGGCCGGGCACACCTTCTGGGAGATCGTCGACACCCTCGTCACCGGCGTCGCCTTCGGTCTCGTCGGCCTCGAACTGCACAACGCCATCAGCACCGCGTACGGCCGCTGGGGCGAGATGCTCGGCATCGGCGGCGTCGTCATCGCCGTCGTGGTGGGCGTACGCCTGGCATGGCTCCTGCCGGCGGCCTGGCTGGCCAGGCGGCTCCACAAGGGCCGCGACATCGACGAGGAGATCCTGACGAACTGGCGGGAGACCCTCGTGATGTGGTGGTCCGGGATGCGGGGCGTGGCCTCCGTGGCGCTCGCCCTGGCCATCCCGCTGACCGCGGAGGACAAAAAGCCCTTCCCCGCCCGCGGTGAGATCCTCTTCATCGCCTTCGCCGTCATCGTCTCCACCCTCGTCGTCCAGGGCCTGACGCTGCCCCGGCTGGTCAAGCTGCTCGGCGTGCGCGCCGACTCCGACTGGACCCGGGAGCTGGAGCGCCAGCTGGCCATCCGCGCCGCCAAGGCCGCCAAGCACCGGCTGCTGGAGATCGAACGACAGGAGGAGCTCCCCGAGGACCTGGTGGAGATGCTCCACCGGCGCGCCTACGACATCGGCGCCCGCATCAGCCCCGAGATGGTCGACGAGGAACGGCGCGAGGCCCACGCCCAGCGCGTCCAGCGGGTGCGCACCATCCAGACCATCCACGCCGAGCTCCTCTCGGCCGCCCGGCACGCGGTGCTCGACGCGCGCAGCGAGCCGTGGATGGACCCGGAAGTGGTGGACCGGGTGCTGCGGCAGCTCGACATGCGGAGCCTGCGCGGGGCCTGAGCCATCTGCTCAGGTCGTCCCCGGCCCGGGACCGATGTCCCCCGACGTGGGCGGGGCCTGGCGGCGGTCCGGGGCCTCCTCCAGACCGGGCGCGGGAGCGGTGTTGATCCGCGGCAGCGCGTACGGGTGCTCCCGGCGCAGCCACGCGATCAGGGCCTCGCGGACCACACAGCGCAGCGTCCAGATGTCGTCCGGGTCCTTGGCGGTGACCAGCGCCCGCACCTGGATGGTGGAGGGCGTGGTGTCGGTGACGACCAGGCTCCAGTTGCGCCCGTCCCACTCGGGGCAGTCCTTGAGGACCTCGTGCAGCCGCTCGCGCATCAGATCGATGGGGGCCGTGTGGTCCAGATGGAGGAAGACGGTCCCGGTCATCCGGGGATTGCTCCGGGACCAGTTCTCGAAGGGCCTGCTGGTGAAGTACGACACCGGCATGGTGACGCGCCGCTCGTCCCAGGTGGTCACCACCAGATAGGTGAGGGTGATCTCCTCGACGGTGCCCCACTGGCCGTCGACCACGACCGTGTCCCCGATGCGCACCATGTCGCCGAAGGCGATCTGCAGCCCGGCGAAGAAATTGCCCAGCGTCGACTGGGCGGCGATGCCCGCGACCACGCCGATCACCCCGGCCGAGGCCAGCAGGGACGCCCCCGCCGCCCGCATCGCGGGGAAGGTCAGCAGCATCGCCGCCACCGCCACGACGGACACGGCGGCCATGACCACCCGCTGGATCAGCGTCACCTGGGTCCGCACCCGGCGCACCCGGGCGGGGTCCTGCGCGCCCGCGGCATAGCGCGCGTAGCCGGACTCCACGACGGCGGCCGCCACCCGCACCGCCAGCCAGGCGCACGCCGCGATCAATATCAGCGTCAGCACCTGCCCGACCGCCGCCCGGGACCCCTTCGGCAACTCCGCCGAGGGATACCCGGCGCGCAGCAGCGCGGTGCACAGCACCAGCCGCAGCGGCGTCCGGCAGCGCTCCAGCAACCCCCACAACGGGGTCTCGGGATGCAGCGCCCCCACGCGACGCACCGCCTGGTCGGCCGCCCACCCCGCCACGAGGGTGATCAGGACCGCCCCGCCGAGCACCGCGAGGGGACGCAGTATGTGCTCCATGAGCAACACCTCCGCTCTTTCGAACGTAACTGGCTGGCACGATGGGGGCACGCGATCCATGCCGTAAGGAAGTGACCTCCAGTGACGTCCCCTACCACAATTGTTCTGTTCCATTCCGCGTACGGTCTGCGGCCCGCGGTCCACGCCGCCGCCGACCGCCTGCGGGCCGCCGGGCACGAGGTGCACGTGCCCGACCTGTACGAGGGGCGCACGGCGGAGACCGTCGAGGACGGCATGGCTATCAAGGACGAGATCGGCCACGAGGAGCTCCTGCGCCGCGCCGTGACCGCGGTGGCGCCCCTGTCCGACCGGGGCCTGGTCTACGCGGGCTTCTCGCTCGGCGGCTCCATCGCCCAGAACCTGGCCCTGGCCGACGAGAAGGCCCGGGGCCTGCTCCTCCTCCACGGCACGTCCGACCTTCCGGAGGACGCCTCCGTGGACGAGCTGCCGGTCCAGCTCCACGTCGCGGACCCGGACCCGTTCGAGCCCCACGACTGGCTGAACGCGTGGTACCTGCGCATGGGCCGCGCCGGCGCGGACGTCGAGGTCCACCGCTACGCCGGCGCCGGCCACCTCTTCACCGACCCGGAGCTGGACGACTACGACGCGGAGGCGGCGGAGCGGACGTGGGTGGTCGCGTTGGCGTTCCTGGAGGAAGTGACCGCCGCGCGGTAGAGCGCGAACGGCCCCGCCGGGGGATTCCGGCGGGGCTGTCGCGGGATGGTTCAGACGAGGCTGATGCCGGCCTGAGCCTTGATGACGTCCACGGCGTCACTGGTGAGCCACCGTAGCGGAACGACGGTCCAGCGGACGCCCTTGCGCATGATCACGGCGTTGCCGTCCTTGGTGCGCCCGACGTGAATGAAGCCGTGGTCGCGTCGCAGGTCTTTCGCCAGGTTCTCGCCGTGGACCATCGCGCTACTTCCCTTCGCGCTCCTCATCGTCGGCCATGCTGCTGTAGACGCTACCGTTCTGCGAGACCTGCGTGTCGGGGTCGGTGACCTGCTCCCGGTTCGCGTCCGGGTCCCAGTCGTCGTCCTTCTTCCCCATGCAATGGGCTCCTTTCATGCGATCAGCGCTGTGTCGACGTGCGAGGGCGACAGAGCCACTTACTGAGGCTCAGATTCCACCCGCGCTGACGCGTTGACCAGGGTATTTTGCATTCCAAACCCTTCCAGAATGCGGGGAGTTGAACGCGTGAGCGAACCGGAGTCGCCCGAGGTAACGTTCGGCAAGGAGATCAGGTACGCACTTAGCGGCCTGCCCGAATGATCCGGCCGCTCGAATCAAGGAGATGGTGGGGCACCGCATGCGGCGTCGGAAGGTGTTCGACGGTTCGAACCCGCCGTCGTTGGAGGTGATCCTGCATGAGGCCGCGCTGTGGTGCGGAATCGGCGGCCCTGTCGTCATGCAGGCACAGCTCCAGTATCTCGCAGCAGTATCGGAGCACCCGCGGATCACGGTGCAGGTGCTTCCCTTCGGCGCCCCACCCAGAGGGACGCCGTTTATCTTGCTCGGGAGACCGGATGGCAGCGAAGTCCTCTACGCAGAGAGCTATGTACGGGGGCAATTCCATGACTCACCGGAGGCCGTTGCCGAAGCGCGAGCGGCGTATGAGCGGCTGCGTGCCGACGCCCTCGCGCCCGCTCAATCCCTCTTCCGTATCCAGCACGCCATGGAGGCTTACACCTGCGCTACTTCCGACTACAGCGAGGGCAACGGCGGAACCTACGCCGAATGGGCCCCCGTGTTTGCCTGTGGCATCGTCCCCGTCCATAAGACCTCGTAATACGATCTCGTGGAGTATGGCTGCCCAGGCGTGACTCGGGTGGCATTCGGTAAGTGCAGGAGATATCCGACTTGGCTCGGACGATCTCCCAGCCGACCCCTTGGGGAATCCATAGGAATCTCGCGAACCCTCGCGTTGGCCTGCGCCGTCCTATGACCTGCACCGGGCGGCTGCGGCAGCTGCCCAGGAGGAGGTTGGCAAGTCATGCGTTCGTTCCGAAGGCCCCGTACCCGTCGGCGCGGGGCGGTCGCGGCCGCCTCCTTGGCTTTGATCGTGCTGGCCTCGGCCGGCTGTTCCGGCCAAGGCGCGGTCGCGCAGCCGGGGGCTGCTGCGGACGCGTCGAAGCCGGGCGCCGCCCCCGCACCGGTGGCGTCGTCGGGCGCGCTGTTCGGCGGCGACGCGCAGCTGACCGGTCTGCCGGATCTCGGCCGCTCCCCGGCGATCGTGCGCACCTATGACACCTTGGACAATGCCAAGACGTTCCCCTCCACAGAGGAGACTCACGCCTTGAGCGCCGGGGCGACTCTGCTGGCCAGTCTGGGCACGGGACACGACCGGGATTGGGCGTCCGTCGCCGCGGGCAAATCCGACACCGCTGCGCTCGGATTCCTGCGTGCGGTCGACAACGCCGCCACAACGCATCACTTGAAGACGGTCTACGTGTCGTTCAACCATGAGCCCAATGCAAAGGAAAACGATAAGAAAGGGAGCCCGGCGCAGTTCGTCGCGGCCTGGCGGCACATGCGCCAACTGGCAACCGACGCACGCCTGGACGCCCGGAACGGGGGTCACCTGAGCTGGGTGTGGATCCTGACCGCGAACGGCTTCCACCAGTCCGGCACCCCCGAGCGCTACTGGCCGGGCGCTGAGAACGTGGACGTCGTCGGCGTCGACGGCTACGTCTCCGGCGGCTGCTCGAAGCAGGCCAGTGGCAATTACGTGAATCCGTCCAAAACCGCCCCGAAGCCCGGCACCGTCTTCGACGCGGCACTGACCTGGAGTGCCGCCCACGCCCCGGGCAAGCCGGTGTTCGTCCCGGAATGGGGGAGCGTCCCGTTCACCGGTTCCGGTGTCCGGGCCTCGTATATCCGTGCAATGACCGGCTATGTGGCGGCCCACCGGCAGATCGGCGCGGTCCTGTACTGGAACGATCACGCCCACCACGACTCCTGCGACTACTCTCTGGGCAGCGACCCCGCAGCGCAGCGTGCTCTCGCCGCCATGGGCCGCGACGCGCACTTCCAGGCACATCCCTGACCGCCGGGGCTCCGCCCCCGGATCCCGGGGCCGGGGGACGGAGCCTCGGGGAACGTCAGCGCACCGGTGCGTCCGCGCGTTCCACGCGCTGGGTGCCCGAACGCGTGGCGTACGAGCGCGCCCACGACGCCGTCGCCTTCGCGTCGCGCTTGTCCGACAGGACGTAGTAGTCCATCTGCGCCCGCTCGGCCGTGACGTCGAGGACGCCGTAGCCGTGGCCGTCCATGTCGAGCCACTTCACGTGCCGGTTGGAGGCCTTGATGGCCGCCGCCGCGGGCACGGACAGGGTGTGGGGTGCCACGTGCAGCAGGTCGTCGAGGTTGTCGGACGACACGGACGTCACCACGAACTCCGTGGCGACGGACGACGACAGCGGGTACGTCGCGGCCCGCTTGGGGACGTCGTTGGCCCAGGCCATGTGGATGTCGCCGGTGAGGAAGACGGTGTTGCGGATGGAGCGCCGCTCCAGGTGGTCGATCAGCTCGCGGCGGTCCTCGGTGTAGCCGTCCCACTGGTCGGTGTTGACGGCGAGGCCGCCCGCCGGGAGGCCCAGGAGCTTGGCGACGGGCTCCAGCAGGTGGGCGGGGAGGGCGCCGAAGGCCACCGGGGAGATCATCACGGGGTTGCCCACGAGTCGCCAGGTGGTGTCGGAGCCCGCCAGGCCCTCCTTGAGCCAGTCGAGCTGGGCGCGGCCGGTGATGGTGCGGCCGGGTTCGTCGACCTTGCCGCTGCCGGGCTTGACCTGCTGGGAGCGGAAGGATCTCAGGTCCAGCAGGTGGAGGTCGGCGAGCTTGCCGAAGCGCAGCCGGCGGTAGGTGGTGCCCTCGACGGAGGGGCGTACGGGCATCCACTCGAAGTACGCCCGCTTGGCCGCGGCGACGCGGTCCGCCCACGCGCCCTCGGCGCCCGGGGTGTGGTTCTCGGCGCCCCCGGACCAGGCGTCGTTGGCGAACTCGTGGTCGTCCCAGATGGCCACCATCGGGTGGGCGTGGTGGACGGCCTGGAGGTCGGGGTCGGTCTTGTAGCGGCCGTGGCGGGTGCGGTAGTCGGCCAGGGTGATGATCTCGTGGGTGGGGG
>NZ_JAILXP010000264.1 GCF_020740895.1 Streptomyces sp. UNOB3_S3 | reverse complement strand
CGCGCGAACCGGGTACGCGGGCGGGCAGGGTGGCCCGGCGGGACAGGGCGCCGGTGGCGCGCCCGCGTCCGGCCGGGCGCCGGCCAGCTGGGGTTCGGACGCGCGGGAGGCCCGCGCGGGCGACGCCGAGCGGCGGCCCGCGTGGCGGAGCGGCGACCCCCTCGACGCCCACCCGGGCCAGGACCGGGACCATGACCAGAACCGGGACCAGGACCGGACGAACGGCCGGGGCGACGGCGGGACGAACCGGGCCGCCGGGTACGCGAACCTGACCGGTCCCGGCGCGGACGGCGACACGGCGGCGGGCGACGGCGCGCGCCCGCACCGGGCGGACGCTCTCGGGGAGAGCGGCCACGCCACCCACACCGTGCGCGGCAACGCCACGCTGGCCCCCGGCACGGCCGCCGCGCCCGCGTCGGAGCCGCCGCAGGCGGACGGCGGCAAGCGCCGCGCCCGCGGCATAGGGGCGTGGGCGCGCCGCCTCACCGGTGGCGGTCGTGCCGCCGCGCAGCGCGAGGCGACGACGGCCGAGAGCCCGCGGGAGCAGGCCGTGAGCGCGCCCGAGCGCGCCCCCGGCACCGCCGCCGCGCTGCGCGAGCGCTGGCCGGACCCCGCCGCCGTGCTGCTGACGGCGCTGGGCCCGGGCCCCCGGCTGTGGGAGCGCGGCCCGGGCCACCCGGACCTGCTGACCGTCCGGCTGGGCACGGCCGACCGCTACGCGCCCGACGGCGGCGGGCCGCTGCCGTCCGTGCCGGTGACGGTCGGGCTGCGCGAGGTGGGGGCGCTCGGCATGACCGGGCCCCGGGAGCGGCTGTCCGGGCTGGCCCGTTCCGTGCTGGCGCAGCTGGCCGCGCTGCACGCGCCGGGCACCCTGGAGTACGTGCTGATCAGCACCGACCGTTCGCGTCCTGCCGAGGAGCGGGCGGCGGAGTGGTCCTGGCTGGGCTGGCTGCCGCAGCTGCGGCCGGCGCACGGGCAGGACTGCCGGCTGCTCGTCGGCTACGACCGGGAGCAGGCCGAGGCCCGGACCGCCGAGCTGGTGCGGCGCCTGGACGACGGGCCGCTGGGCACGGGCTGGACGACGGCGCCGCCCGAGGCCGTGACGGCGGCCGCCGAGCGGCACGAGGGCCCTTACACGGTCCTGATCGTCGACGGCGACCCCGGTTCGACGGCGCTGCGCGAGACGGTCGCGCGGCTGGCGACGGGCGGTCCGGCGGCGGGCATCCACGTCCTGTGCCTGGCGGAGGCCCCGGCCACCACGCCCGCCTCCCCCGTCTCCGCGACGCTCGCGTCGGCCGAGGCGGTCTCCCCCGCCTTCGCGCACTGCGGCGCGGTGGCGCTGCTGAGCGGTGACGTGGCGACGGTGGTGCAGGTCATCCACCGCGCGCCGGCACCGGCCGCGCCCGTGGCGCACCCCGTGCGCCCGGGCCACACGATGATCGCCGCGCTCGACGCGGTGTCCGGGGCGTGGGCCGAGCGCTTCGCGCGGGCCCTGGCGCCGCTGCGCATGGCGGAGGCCGCGGGCGACCCCGCGCACGCCTCGCGTATCGCGGCGGCACTGCCCCGCGCGTCCCGGCTGCTGGACGAGCTGGGGCTCGCCCGGGCCACGCCCGCCTCGCTGACCGCCCGCTGGGCGGCCGCCACCGACCGGGGCGCCCGGCCCGGGGGCCGGGCCGTGGCCGTGCTGGGGGCCGGGCCGCACGGCCCGCTGTCCGTGGACCTGGCGGCGGACGGGCCGCATCTGCTGGTGGAGGGCTCCCCGGGCAGCGGGAAGACCGAGCTGCTGCGTTCGCTGGCCGCGTCGCTCGCGGCGGCGGACCGGCCGGACCGGCTCTCGCTCGTCCTGGTCGACGGGGCCGCCGCCGAGCGGGGCGAGGGGCTGCGGGTCTGCACGGACCTGCCGCACGTGTCGACGTACCTCGCCGCCGCCGACCCGGTGCGGATGCGGGAGTTCGCCCAGGCGCTCACGTCGGAGCTCAAGCGCCGCGCCGAGCTGCTGGGCACGCTGGACTTCGCCGGCTGGCACGACCGGAACCCGGCCCCCGGCCCGAACGTCGTCGGCCCGCGCCGCCCGGCCGAGCCGACGGCGGCCACGGCCACGGTCCCGGCCCAGGCCGCCGCCGTCGTTCCGGCCGCCGCGACCGCGTCGGGTGCGGCCCCCGGCCCGGGCGTCGGTGGCGGTGGCGGTACCGGTGCCGGTTCCGGTGCCGCCGATCTCGAGTCCGCGCCGAGCGGGACGCTCAAGTTGCGGACACAGAGCGGCGGTCGGACGCGTACGGCCGAGACGGCCCTGCCCCGGCTCGTCGTGCTCGTCGACGACTTCGACGCCCTGGTCGCCCCCGCGCTGGGCAGCACGGGCCGCCCGGCGGCCGGTTCGGTCGTACGGGCCCTGGAGGCCGTGGCGCGGGACGGCGAGCGGCTCGGGGTACATCTGATCGCCGTGTCGGGGCGTCCGGACCGTACGGCCGACACGGCGGCGGTCGAGCGGTCCGGGCTGCGGGTGACGCTGGACATCGCCCCGCCGTCGGCGGACGCCGGCGGCGACGCGCCGGGCGCGGGCGAACCCGCCCCGGGGCGCGGCCGGTTGCGGCGTCCGGACGACGACGCGACCACCCCGTTCCAGGCGGGCCGGGTCACCGGCCGCATCCCCCGCACGGCGACGCTCCGGCCGACGGTCGTGACCCTGGACTGGCAGCGCCTGGGCGACCCGCCCACCCGCCGGCCGGTGCGCGAACTGGGCAACGGTCCCACCGACCTCGCCCTGCTGGCCAGCGCCCTCCAGCGCGCGGCGCAGTCCGCCGGGGCCCAGGCGGCACCCCCGTTGCTGTAGTCGCGGACCTCCCGTGCCGGAGCGTCACGACCCTGTCACGATCGGCTGGTTGACGTCGGAGACGGTATTGCGGCGGTCCGTGCCGGGGCGTAGGACTGTCGCACGGGAGTGCGGCCGTATGCCGGGGCGACGTGCGGCGCGGCCGTCGACGGGGACCGGGCACGGGAGGTACGGGCCATGCGCACGGCAACACGTACATCGCTCCGCGCGGGACGCGCGTCAGGCACCCCACGCCCCCGCCCGCGCAGAGCCGGCGGCGCGGGCGCGCGGCGCGGCGCGCTGGCCCTGGCCGTGGCGGGGGCCCTGGCGCTGACCGCCGCCGGCTGCGGGGACGGCGAGAAGAGCGGCAGCGGCGGAAGCGGCGGCAAGGACGGCGCGCAGAGCGGCAAACCCGCCCCCGGACAGTCCGATCTCATCACCCACACCGTGCAACTCCCCAAGCTCAACGGGCAGAAGCTCAAGGTGACCGCTGTCTGGACGGGCGTCGAGCAGAAGAGCTTCACCAAGGTCCTGGACGAGTTCGCCAAGCGCACCGGCGCCGAGGTCGCATACGTGCCCAGCGGCGACGACATGTCGGCCTTCATCGGCTCGAAGGTGGCGGGCGGCGATCCGCCGGACGTGGCGATGCTGCAGCAGCCGGGCGCGCTGCGGGAGTTCGCCGGGAAGGGGTGGCTCAAGCCGCTGGGCGAGGAGGCGCGGGCGCAGCTGAGGAAGAACTTTCCCCAGGGCTGGCAGGATCTGGGCTCCGCCGACGGCAAGCAGTACGGCGTGTACTTCAAGGCCAGCAACAAGTCCCTCGTCTGGTACAACACCAAGGTCTTCGACGCGACGGGCGCCAAGACGCCCGCGACCTGGCCGGAGTTCCTGCGCACCGCGCAGGCCGTCGCCGACTTCGGCGTCTCCCCGGTGTCGGTGGGCGGCGCGGACGGCTGGACGCTGACGGACTGGTTCGAGAACGTCTACCTCTCCCAGGCGGGGCCGGAGAAGTACGACCAGCTGGCCCAGCACAAGATCAAATGGACCGATCCCTCCGTCAAGGAGGCGCTGACCACGCTCGGCCAGCTCTTCGGCAAGAAGGAGCTGCTGGCGGGCGGCCAGGACGGCGCGCTCCAGGCGCAGTTCCCCACGTCCGTCACCCAGACCTTCAGCGGGGGCGAGAAGGCGAAGGCCGCCATGGTCTTCGAGGGCGACTTCGCGGCCGCGAACATCATCGCCACCAAGGCGAAGATCGGCACCGATGCCAAGGTCTTCCCCTTCCCGGCGGTCGGCGGCCGCTCGCCCGTGGTGACCGGCGGCGACGTGGGCGTGGCGCTCAAGGACGGCCAGGCGGCGCAGGCGCTGCTGACCTTCCTGGCCTCCACCGACGCCGCCGGGATCTGGGCGAGGGAGGGCGGCTTCATCTCCGCGAACAAGAACCTCGACCTCGCCTCCTACCCCGACGACGTACAGCGCTCCATCGCCAAGGCGCTGGTCTCGGCGGGCGACTCCTTCCGCTTCGACATGTCCGACCAGGCGCCCGCCGCGTTCGGCGGCAAGCCCGGACAGGGCGAGTGGAAGGACCTCCAGGACTTCCTGCGGAACCCGGCGGACGTGGAGGGCACCCAGCAGCGGCTGGAGTCCGACGCGGCCAAGGCGTTCAAGAACTGACGGGGCAGGTCGCCATGACCACCGCCACCACCGCCGCTCCACCACCGCCGCCCGGTCCCGCCGTACGCCCGGCCCGGGCGCGGGGCGCGGGCCGGGGCGCGCTCGGCACGCGGCCCTGGGTGGCCGCCTGCTTCCTGCTGCCCGCGCTGGCCCTGCTGGGCGCCCTCGTCGTCTACCCCATCGGCTTCTCCGTCTACCGCAGCCTCTTCGACGCCTCCGGCCACGGCTTCGTGGGCATGGACAACTACCAGGAGGTCTTCACCGACGCCCGGATCCGCACGGCCCTGAAGAACAACGTCATCTGGGTCGTCGTCGCCCCCTCCGTGGCCACCGCGCTCGGCCTGATCTTCGCGGTGCTCACCGAACGGGTGCGCTGGGGCACGGCGTTCAAGCTCGTCGTCTTCATGCCGATGGCCATCTCGATGCTCGCGGCGGGGATCATCTTCCGCCTGGTGTACGAGCAGAACCCGGACCGCGGCGTCGCCAACGCCGTCTGGGTCGGCATCCATGACACCTTCGCCGCTCCCGCCCCCTTCCCGGGGGCGCACCCCCGGCCGACGGGGGACCTCGCGGCGAGCGGCGACGGCGCGTTCACGGCGAAGTCGGCGGTGCGGGCGGGCAGCGCGGTGGCGCTGCCGCTGGTGGCCGTGAAACCGGAGGACGTGTCCGGCGCCAAGGACGCCATTCCCGCGCGGGACGTGGCCGGGAAGGTCACCGGCACGGTGTGGATGGACTTCACCCGGGGCGGCGGCGGAACGGCCGGGAAGATCGACGCGGGTGAGAAGGCCCTGGCCGGGGTGACGGTGGAGGCCGTCAAGGAGGGCAGGACCGTCGCCTCCACGACCACGGACCCCGACGGCACCTTCACCCTGCCCGCGGCGGCGGACGGTGCCCGGCTGCGGCTGCCCGCCGCCAACTTCGCCTCCGCCTACAACGGCGTCGACTGGCTCGGCCCCTCCCTGGTGACGCCGTCCATCATCGGCGCGTACATCTGGATGTGGGCGGGCTTCGCCATGGTGCTGATCGCGGCCGGGCTGGCCGGGGTGCCGCGTGAACTGCTGGAGGCGGCGCGCGTCGACGGGGCCAACGAGTGGCAGGTCTTCCGCCGGGTGACGGTGCCCCTGCTGGCACCGGTCCTCGCGGTGGTGGTCGTCACCCTGATGATCAATGTGCTGAAGATCTTCGACCTGGTCTACATCATCGCCCCGGGCTCCAGCCTCGACAACGCCAATGTGCTGGCCCTCCAGCTCTATCAGTCCTCCTTCGGCACGGACGTCAACCAGGGCGTGGGCAGCGCCATCGCCGTCTTCCTGCTGCTGCTCGTCACTCCGGTGGTGGTCGTGAACATTCGGCGGATCCGGAAGGAGCGGCAGCGATGACTCTTCAGGACACCGTCGTACGGGGCGAGCGCTCCCTTCCCGCCCGGCTGGCCGCCCGCCTGGGCTCGGGGGCGACGCGTGGTTTCCTCGTCCTGGTCGGGCTGTTCTGGCTGATGCCGGCCGTGGGGCTGCTGTTGTCGTCGCTGCGCGACAAGGCCGACATCGCCGCATCCGGCTGGTGGCAGGTCTTCGCCCACCCGTCCCAGCTGACGACGGAGAGCTATCGCACGCTCTTCGCCAACGACAAGGTGACGCACTCCCTCCTGACCACCGCGCTGATCACCGTCCCGGCGACGGTGCTGGTGATCCTCGTCGGCGCCCTCGCCGGATACGCCTTCGCCTGGCTGGACTTCCCCGGCCGGGACTGGTGGTTCATGGTCGTCGTGGGGCTGCTCGTGGTGCCCGTGCAGGTGGCGCTGATCCCCGTGGCCAAGCTCTTCAGCGCGCTGGGCATCTTCGAGTCCACGGTGGGGGTGGTGCTCTTCCACACGGCCTTCGGGCTGCCCTTCGCGGTGTTCCTGTTGCGGAACTTCTTCGCGGAGATACCACGTGAGCTGCTGGAGGCGGCCCGGCTGGACGGCGCGGGCGAGCTCCGGCTGTTCACCCGGGTCGTGCTGCCGCTGGGCGGGCCGGCCATCGCCTCCCTGGGCATCTTCCAGTTCCTGTGGGTGTGGAACGACATGCTGGTCGCGCTGATCTTCGCGGACAGCGGCAACCCTCCCATCACGGTGGCCCTTCAGCAGCAGGTCCGGCAGTTCGGCGACAACGTGGACATCCTCGCGTCGGGAGCCTTCCTCTCGATGATCGTTCCGTTGGCGGTGTTCTTCGCCTTCCAGCGCCAGTTCGTGAGCGGGGTGATGGCGGGCGCGGTGAAATGACCGCTAGCGCCGCAGATACAGCGACACCGCGCCTCCCCGGACGAACACCGTGGACTCCTCCCGGTACAGCGCGTCGAGCTCCCCGGTCTTGGCGGACTCGGCGCGCTGGGCCCGGAACCAGGGCGTCCCGACCGTCGTCGAGTCCGCCACCACCCACACCCGCGTCCCCGGGGGAAGCCCCCGAAGCCGGGTGCGCAGCTCCCCCGCCCCGACCTCCTGGCCGTAGAGGGTGCCGGAGGCGGCGGGCGTCCTCTTGAGGGTGAGGTCCCGCAGCCCCGTGAAGGCCTCCGGGTAGGCCAGGGATATGCGGCGCTCGTGGAGCGGGAGGAACAGCACCGCGTCCCCCGGCCGGGCCGTCCTCCCGACGGCCGCGGCCACCCGGGCGAGTTCGTCGCCCCGGCTGGACGGCAGCCGCTCGCGCTCGTGGAAGGGCAGCTGCGCCACGAAGACCACCGTCACGGCCGCGACCCCGATCGCCGCCGTGACGCGCCGCCACGGCAGGAGCCCGAGGAGCCGTTCCGCCCCGGCCGCCGCCAGCAGCGGTACGCCCACGAGGCAGAACAGCAGATAGCGGTCGAGGAAGAGCGGCTGCCACTGGGAGGCCGCGTAGAGCAGCACCGGAGGGACGACGGCCAGCGGCAGGGCCACGGCGGTCAGCCGCAGCGGGCCGGTGCGGGGCAGGGGGGCGAGCACGGCGACGGCCATCAGCGCGACCACGCCGGCCACGACGGGCTCGCCGGGGCCCGCGAAGGCGTGGAGGAGCGCCTTCGCCTGCGCGTATCCCGGTGTGCGGAGCCAGGAGACCTGCTCGCTCTGCCCCTGGGAGAGCACGGCCAGCGGCGCCAGCACGGCGCAGGCCGCGGCCACCGCGCAGCCCCAGCCGCGCCAGGTCCGCCCCGGCACCCGGGAGAGCAGCAGCGTCAGTCCATGGGCCGCGAGCAGCAGGATCGCGAACTCGTGCAGCAGCGCCGTGACCGCCACCACCGCGCCGTAGCCGGCCCAGCGCCCGGGCGATCCCCGCTCGACGGCCTCCAGCAGCAGCCACGTCGCCAGCGTGGCACCCGCCGCGACCAGGGCGTACGAGCGGCCCTCCTGGGCGTAGTGGCCGACGAACGGGGTGGCCGCGTACAGCAGTCCGGCCCACAGGCCCACCCGGGGGCGGGCCAGCCGGCAGCCGATCGCGCCGATCAGCCCGGCGGTGACGGCCGCGGCCACGACGGACGGCAGCCGCAGCGTGGTCTCATCGGCGCGCAGCGCCAGCACCGGGTGTATCAGGAGGTAGTAGAGCCCGTGCACGGCGTCGACGTGGCCGAGCAGGCGCAGGATCTCGCCCGGCGAGCGGCGTGCCACCTGGAAGGTGGCGGCCTCGTCCCGCCACATCGTGCCCCGGTCGAGCTCCCACAGGCCGAGGAGGAGCATGACGGCGGCGGGGACGATCACGGCCAGGGGCACGGCGGCGGGCAGCCCCCGGAGCGTGTCCCCGAGCGTGACCGCCCATGGCGCCCTCGGCTCCGTCCTCAGCCCGGGCCGTTCCGCGGTCCGTGCCATCCTCGCCCCTCCCCGCTTCCGGTCCTGTCGGCCACACGCGGTCGAAGAATGCCCTGATTACGCATACTTATTGGATAAAACTGTGCTTTATGGCAGTGAACGGGAGTGGAATCCCTGTCGCGCACCCCTCCGCCGGGCCGCCGGCGGCCGTCCGGGCCGACGCCCGGGTCGGTGTGATCGTCATCGGCTACGACGACGCCGCCCACATCGGCCACGCCGTGCGCTCCGCCCTCGGCCAGGGCCCGGCCGTCACCGAGGTCGTCGCCGTGGACGACGCGTCCACCGACGGCACCGGGGCCCTCCTCGACCGGCTGGCCGCGCGCGAACCCCGGCTGCGGGTCGTCCACCGGGCCGTCAACAGCGGTGGCTGCGGGTCTCCCCGCAACGACGGCCTCCGGGCCGCCACCGCGCCCTATGTGATGTTCCTCGACAGCGACGACGTCCTCCCCCGGGGCGCCGTGACCGCCCTGCTGCGCGGCGCCCTGGCCCATGACGCGCCGGTGACGGCGGGGCTGTGCGTCCGCCGGGAACTCCCCCGGCGGCGGGACACGCCCTGGCAGCCCGCCCTCTACCGGCGGCCCGCCGTCCACGCCTCCCCCGAGGAGCACCCGGCGCTGCTGCGCGACACGCTCTGCGTCAACAAGCTCTACGCCCGCCGCTTCCTCACCGCGCACGGCATCGACTTCCCCGAAGGCCCGTTCCCCTACGAGGACTTCGTCTTCAGCGCCCGCGTGCTGGCGGCGGGGCCGCGCGTGGCCGTCGTCCCGGACCCGGTCTACGTCTGGCACGTGCGCAGGGGCGCGGCCCGGCCCTCGATCTCCCTGGACCGTGAGCGGGTGGCCAACTGGCAGGCACGCGTCCGCGCCCATGAGCGGGGCGTGGAGGTCTTCCGCGACGCCGGCAACGAGCCGCTCGCCCACGCCGCCCGGGTGAAGTTCCTCGACCACGACCTGCGGATGTACGTCAGGGAGCTGCCCGGCCACGGCCCGGCGTACCGCGCGGCCTGGTGGCGGGCGGCGCGTGCCGCGCTGGCCGCCTGCGACGAGGCCGACCTGCGCGCCGCGCGGGCCCCGGCCCGCTGGATCGCCCGGGTCGTGCTCGCCTCCGAGGCCCCGCGCGACCTGGACCGGCTCGCCCAGCTCGCCGCCCGGCCCGCCCGGCTGCTGCCGCCGTACGCGGAGGCGGCGGGGCGGCCGGTCTGGGCGGCGGACCTGCCCCGGGCTGTCCTCGACGGCCTCACCGGCCCGGGCGCCAAGCCGGCCCGCCGCCTGCCGGTCACCGTCGACGCCGCCCTGCTCCGCCGCGCGGGGCGCGGCCGGCACGCCGAACTCCGGCTGCGGGTGCACGAGCTGTACGACCGTCTGGCGGCGGCCCGGCCGCACAGCGTCGACGTCGAGCTCCGGCTGCGGGACGGTGCCTCGGTCCTGGAGCACACCGCCTCTCCACGACCGGACGAGCCCAACGGGGCGAACAGGCCGGGAAAGGGAGGCGGGCCGGGTGGCGGGGCGTCCTGGGTGGTCTCCGTGCCCGTGGACCTCGCGGCGCTGGCCGCGCGGGGCCGCCTCGACGCCGGGGCCCGCAGGGCGCTCACGACCAGGCCGCAGTCCTGGGACGTGCGCGTCCGCGTCCACTGCACGCACGGCGGCACCCTGCGGACGGCGGTACGGGCCGTGGGCTCCGGCTCCCGGCCCGTCGTGCTGCTCGGCGCGCGGTACGGCCTGTTGCTGGCGCAGTCGCATGCCACGGCGAGCGGTTCGCTCGTCCTGCGGCTCGCGCCCGGCGTCCGGTGCGCGCTCGGCGTCGCCCTGCGCAGGGCCCGTACGCTCCTCCCCTTCCTGCCCCTTCTGCGGCGCACGACGGCGACCCGTACCGGCGGCCGTCCCTAGCCCCGTGGCGTTCATGCCTGGTCCCCCGTTCATGTCGCGTCCCCCGTTCATGTCCCATCC
>NZ_JAILXP010000263.1 GCF_020740895.1 Streptomyces sp. UNOB3_S3 | reverse complement strand
GTATAAGAGACAGGGCCGGGGCCGGGAGCGGCGATCGCGCGCCCGGGAGCGTCGCCGGGATCGCCGCGCGGGCGCTGCCCGGCGTCGTCACGATCCATGTGCGCGGCGGCGGCGACCAGAGCACCGGCACCGGCTTCGTGCTCGACAAGAAGGGGCACATCCTCACCAACAACCACGTCGTGCAGTCCGCCGCGTCCGGCGGCGGCTCCATATCCGTGACGTTCAACGGCGGCCAGACCGCCAAGGCCACCCTCGTCGGCCGGGACGGCGGCTACGACCTCGCCGTGATCAAGGTGTCCGGTGTGTCCGGTCTCACCCCGCTCGCCCTCGGCAATTCCGACTCCGTACGCGTCGGCGACTCCGTGATCGCGATCGGCGCGCCCTTCGACCTCGCGGGCACCGTCACCACCGGGATCATCAGCGCCAAGGACCGCCCGATCACCGCGGGCGGCCGGAAGCAGGACGGTACCGACATCAGCTACGTCGACGCCCTCCAGACCGACGCCCCGATCAACCCCGGCAACTCCGGCGGCCCCCTGGTGGACTCCCAGGCCCGGGTCATCGGCATCAACAGCGCCATCCGCTCCGCCGGGGACGCCGAGTCAGGCGGCGGAGGCGGTCAGGGCGGCAGTATCGGCCTCGGCTTCGCGATACCGGTCAACTCCGCACGGCGGGTCGCCGAGGAGCTGATCAACACCGGGAAGGCCACCCATCCGGTGATCGGCGTATCGCTCGACATGGCCTATGCGGGTGACGGCGCACGGGTGAACACCGACGGCGCCAAGGCCCCGGCCGTGACCCCCGGCGGCCCCGCCGACAAGGCGGGCATCCGGCCCAGGGACGTCATCAGGAAGGTGGACGGCGTCCCCGTGCACGCCGCCCAGGAGCTGATCGTCAAGATCCGCGGTCACCGCCCGGGCGACGGCCTCACCCTGACCCTCGAACGGGACGGCCAGGAGCGGACCGTGCGGCTGACCCTGGGTTCGGCGAGCAGCGGCTGAGCAGCGGCAGGTCAGCAGGCGCCCATCGCACGCTCACCGATCTCCGAACCTTCGCCCGATTTTGACCAGCGTGTCTCCCGTCGCCCCCGCCGGGCCAGGTACCGTGATACCCGGCCATCCACGCCCCCAAGGAGCTGAGCAACGTGCTCGACATAGGACCCCTCGAGCTGATCACGCTCATCGTCCTTGCCGTGCTCATCTTCGGTCCCGACAAGCTGCCGAAGATGATCCAGGACGTGTCGCGCACGCTGCGCAAGATCCGGCAGTTCTCCGAGAACGCCAAGGAGGACATCCGCACCGAGCTCGGCCCCGAGTTCAAGGACTTCGAGTTCGAGGACCTCAACCCCAAGACGTTCGTGCGCAAGCACGTGCTGGAGAAGGACGAGCTCGGCCTGAAGGAGATCCGCAACGGCTTCGACTTCAAGTCCGAGATGGCCGAGATGGCCGAGGTCACCGACGCGGCGCACGGCCGGACGGCCCCCTCGGCGGCCGGCTCCGCCACCGGTTCCTCCGGTTCCGCCACCGGATCCGGCACCCCCGACCTGCTCAAGAAGCGCGACGGCGGCCTTCAGCCGGGGGAGCGTCCTCCGTACGACGCCGACGCCACCTGAGCCCGTCGATGCGGGGCCCCATTGACGGGGGTGGCTATCCTCCCTTTGTTTGGGGTGCGGTCGCCCGCGGCGGGCCGGCGCGCCCAGGACGACGGGGCTATGAGGAGGCGCCGCTCAGATGGAGACGACGAACCGGGTAGGGGCGCGAGGGGCCGGCGAGGCTGGCGCGTCCGCCGTGGGGATGCCGGACGGGCAGGGCGGGCCCGGTAACCGGCGCTCGGTCGACGGCTATCTCCTGGCGTCGTTCCCGTGGTACGGCCTGGACGAGGCCTACACCGGGCCGCGCTGGCTGATGCAGGTCGGCGCCGCCGCCGACGGCACCGTGGAGCACGGCTCCACGGGCCACGGCGTCGAGCCGCAGCTGCGCATGGGCCGGGTCGAGCACGACACCGCCACCCAGCGCTTCGCGGTCGTGGTGACCGTCGCCAGCCGCCCGGTGCGGCGCAGCGCCGACGGCACGGGCGTGCTGGAGGCCACATCGGTCTCCTCGGCCGCCTGGCTGGCCGGCTCGGGGCTGCTGGCCTGCACCTGGCCCTCCCAGATGGAGCGCGCCCTGCGCCAGGACTGGCTGGACCAGCAGACGGCCCTCGCCTGGGAGCTCGCCGACCACCTGGAGGACCAGGCATGGTCGACGCTGTCGCTCCCGGTGGACGGGGTGCCCACGGACTTCCGCTACCGGGAGTCGGAGTACGGCTGGGTGCTCGCCGGTTCGGCGGAGGGGGTCCACATCGGCGCGTACGGGCGGGGCATGAGCGCGTACGGCATGGGCTTCGCGGTGATCCCGGACATCACGGTCTACGCCGCGGACTGACGGCCCGCCCGGCCGGTCACCCGTCGGGCCGCCCCGGGCTGCGGGCCCCGCGGGGCCGGGCTTGAATGCCCGCAGGGGGCCGACTTCCGAGAGGGTGACGCGCCATGACGGGCAAGTTCGAGATGTACGAGGACAGGGCCGGCAAGTACCGCTACCGGCTGAAGGCCGGCAACGGCGAGATCATCGCCGTCGGCGAGGCCTACAACAGCAGGTCGGCCTGTGAGAAGGGCATCGAGTCGGTGAAGCAGAACGCCGCGACGGCCCCCGTGAAGGACCTCGGCCACCAGGAGAAGTAGCCCGTACGACATGGCGAGGGCGCCGGGCGGAGTCCGCCCGGCGCCCCGGCACAGCTGTCAGAACTTGTTGCGCGGCGTGATGCCCAGCGACATGCCCGACAGGCCGCGCTGCCGCCCGCCGAGCTTGCCCGCGATGGCGCGCAGCGCGCTGCCCGCCGGCGAGTCGGGGTCGCTGAGGACGACCGGCTTGCCCTCGTCGCCGCCCTCGCGCAGCCGGACGTCGATCGGGATGGAGCCCAGCACGGGGACGTTCGTGCCCGTGGTGCGGGTGAGGCCCTCGGCGACCTTCTGGCCGCCGCCCGTGCCGAAGACGTCGACCATCTCGTCGCAGTGCGGGCACGGCAGCCCGGACATGTTCTCCACGACGCCGACGATCTTCTGGTGGGTCTGCACGGCGATCGAGCCGGCCCGCTCGGCGACCTCGGCGGCGGCCTGCTGAGGGGTCGTCACCACGAGGATCTCGGCGTTGGGGACCAGCTGGGCCACCGAGATGGCGATGTCGCCCGTGCCCGGGGGCAGGTCGAGGAGGAGCACGTCCAGGTCGCCCCAGAAGACGTCCGCCAGGAACTGCTGGAGGGCGCGGTGGAGCATGGGGCCGCGCCAGACCACCGGGGCGTTGCCCGGGGTGAACATGCCGATCGAGATGACCTTCACACCGTTCGCCGACGGCGGCATGATCATGTTCTCGACCTGGGTGGGACGGCCGTCCGCGCCCAGCATGCGGGGCACCGAGTGGCCGTAGATGTCGGCGTCCACGACGCCGACCTTCAGGCCGTCGGCGGCCATGGCGGCGGCCAGGTTGACCGTCACCGAGGACTTGCCGACGCCGCCCTTGCCGGAGGCGACCGCGTAGACGCGGGTCAGCGAGCCGGGCTTGGCGAAGGGCACCTCGCGCTCGGCCTGGCCGCCGCGGAGCGAGGCCGCGAGCTCGCGGCGCTGCTCGTCGCCCATCACGTCCAGCTCGACGGTGACGCCCGTGACGCCCTCGACCCGGGAGACCGCCTCGCTCACCATGGAGGTGATCTTGTCGCGCATGGGGCAGCCGGCGACCGTCAGATAGACCGCCACCGCGACCGTACCGTCCGCCGCGATCTCCACCGATTTGACCATCCCCAGCTCGGTGATGGGGCGCTGGATCTCGGGGTCGTTGACCGTCGCGAGCGCGGCGCGGATCGCGTCCTCACTCGGCGCGGCGGTGTCTGGGGGTACCTCCCAGGTCGAAGACTCTGGGGGAGTGTCGGTAGCCATAGCTCCGATGGTACGGCTCGGCACAGGGCCTCGGGAAAGCCTGTCAGCGGTCGCCTTCCTCACTCTCCGCCGGGAATACGCGGCGCTGCTCCAGCTCCTTGACCAGCTCCTCGAACTCCGAGCGGATCCAGTCCCGGGTCGCGACCTCGCCGAGGCCCATGCGCAGCCCCGCGATCTCCCGCGTCAGGTACTCGGTGTCCGCGATGGAGCGCTCGTTCTGCTTGCGGTCCTGCTCAAGGTTGACCCGGTCGCGGTCGTCCTGGCGGTTCTGCGCCAGCAGGATCAGGGGCGCGGCGTACGACGCCTGGAGGGACAGCACGAGCGTCAGGAAGATGAACGGGTAGCTGTCGAACCGCAGGTGCCCGGGGACCGAGGTGTTCCAGACCACCCAGACGATGATGACGACCGTCATCCAGACGATGAAGCGGCCCGTGCCCAGGAAGCGGGCGATCCGCTCCGACAGCCGCCCGAAGGCCTCCGGGTCGTACTCGGGCAGCCAGCGGGCCCGCTTCACCCGTGGCAGGTCGAGCCGGGCGCGCGGCGACGGGTGGGGGTGCGGGTGCACCGCCGCCGACTCCGCCTTCGCCCGGTCGGCGGACCGGTCCGGGCGCAGCGCGGGCGCGGTCGCGCGGGCCCGGTCGCGGTCCCCGGGCCTCATGGCGCGCCGCCCTGGAGGTCCATGCCGAACGGGCCGTGGTGGAGCTCGGTCTCCCGCCAGTCGTCCGGCAGCAGGTGGTCGAGGACGTCGTCCACGGTGACCGCGCCGAGCAGCGAGCCGCTCTCGTCCACCACCGGCACGGCGATCAGGTTGTACGTCGCCAGATAGCTGGTGACGGCGGGCAGCGGGGTGTCCGGCGACAGCGGCCGCAGCTCGGTGTCGGTGAGCGCGCCGACGAGCGTGAACGGGGGGTCGCGCAGCAGCCGCTGGAAGTGCACCGTGCCCAGGTACTTGCCCGTCGGCGTCTCGTCCGGCGGGCGGCACACGTACACCTGGGCGGCGAGCGCGGGGGAGAGGTCGGGATTGCGCACCCGCGCGAGCGCGTCGGCGACCGTCGCGTCCGGGCGCAGCACGATCGGCTCGGTGGTCATCAGGCCGCCCGCCGACAGCTCCTCGTAGGACATCAGCCGCCGGACGTCGGCGGCCTCGTCCGGCCGCATCAGCGTCAGCAGCCGCTCCATCTCCTCCTCCGGCAGCTCGGAGAGCAGGTCGGCCGCGTCGTCGGGGTCCATGGCCTCCAGGACGTCGGCGGCCCGCTCCTCCTTCAGCTTGCCGAGGATCTCGATCTGGTCGTCCTCCGGCAGCTCCTCCAGGACGTCCGCGAGCCGGTCGTCGTCCAGGGCGGCGGCGACCTCGGCGCGCCGCTTGGGGGAGAGGTGGTGGAGCACATTGGCCAGGTCGGCGGGGCGCAGCCGCTCGAAGGTGGCCAGCAGGTTCTCGGCGCCCTGGCCGTGCTCCTCCAGCGAGAAGCCCGTGACGGCGGACCACTCCACCGTCAGCGTCTCCCCCTTGCGGCGCAGGGCGCCGCCCTTGCCCCGGCGGACGAAGACCTTGTCGATCTCCCAGTCCCGGCGGGCGGGCAGCTGGGTGATGGACACGTCGAGGACGGTCACGTCCTCGTCCGTGCCGACGAGCTTCACCCGGCGGTCGAAGAGCTCGCCGAAGACCAGCGTCTCCGTGGGCCGCTGCTCGAACCGCCGCATGTTCACCACACCCGTCGTGATGACCTGCCCGGACTCCACGCCGGTCACCCGGGTCATGGGCAGGAAGATCCGCCGGCGGCTGACCACCTCCACCACCAGCCCCAGCACCCGGGGCGGCCGCTTGCCCACGCGCAGCATCGCCACGACGTCGCGGACCCGGCCCACCTGGTCGCCGTTGGGGTCGAAGACCGCCACGCCCGAGATGTGCGACACGAACACCCGGGGGGCGCCTGCTGCCATGGCCGCGTACCTCCTCCCACGCCGGGTGGTGTCCGATTCAGGCTAGCGTGACCGGCTTCGCCGGGCGCGGGAGAGACGGCCGTACGGAGCCTCTACGGATCCTGTACGGACTCCCCGCTTCCGCTCGTCCGCGGCACAGGTACGCTGCGCCGTAGCCCACCGGTGACCGGAGGACAGGAGCAGGGGTGCGAACGCGGAACGCGGCTCTCGTGGGAGCCCTGTGCGTCGGCCTGTCGGCCGTGCTCACGGCCTGCGGCGGCGGAGCCGAGGACCCGGACGCGGGGACCAACGGCGTCGGCAAGCTCGAACCCGCCGCCATCCAGGACAAGGCCCGTACCGCCGCGCGCGGCGCCGAGGCCGTCCACCTGTCCGGCAACGTCGTCAGCCAGGGCCGTACGTACCGCATCGACATGCGGCTGAAGAAGAACGGCGGCACGGGCCGGGTGTCCTCCTCCGCCGCCAGCTCCTTCGAGCTGCTGCGCGTGGGCGACGACCTCTACCTCAAGGCACCCGCCGGGTTCTGGTCCAAGGGGTCCGCGCCGGCGCCCTCGAAGGCCCCCTCCGCCACGGCCTCGGGCAAGGCGGACCCGGCGGCCGCCGCGGGCAAGCTCGACGACAAGTACGTCAAGGTGCCGGGCGACGACCCCGCCTACCAGCAGTTCCGGGGCTTCACCGACAAGGACGTCCTCCTCGACGGCCTGCTCACCCTGCACGGCACCCTCGCCCGGGGCGACCACGGCACGGTCGGCGGCGTCCGCACCGTCCGGGTCACCGGCGCCAAGGGCGGCGGCGGCACGATGGACGTCTCCCTCACCGGCACCCCGTATCCCGTGCGCGTGCAACGGGCGGGCGGCGCGGGCCAGCTGGAGCTGGACGGCTGGGGCAAGGACTTCGCCCTCGCCGTCCCCGACAAGAACCAGACGGTCGACTACGGCAAGCAGATGCGCATCCCCTCGGGCGGCGCGCTCCCCTCGTCGGGCGGCGAGGGCGCGAACCCGGGGAAGTGACCGGGCGCGCCCGGCTCTCAGCGGGGCGTCTGGCGGCGTCCCCGGCGCAGCAGCCGCGGCAGCGCCGCCGGCATGGGCTCGCGCGTCGTCGCGGTCGTCGCCAGCGGGACCGCCGCCAGGGAACCGTCCGGCAGGTCCGCGGTGGCACCCGACGGCGTCAGCCGCAGCACCCGGCACTCCCCGGCCCAGCGCTCCTCCAGCCGCTCCGCGTCGGGCGCGTTGAGCCGCTTGCCCTTCAGCTCGGCGACGGCCGCCGTCCACTCCTCCCCGCGCGCCGGGAGCTCGCTCACCGACGCGGTCCAGGAGACCAGCCGCCCGCCCTTGTCCTTGCTGCGCACGGTCACCGTGGCCGTGGCGCCCTCGGCGAGCCCCAGCTCGTCCACGGGCTGCTCGCCCGGGCCGCCCACCAGGTGCACGGCACCCTCGTGCCAGACGTGCCACAGCGCCCTGCTGGGCCCGGCCGGACCCTGCACCCAGATGAGACCGGACTTCTTCGTGGCCTCTTCGATCAGCGCCTGCGTCATCGTCATGCGCCCTACCTTACGCACGCGCCCTAGGCTTGAGCCCGTGAGTGCTGCCCGAGCGAGACGCGACGCGATACCGACGCCCAGGACGACCACCGGACCGGCCGGAACGACCGGATCCGACCCGGATCCCGGCACGCCGGGGACGTCCGTCCGCACCGAGCTGCTCCTGCTCGCCGTCGCCATCGCCGGCGTCTCCCTCTCCGCCCCGCTGATCGCGGCCACCGCCGCCCCCGCCCTGGCCATCGCCTTCTGGCGCAACGCCATGGCCGTCGGCGCGCTCACCCCCGTCGTCCTGCTCCACCCCCGCCACCGCGCCGAGCTGCGCGGCATCGGCCGGCGGGCGGCGCTGCTGGCCGTCGCCGCCGGGGCGCTGCTCGCCGTCCACTTCGGGGTCTGGCTGCCCAGCCTCCGGATGACCTCCGTCGCGTCGTCCACCGCGCTGGTCACCACCACGCCCATCTGGACCACCCTGCTGCTGCGCCTGCGCGGCCACCGCCCGCCCGCGCTGGTCTGGGCCGGCACCGCGCTGGCCTTCCTCGGCGTGCTGACGCTCACGGGCGTCGACCTGTCCCTCTCCCCGCGCGCCCTCGCCGGCGACGGCCTCGCGCTGGCGGGCGGCATGGCGGCCGCGGGGTACGTCCTGCTGGGCGCCGAGGTGCGCCGGACGGTGGGCACGGTCGCGTACACCTACGTCTGTTACGCGACCACGACGGTGCTGCTGCTCGCCGCGTGCCTGTGCGGAGGAGTGTCCCTCGGCGGCTACAGCGGGGAGACCTGGCTGAAGCTGGCGCTGCTCACGGTCACGGCCCAGCTGCTCGGCCACTCGCTGATCAACCGGGTGGTCAAGGGCCTGGGCCCGTCCGTCACATCCACGGCGATCCTGCTGGAGACCCCGGGGGCGGCGCTGATCGCCGCGCTGTGGCTGGGGCAGACGCCGCCCGCGGTGGCGTATCCGGCGCTGGCCGTGATCATGGCGGGCCTGGCGCTGGTCATCATGGGTGACCGGCGGAAGGAGCCGGTCACCCCGGAGACGGGGGTCTAGGCCCTACAGCCACCCGTTCCTCTTGAAGCCGCGGTGGATGGCGAAACAGATCACGACGGTGATCACCATGACCGTGGGGTAGCCGTACTTCCACTGGAGCTCCGGCATGTACTTGAAGTTCATGCCGTAGATCCCGGCGATCATCGTCGGGACGGCGAAGATCGCCGCCCAGGACGTGATCTTGCGCATGTCCTCGTTCTGCGCCACCGACGCCTGCGCGAGGTTGGCCTGGAGGATGGAGTTCAGCAGGTCGTCGAAGGAGACCACCTGCTCGTGCACCCGTGCCAGGTGGTCGGCGACGTCGCGGAAGTACTTCTGGATGTCCGGGTCGACCAGCCGCATCGGCCGCTCGCTGAGCAGCTGCATCGGCCGCATCAGCGGGGTGACCGCGCGCTTGAACTCCAGCACCTCGCGCTTGAGCTGGTAGATGCGGCCCGCGTCGCCGCCCCGCCGGCTGCCCTTGCTGGGCTCGGAGAAGACGTCGATCTCCACCTCGTCGATGTCGTCCTGCACGGCGTCGGCCACGGCTATGTAGCCGTCGACCACCTGGTCGGCGATGGCGTGGAGCACGGCCGAGGGGCCCTTGGCGAGCAGCTGGGCGTCCTCCTCCAGCCGGTGGCGCAGGGCGCGCAGCGAGCCCTGGCCGCCGTGCCGGACGGTGATGATGAAGTCCGGGCCGGTGAAGCACATCACCTCGCCGGTCTCCACCACCTCGCTGGTGGCGGTGAGTTGGGCGTGCTCGACATAGTGGATGGTCTTGAAGACGGTGAAGAGCGTGTCGTCGTAGCGCTCCAGCTTGGGCCGCTGGTGGGCGTGGACCGCGTCCTCCACGGCCAGCGGGTGCAGCCCGAACTCGCGGGCGATCCCGGCGAACTCCGACTCCGTGGGCTCGTGCAGCCCTATCCACGCGAAACCGCCGGCACCGCGCACCCGGCGCAGCGCCTCGGCGGGGCTGACGAGCTCGCTGACGCGCGCGCCGTCGCGGTAGACGGCGCTGTCCACGACGGCGCTGCTCACCGAGGAGTCACGGGTGGTGCCGTAGCCGCCGCTCTGGGCGGGCACCCGGCGCAGGGCGGGGCGGACGGCGGCGCGCAGGTCACGGATCATCGACATGGCTGGCTCCTTCACGGGCCGGCCGCCGGCCGCGACGCGGGAGCAACGCTGCCTGGAAGGAGGACGTGGCCGGGCGCTCGGGGCGCGGGGGGATCACGTCCGCAAATCAGGTGGCGCTTCGCGCGGTGCGTACGACCGACGGCAGTTCGCGGAGAGTTCGCAGAGAACTGCGGAGAACACGGAACAAAGCGAGGGGAAGGCGCTCTTCCGTCAAGTGCCGCGGGCGTGAAGGGACTTCCGGAGGAACCGTCCGGCGACGGGGCCGGTCGTGGAAGGCCTCAGATCACAGGGTGACGCGCGTCCGGGGCGAGGAGACGGGAGAACTGTCGGTACTGCACGGTCGACTAGGATCCACCGCAGCCCCACCTCCTCCGGCCGGTCCCCGCGTAAGGGACGATCGTCAATGCCTGGACCAGAGGCCGAGGCGAGTCAAGGCTAGCAGTCGCCCGGCGCGTCAAGGCCCCCCTTTGCCTGTTCGATACGCGTTCTATGCTCACTGCATGTCAGACGTTCTCGCGCTGGTCGAGGCCCGGCTGCTGACGGCCCTCGGCGAACCCGACGCGCGCGCCGCGATCACTTTCCTGGGCACCGACCGGATCGAGGTCCTCCGGTTCCTTGACTCCGACGACGCCGGGGACATCGTCCGCTACGCCACCCTGGGCATGTCCGCCCACCCCATGACCGACCCCACGGC
>NZ_JAILXP010000262.1 GCF_020740895.1 Streptomyces sp. UNOB3_S3 | reverse complement strand
CGGCGGGCCCGTCGCCGTAGTCGCCGTACGCGTCCGGTGCCTCGCCGACGCTGAACTGCTGGGTGCGGCCGGCGTCCTGCCCGTAGTACGGGTCCTGGGGGTAGCCCTGCGGGGCCTGCGGCTGTTGGTAAGGCTGCTGGTACGGCTGCTGGGGCTGTCCGCCCCCGCCGAAGTACTCCGGCTCGTCGTAGCCGCCCTGCCCCTGGCCCTGCCACTGCCGCTGGTCCCCGTAGCCGCCGCCGGGCGCGCCGGAGTGTCCGGGCGCGCCCTGGCCGCCGTACGGAGCCTGCTGCTGTCCTTGCCACGCGGGCCCGCGGCCCTGCGCGTCCCGTCCGCGTCCCATCCTGAATCCAGCCACGCTTCGAACGTACCCGCTCCGGAGAGCTCCGGTAGCCGCCCCCGGGTGAACGGGCCGGGCTTTGCGGCCGAGCTGTGACATCCCTTAGGGGAAACCCCCGGGTTGCGGGTCTGCTCGGTCAGCGGAGTTCCGTGGCCCGCTTGGGCACCCAGCGCTCGGGGGAGAGCAGCTCGTCGGCGCCCACATTACTGATCATGCGGCGCATGACGGTCAGCGCGGCGGCGTACTCCTCGTCCGTGATCCCGGCGTGGATCTCCGCGCGCACCTTCTTCACGACCTCGAAGATGCGGTCCTTGGCCTCGCGGCCGGTTTCGGTGACGACGTACAGGCCGTTCTCGCCGGCGGCCACCCAGCCGCGGGCGACCAGCGAGTCCAGGGACTGGTCGATCTCCTCCGGCCGGTGGTCGAGGTTGGCGGTGAGCACCTCGCGGAGCTCCTCCCGGCTCAGCCCGCCCTCGACGGCGATGGTGCGGTTGAGCACCCACCACTGCGGCTGCGTCACGTCCTGCGTGGCCAGGGCCCCGCGGATGTGCCGGATGACGGCCTTGTGGGTGGCGTAGCTCCAGTAGCCGATGGGCTGCCCGGCGAGGTTGCCGTCGTCGGAGCGGGGGGTGGTGAGCTGCGTGTTCTGCGTCGTCGTCATGTCTACGACGGTAGGACCTCAAGCATGGTTGAGATCAAGAGTGTTGGTCGTCACGACGTCGGGTAACGGCGGAATTCGGAGGTGTCGACGGTCCACTCGCCGATGGTGATCACGTCGCCGAACGCGTGTTTGGCGCGGGAGCGATAACATCGCTGCCCTTCGTCATCGACGCCCGTGGGGTCGGACATAACCGCTGTCGTCCCGTTGCGAGGGTTGACCAGGACGTACAGCGGGACGGCCATCGCAGCCGCGTCGTACATCCGCTGAGTGTCGTGGAGCTGCCCCAGCGGAGGGATCACGTCGGCAGCCAGTGCCAGGTCTCGCGGATCGATGCCGGTGGGGCGGAGCATGGCCGCTTCGGGAAGCACTATGACGGCCGGTCGGCGCAGGATTCCTTGCGCGACGTCCTCCACGGCGCCCCAGTTATGGGCTGCCCAGCCCTCGGCGAGTTGCCGGTCCAGCTGGCGCCGCAGCAGGAAGGCGTTGTAATCGCATCGTCTCGGGGTCGATACCGTCACGATGATGCTGTTCCCGCTGATCTCGAAGCGCTTGGCAGCGTCCTGCGCGTGCCGGTGCAGCTCCTCGGCGACGGCCAGGACACGGGCGTACTCCATGACGCGACTCCTGCTGGGCGGGACGCGGACACCTTCGCGCTCAGCGTCCCACGCCCCTACGACAACGGCCGGGCCCCGCGATCGCTCGCGGGGCCCGGCCGTCGTCCGCTCAAGGGGCGGCTACTTCACCGGCTCCGGGTCCGGCTCCGGCGCGTCCGCCTTCTCGCCGTCGCCCTCCGGCGCGGCCGGGGTCTTGACGGACTCCAGCAGCAGCTGGGAGACGTCGACGACCTGGATGGACTCCTTGGCCTTGCCGTCGTTCTTCTTGCCGTTGACCGAGTCGGTCAGCATGACGAGGCAGAAGGGGCAGGCCGTGGAGACGATGTCCGGGTTGAGGGACAGCGCCTCGTCGACGCGCTCGTTGTTGATGCGCTTGCCGATGCGCTCCTCCATCCACATGCGCGCGCCGCCGGCGCCGCAGCAGAAGCCGCGCTCCTTGTGACGGTGCATCTCCTCGTTCCGCAGGCCCGGCACCTTGGCGATGATCTCGCGCGGCGGGGTGTAGACCTTGTTGTGGCGGCCCAGGTAGCAGGGGTCGTGATAGGTGATCAGACCCTCGACCGGGGTGACGGGGATCAGCTTGCCCTCGTCGATGAGGTGCTGCAGCAGCTGCGTGTGGTGGATGACCTCGTACTCGCCGCCCAGCTGCGGGTACTCGTTCGCGATGGTGTTGAAGCAGTGGGGGCAGGTCGCGACGATCTTCTTCTTGGACTTCGGCTTCTTCGTGGCCTCGTCCTCGGAGTCCTCGCCGAACGCCATGTTCAGCATCTCGACGTTCTGCTGGCCGAGCTGCTGGAAGAGGAACTCGTTGCCCAGACGGCGGGCCGAGTCACCCGTGCAGTTCTCCTCGCCGCCCATGATGGCGAACTTCACGCCCGCCATGTGCAGCAGCTCCGCGAAGGCCTTGGTGGTCTTCTTGGCGCGGTCCTCCAGGGCGCCGGCGCAGCCGACCCAGTAGAGGTAGTCGACCTCGGTGAGGTCCTCGATGTCCTTGCCGACGACCGGGACCTCGAAGTCGACCTCCTTGGTCCACTGGAGGCGCTGCTTCTTGGCCAGGCCCCAGGGGTTGCCCTTCTTCTCCAGGTTCTTGAGCATCGTGCCCGCCTCGGACGGGAAGGAGCTCTCGATCATCACCTGGTAGCGGCGCATGTCGACGATGTGGTCGACGTGCTCGATGTCCACCGGGCACTGCTCGACGCACGCGCCGCACGTGGTGCAGGACCACAGCACGTCCGGGTCGATGACGCCGTTCTCCGCCAGCGTGCCGATCAGCGGGCGCTCGGCCTCGGCCAGGTCGGCCGCCGGAACGTCCTTCAGCTGCTCTTCGGTCGCCTTCTCCTCGCCTTCGGCGTCCTTGCCGCCGCCTGCCAGCAGATACGGCGCCTTGGCGTGCGCGTGGTCGCGCAGCGCCATGATCAGGAGCTTGGGGGAGAGCGGCTTGCCGGTGTTCCAGGCGGGGCACTGCGACTGGCAGCGGCCGCACTCGGTGCAGGTGGAGAAGTCGAGGATGCCCTTCCAGGAGAACTCCTCGACCTTCGAGACGCCGAAGACGGCGTCCTCCGCCGGGTCCTCGAAGTCGATCGGCTCGCCGCGGCTGGTCATCGGCTGGAGCGCGCCCAGCGCCACGTCGCCGGAGGCCTCGCGCTTGAACCAGATATTGGGGAAGGCCAGGAAGCGGTGCCAGGCCACGCCCATGTCCGTCTTCAGCGCGACCGTGATCATCCAGATGAAGGACGTCGCGATCTTCAGTCCGGCGAAGAAGTAGGTGAGGTTCTGGAGGGTGGAGAGGTCCATGCCCTCCAGCCACGAGACGACCGGGTACGAGATGAAGAACGACGCCTCGTAGCCGTCCACGTGGTGCTGGGCGCCCTCAAGGGCGTGCAGCATGAAGATGCAGACGCCGACGATGAGGATGACGGCCTCGACGAAGTACGCCTGACCGGTGTTGGAGCCGGCGAAGCGGGACTTGCGGCCGGCGCCGCCCGGACGGTTCAGCTGCCGGATGACGATGAGCGTCAGGATGCCGAGCGCGGTCATCGTGCCGACGAACTCGACGAAGACGTTGTACGGCGCCCAGTCGCCGATGACCGGCAGGATCCAGTCGGCCTTGAAGAGCTGGCCGATGGCATTGACGATCGTCAGCAGCAGCGAGAAGAAGCCCACCGCCACGAACCAGTGCGCGACGCCGACGACGCCCCACTTGTTCATCCGGGTGTGGCCGAGGAACTCCTTGGCCACCGTGACCGTGCGTTGAACCGGTTCGTCGGTGCGGCTGCCCGCCGGTACGGGCTGGCCTAGCCGTACGAAGCGGTAGATCTGGAAGAGGGCACGGCCGAACAGCGCGACGCCGACCGCGATGAGGACCAGCGACACGATGATCGCGGCGAGTTGCATGGGAGAGCTCCTCGGACCTGCGAGAGCGGGGATAGAGCGGAATTACTAATCGGTAACTTATCCAGTCCGTACGAGACTACTCACTCTCGCGCGCGCGATATACCCGCATCGCCGGTGATCTGCGTCGCGCAGGCGACCCTTCGCGGTCGCCTCATGACCGTAAGGCTGACATAAAAGTTGAGTGGGTACGACTCAGGTCTGTTGACAGGTTTCACGTCCCTGTTGCACCCTTGAGTCTGTTCCACTCAAGTCAGCTGGAGGAATCGACATGGCACGTGCGGTCGGCATCGACCTGGGTACGACGAACTCCGTCGTCAGTGTTCTCGAGGGCGGTGAGCCCACCGTCATCACCAACGCCGAGGGCGCCAGGACCACGCCGTCCGTCGTCGCCTTCGCGAAGAACGGTGAGGTGCTGGTCGGCGAGGTCGCCAAGCGCCAGGCCGTCACCAACGTCGACCGGACGATCCGCTCGGTGAAGCGCCACATGGGCACCGACTGGAAGATCGAGATCGACGGCAAGACCTTCAACCCGCAGCAGATGAGCGCCTTCATCCTGCAGAAGCTGAAGCGCGACGCCGAGGCCTACCTGGGCGAGAAGGTCACCGACGCGGTCATCACCGTCCCGGCGTACTTCAACGACTCCGAGCGTCAGGCCACCAAGGAGGCCGGTGAGATCGCGGGCCTCAACGTCCTGCGCATCGTCAACGAGCCCACCGCGGCCGCCCTGGCCTACGGCCTCGACAAGGACGACCAGACCATCCTGGTCTTCGACCTCGGTGGCGGCACCTTCGACGTCTCGCTGCTGGAGATCGGCGACGGCGTCGTCGAGGTCAAGGCCACCAACGGTGACAACCACCTCGGTGGTGACGACTGGGACCAGCGCGTCGTCGACTACCTGGTCAAGCAGTTCGCCAACGGCCACGGCGTCGACCTGTCCAAGGACAAGATGGCGCTCCAGCGCCTGCGTGAGGCCGCCGAGAAGGCGAAGATCGAGCTGTCCTCGTCCACCGAGACCTCGATCAACCTGCCCTACATCACGGCGTCCGCCGAGGGCCCGCTCCACCTGGACGAGAAGCTCACCCGCGCCCAGTTCCAGCAGCTGACCGCGGACCTGCTGGAGCGCTGCAAGACCCCGTTCCACAACGTCATCAAGGACGCCGGCATCGCGCTGTCCGAGATCGACCACGTGGTCCTGGTCGGCGGTTCCACCCGTATGCCCGCCGTCGCCGAGCTCGTCAAGGAGCTGACCGGCGGCCAGGAGGCCAACAAGGGTGTGAACCCGGACGAGGTCGTCGCCATCGGCGCCGCCCTGCAGGCCGGTGTCCTCAAGGGTGAGGTCAAGGACGTCCTGCTCCTCGACGTGACCCCGCTGTCCCTCGGTATCGAGACCAAGGGCGGCATCATGACCAAGCTGATCGAGCGCAACACCACGATCCCGACCAAGCGCTCCGAGATCTTCACGACGGCCGAGGACAACCAGCCGTCCGTGCAGATCCAGGTCTACCAGGGCGAGCGCGAGATCGCGGCGTACAACAAGAAGCTCGGCATGTTCGAGCTGACGGGCCTGCCGCCGGCCCCGCGCGGCGTCCCGCAGATCGAGGTCGCCTTCGACATCGACGCCAACGGCATCATGCACGTGACCGCCAAGGACCTGGGCACGGGCAAGGAGCAGAAGATGACCGTCACCGGCGGCTCCTCGCTGCCGAAGGACGAGGTCAACCGCATGCGCGAAGAGGCCGAGCAGTACGCGGAGGAGGACCACCGCCGCCGCGAGGCCGCCGAGACCCGCAATCAGGGCGAGCAGCTCGTCTACCAGACGGAGAAGTTCCTCAAGGACAACGAGGAGAAGGTCCCGGCCGAGGTGAAGACCGAGGTCGAGACCGCCGTCGCCGAGCTGAAGGAGAAGCTCAAGGGCGAGGACTCCGCCGAGATCCGCACCGCCACCGAGAAGGTCGCCGCGGTCAGCCAGAAGCTCGGCCAGGCCATGTACGCCGACGCCCAGGCCGCGCAGGGCGCCGCCGGTGCCGCGGGCGCCGGTGCCGGCCAGCAGCCCAAGGCCGAGGACGACGTCGTCGATGCCGAGATCGTCGACGACGAGAAGCCGAAGGGCGGTGCGTCGGCGTGACGGAGGAGACCCCGGGCTTCGAGGAGAACGAGAAGCCTGAAGGCACCTCCGACGCCACGACCCCCGACGACGCGGCGAAGGCCGCCGGGTCCGCCGACAAGGCGGCCCCGGCCGGCCCGGCCCCCGCGGGCGAGGAGCTCGTCGAGGTTGGCCTCCAGGCACAGCTGGACCAGGCCCAGGCCGCGCTCAACGAGCGCACCGCGGACCTCCAGCGGCTCCAGGCCGAGTACCAGAACTACCGTCGCCGGGTGGAGCGGGACCGGGTCGCGGTCAAGGAGGTCGCCGTGGCGAACCTCCTGTCCGAGCTCCTCCCCACCCTCGACGACATCGGTCGCGCCCGCGACCACGGCGAGCTGGTCGGCGGCTTCAAGTCCGTCGCCGAGTCGCTGGAGACGGTCGTCGCCAAGATGGGCCTCCAGCAGTTCGGCAAGGAGGGCGAGCCCTTCGACCCGCTGGTGCACGAGGCGCTGATGCACAGCTACGCGCCCGACGTCACCGAGACCACGTGCGTGCAGATCCTGCAGCCGGGGTATCGGATCGGCGAGCGGACCATCCGCCCCGCGCGCGTCGCGGTGGCCGAGCCGCAGCCGGGCGCCGGCCCCAAGGCCGAGGATTCGTCCGACGAGGAGAGCGGTGGCCCGGAAGAGGGCTGACGCGATGAGTGACGGGAAGGAGGGACGCCGGGGATGAGCCTGAGCAGGGACTTGCTGGAAAAGGACCTCTACAAGGTCCTCGGCGTCCCCAAGGACGCCACCGAGGCGGAGATCAAGAAGGCGTACCGGAAGCTCGCCCGCGAGTTCCACCCGGACGCCAACAAGGGCGACGCCTCGGCCGAGGAGCGCTTCAAGGAGATCTCCGAGGCGAATGACGTCCTTGCCGACCCCAAGCGTCGCAAGGAGTACGACGAGGCCCGCGCCCTGTTCGGCAACGGAGGCTTCCGTGCCGGACCGGGCGGCGCCGGCGGCTCGTTCAACTTCGACCTGGGCGACCTCTTCGGAGGCGCCCAGGGCGGCACCGGCGCCGGAGCCGGCGGCGGCTTCGGCGGCGGGCTGGGCGATGTCTTCGGCGGCCTCTTCAACCGGGGCGGCGGCGGTCCCCGCACCCAGCCCCGGCGCGGCCAGGACATCGAGTCCGAGGTCTCGCTCAACTTCACCGAGGCGGTCGAAGGCGCCACCGTCCCGCTGCGGATGTCCTCCTCGGCGGCGTGCAAGGCGTGCTCCGGCACGGGCGACAAAAACGGTACGCCCAGGGTCTGCCCGACCTGTGTCGGCACCGGCCAGGTGTCGCGCGGCTCGGGCGGTGGCTTCTCGCTGACCGACCCCTGCCCGGACTGCAAGGGCCGCGGGCTCATCCCCGAGAACCCCTGCGACGTCTGCCACGGCAGCGGCCGGGCCAAGTCCTCCCGCACCATGCAGGTCCGCATCCCCGCCGGAGTCTCCGACGGGCAGCGGATCCGCCTGCGCGGCAAGGGCGCCCCGGGCGAGCGCGGCGGCCCCAACGGCGACCTCTACGTCGTCGTCCACGTCGGCACCCACCCGGTCTTCGGGCGCAAGGACGACAACCTCACCATCACCGTGCCCGTCACCTTCACGGAGGCGGCCCTCGGCGGCGAGGTACGGGTCCCCACCCTCGGCGGCCCGCCCGTCACCCTGAAGCTGCCCCCCGGCACGCCCAACGGCCGGACGATGCGCGCCCGGGGCAAGGGCGCGGTCCGCAAGGACGGCACCCGAGGCGACCTCCTGGTCACCGTCGAGGTCGCCGTGCCCACCCAACTGAGCGACAAGGCCCGGGAAGCCCTGGAGACCTACCGCGAAGCCACCGCGGAGGTCGACCCGCGCGCGGAGCTGTTCCAGGCCGCGAAGGGAGCGTGACCCATGGAAGGAATCGGCCGCCGACGCCATCCGTACGAGCTCACCGATGAGTCGCCGGTCTACGTCATCTCCGTGGCGGCCCAGCTGTCGGGCCTCCACCCGCAGACCCTCCGGCAGTACGACCGCCTCGGCCTGGTCTCCCCCGACCGCACGGCCGGCCGCGGCCGCCGCTACTCGGCCCGCGACATCGAGCTGCTGCGTCAGGTGCAGCAGCTGAGCCAGGACGAGGGCATCAACCTGGCGGGCATCAAGCGCATCATCGAGCTGGAGAACCAGGTCGCCGCGCTGAGCGCCCGCGTCGCCGAGCTCCAGTCCGTCGTCGACGGCGCGGCCGCGGCGATGCAGCAGCGCGAGGCGCAGGTCCACGCGTCGTACCGGCGTGACCTGGTCCCGTACCAGGACGTCCAGCAGGCCAGCGCGCTGGTGGTCTGGCGTCCCAAGCGGGAGCAGAAGAAACACTGAGCCGTGTTGTACGGCGTTGTACGGCGGGGCCGCCATCCCGGAGACGGGTGGCGGCCCCGTGCCGTTTCACGCCCACGCGGCGGGCACCCTCCGGCTGATCTCGCACCAGACGGTCTTGGTCTCCTCGCCGTGCAGATCGCGGTGCAGCGGGGTGTAACCCCACCGGTCCGCGAGCGTCTGGAGCAGGCACAACCCGCGCCCATCGCTGTCGAACGGGCGCGCGGCCACGCGGAGCGTGGGCGTCCTCGCACACGCGTCCCGCACGGCGACGCGGAGCGTCTCCCATTGCGACCAGGCGAGCGTCAGCTCGGCGGTACTGCTGGTGTGCACGATCGTGTTCGTCAGCATCTCGCCGGCCAACAGCTCGGCCCGGCCGATCAGTTCGCGCAGCCCGTGCGCGGTGAGGGCCGCGCGGATGGATGTCCGGGCCACTTGGACGGCGCGGGCGTCGTGGGGGATGAGCAGTCGGTACTCGAAGGGTTCGGCGTGCAGCAGCATGTCGCCTCCTGCGGTGGGGTGTTGGCGGCCGAGCCGGTGTCGATGCCGCGTTTGCCCATGCGGGCATGGCGGTGCGCTTCCGGTGGCCGGATACGGTCGCTCTGCGAGCGGCGCGCCACTCAACGTAGGGGGCTACATGTCCCCCTGCAAGCCGCTTGCGGATGTTCGCCCCTTCGGGGCATGGCATGGCATCGTGACGCTCGCAGGCGCTGAACAACAGGGGAGAGTGGCCTCATGCCGCCGAGGAACAGCCCAACCGCCCGCCAGGCGCGGCTCGGTGCCGAGTTGCGCAGGATGCGCGAGCGCGCGGGCCTGACCGCTCGCGAGGCGGCCACGCAGCTGGGCGTGACGCCGATGCGCATGAGCCACATCGAGATCGGTCGTTTCGGCGTGAGCGAGGAGCGAATGCGCAAGTTCGCTTCGCACTACGGCTGTGCGGACCGTGTCTATCTCGACGCCCTCGCGGAACTGACCGGACGCCAGGAGCGTGGCTGGTGGGAGAAGTATCAAGGGCTGTTGCCGCAGAAGTCTTTGGACCTAGCCGCGTTCGAGTGGCACGCAAGTAGCCTCCGAGGGCTACAGATTGTCCATATCCCGGGGCTCCTGCAGACTGAGGCCTATATTCGGGCCCTGTTCTCGTACATGCCGCAAGAAGCCAGGCCGAGGAACCTCGACGCCATCGTTGATTTTCGCATGCAACGCCAAGCCGTGCTTGAGCGCAAGGACCCTGTGCCGTGCACGGTGTTCATCCATGAGGCTGCCTTGCGCATGAAGGTTGGCGACAGCAACGTGGTGCGTGAGCAGATGGACCTGATCGCGAAAAGCTCGGAGCGGCCGAACTTGACGGTAAGGGTCGTGCCGTTCTCGGCCGAGGGTTTCGTCTGTATGGGCTACGCGATGCAATACATGGCGGGCGGTGCGCCGCAGCTCGACACCGTCCAGATCGACGAAGTGCACGGGAGCGCCTTCCTGGACGCTGAGGAAGAGCTCGACCGGTATCGCACCGTCCTACGGACGGTTGAGCGTTTCGCTCTCGGCGCCGAGGCGAGCCGCGACTTCGTCCTGCGTATTGCCCGAGAGTCCTAAGAGGTGTCGTTGTGATGTGGCAGAAGAGCTCCTTGTCCGGCACGGGACCGGACAACTCGTGCGTCGAGATCGGCGCCGCCAACGGCGGCATCCGCATCGCCCTGCGCGAGAGCGACGACCCCCGCTCGGTCATAGTGACCGCACCCGCCACGCTCGCGGCACTCATACGCACCGTAAAGGCGCCCCGCGCCTAGGCCCCCTCCCCTCGGGGGGGCTGGGGGCGGAGCCCCCAGTTACGGGAAGGG
>NZ_JAILXP010000261.1 GCF_020740895.1 Streptomyces sp. UNOB3_S3 | reverse complement strand
CCACCGGGGCACGAGCCCGGACGCCGCCCCGGCCCCGCTGCGTCGGCATCGGCATGACGGTCGTCAGATTCTCCGTGTCCGGCCCGCGCCGCTCCGCGCCCGGCGGGACCGGGCCCGCCTCGGCCGAGACCGGCACCTCCAGGACGTACGCCTTGCCGCCCGACGAACCGGGCATGTCGTGCGTCTGGAGCACTCCGCCGTGGCGCCGGACGATGCCCCGCACCAGGGGGCCGTGCACCGGGTCGCCGCCCGGGAAGGGGCCACGCACCTCGATGCGGACGACCTCCCCGCGCTGTGCCGCCGCGACGACGATCGTCGAGTCGCCGGAGCCCGCACCCGTGCCGGAGAGAGGGGCCGTCGTGGCGCCCGTGGAGTCGACGCCCGCCACGTCCGCGATCAGATGCGCCAGCGCCTGCGCGAACCGCTCCGCGTCCACCTCGGCCTCGATGGCCGGCGCGTGGACGGCGAACTGCGCGCGGCCCGGGCCGATCAGCTCGACCGCGCCGTCGACGCCCGCCGTGACGACCTCGTCGAGCGCGACCTTCTTCCGGGTGAGCTTGTCCGTTCCCGCGTCCAGCCGCTGATAGGCGAGGACGTTGTCGACGAGGGACCGCATCCGGGCGTATCCGGCGGCGAGATGGTGGAGGATCTGGTTGGCCTCGGGCCACAGCTGGCCCGCCGGGTCGTCGGCCAGGGTGCCGAGTTCGGCGCGGAGCCGGTCGAGCGGGCCGCGCAGCGAGCCGTCGACCAGGTTGAGCAACTGGGCGTGGCGCGCGGCCAGCGCGTCGTAGGGGCGGCGGTCGGTGAAGGTCATTACCGCGCCCACGAGTTGTTCGCCGTCGCGCACCGGCGCGGTCGTGAGGTCGACGGCCACCGGGCGCCCGTCCTTGGCCCACAGCACCTGCCCGCGCACCCGGTGCTTGCGCCCGGAGCGCAGGGTGTCGGCGATGGGCGACTCCTCGTACGGGAAGGGCGTGCCGTCCGCGCGCGAGTGGTGGATCAGGGAGTGGAGCTCACGGCCGCCGAGGTCGCTCGCGCGGTAGCCGAGGATCTGCGCGGCCGAGGGGTTGACGAGGACGACCTTGCCGGCGGTGTCGACGCCGACCACGCCCTCTGCCGCCGCGCGCAGGATCATCTCGGTCTGGCGCTGCGAACGGGCCAGTTCGGCCTCGGTGTCCATGGTGCCGGTCAGGTCGCGGACGACCAGCATGAGGAGCTCGTCCTCGTAGGAGGCGCTCGGCTCGGCGTACGGGGTGCGGCCGTCGAGGTTGGCGCTGGTCACCTCGACGGGGAACTGGGTGCCGTCGGTGCGCCGGGCGATCATGCGGGTGGGCCGGGTGCGGCCGCCGTCCGGATCGTCGCGGGGGGCCCGCAGCCCGCCGGGGATGCGCCGGGAGTCGAACTCCGGGAGCAGGTCGAGCAGACCGCGCCCGACGAGCCCGGTGCCGGGCACCTCGAAGGTCTCCAGCGCGATGTGGTTGGCGTTGACGACCGTGCCGTTGCAGTTGACGAGCAACAGCGCGTCGGGGAGGGCGTCGAGTATGGCTGCGAGGCGAGCAGCGCCTCGGGATGGCCTGCTGCTCACGACGACGCTTCCTCCCTGGTTACCGCACCTTGCCGACCGCTCCGGGCGGTTTTGTACCGCCTGCGGGGCCTGTCATCGAGGGGAAGTCTACGGGCTGCCGTGGTGGGCGCTACTGCGGATGACGGGTGTGCCGGGAGGTTCCGGTAAGGCTCTCCGGGGCGTCTCGGGCAGGCCGGACATGCCCCTCGTGTCCCTCTTCGTGGGGACCTTCCGGTCAGCCCAGAGGCACCCGCGCGGGCGTTTTCTTCGGCGAGCCCTTCGACTCCCCGAACACAGTGGAGAACCGGTTCCAGCGGGCCATCTCGCAGCCGTTCGCCTTGCTGAAGTCCGCGTTCACCGGCCGTCCGGCCCACGTTCCGCTTACGTGCGCGCGATCCGGTCCGCCGTAGACCATCGTGCAGTCCGTTCCCTTGGGTACGGGTGCGAAGAGGTCCTTCCCCCAGGTCGTCTGCCCGTCCAGCTGGTCGCAGGCGTCCTTGGCGCGCGGATGGGTGCCGCCGGCCGGGTGGCAGTAGAGCTCGTATCTGCCGTCGCGGCCGCCGGTGTCGGTCACGGTGATCGTGAGGTGGTCGGCGGAGCGGTCCAGCCCGTCCAGGGGGAGCGGGGCGGCCGAGGCGGCCGGCGCGAGCAGCGCGGGCGCCAGGGCGGCGGCGAGGGCGAGGCGGCGGAGCGGCATTCGGGGGACTCCCGGGGTGTGAGCGAACGCGGGGCCGGGCGGCCGGATCGCCCGGCCGGACCCCTCACCCGCACTAACGCTCCGGAGCGCCCCGCGTTGCGCGCCGCGAACGCCTTTGCCCGAGGCGCCCTTCGCCCGGTACCGTAGGGGTGCGATTGGTGACCGGCCGCAATGTTGTGTCATCATCTGCACGCACCCCTGGCGCACGCGCGAGGGGGGAGGAGGCGTCGCCTAGTCCGGTCTATGGCGCCGCACTGCTAATGCGGTTTGGGCCTTAAAGCCCATCGAGGGTTCAAATCCCTCCGCCTCCGCAGTAACCGGAAGCCCCGGTCGTCCCAGGACGGCCGGGGCTTCCGCGTATCCGGGGCCGTTCTCCCCCGGAACTCTCCCCCGGAACGGAACTCTCCCCCGGAACCGCCCGCAGAACCCACACCCACGATCTTGAAAAATGGCGTTTCCGCAGGTCAGGTGGGTCGCTGGCAATGGATTTCGTCTGACGGCGAGGTTCATGTAATGTTGTCCACGCAACGCCGACCGGCAAGAAAACGCCGGGAAGCCGAGCGCTCGTAGCTTAACGGATAGAGCACTTGACTACGGATCAAGAGGTTGCAGGTTCGAATCCTGCCGAGCGCACTGTCGGGAGATTCGTCTCTCGTCCGTCGCGGGGTGGAGCAGCTCGGTAGCTCGCTGGGCTCATAACCCAGAGGTCGCAGGTTCAAATCCTGTCCCCGCTACTAAGTCCGAAGGCCCGGTACGTTTCGTACCGGGCCTTCGGCGTTCTTTCAGTTCCTCAGCGGCAGGGCCTCGGCCAGCGTGCGCCACTCCGCGCGCGCGAGGGTGTCGCGCCGCGGGTCCCGCTCCGGGGCGAGGACGACCTGGACGGCCAGGTGGTCGGCGCCCGACGCCAGGAACTCGTCGGCCCGGGCCCTGATCGCCTCGGTGTCGCCGAGGGCGAAGAGCGCGTCGACGAGCCGGTCGCTGCCGCCTCCCGCGAAGTCCTCCTCCGTGAAGCCGAGCCGCAGCAGATTGTTGGTGTAGTTGGGCATCGGCAGATAGAAGGACAGGTACGCGCGGGCGGTCTCCCGGGCGCGGGCCACGTCCGGGTCGAGGACGACCTTGAGCTCGGGCGCCAGCACCGCGCCCTCGCCCAGCTTCTCCCGGGCCTGGGCGGTGTGCTCGGCCGTGACGAGATAGGGGATGGCACCCGCCGCGCGCTCCGCCGCCAGCGCCACCATCTTCGGGCCGAGCGCGGCCAGCAGCCGCTGCCCGGCGGGGACCGGGACGGGCGCGTTGTCGAGGGCGGTCAGATAGTCCTTCATCGCCGAGTACGGGCGGGCGTAGCCGGAGGCCAGATGGGCGTGGCTGGCGCCCAGGCCCAGGCGGAAGCGCTCGCGCCGGCCCGGCTCCAGCGCGGCGTACGCGGCGGCGACCTCGTCGGCGGTGTGGTCCCAGATGCTGAGGATGCTGGTGCCGACGGTGGCGCGCTCGGTCGCGGCCAGCAGATGCCCGGCCTGGGCCACGGAGGGGCTGCCGCCGACCCAGAGGGTGCCGTAGCCGAGCTCGTCCAACTCGGCCGCCGCCTCCTGGACTTCGCCGAGCCGGGCGGGGTCGTTCACGCGCAGGGCGACGCTCCAGACGCCGATGGCGCCGAGGGACTCGGCCGCGCCGTTCATGTGGTGATCATTTCCGGATGCCATGGCGACGGCAACCGGAGGTTCCATCCGGATATTCCCGGTCCGATTCTCAGACGATTCACAGAATGCCGAAAGGACGCTCTCACGCGCCCGTTCCACCATCGGCGGCATGACCATCGTCTCGCCCCACGCGCGTACCCAGTCCCGGCACCACGGCGGAAGCGCCGTACGCGTCCTGGTCGTCGGCGCCGAGTCCGCGCTCGCCGACCTCCTCTCCCTCGCGCTGCGCTACGAGGGCTGGGAGGTCCGGACCGCCGCCGACGGCGCCGAAGCCGTCCGCCGCGCCCGGGAGTTCCGGCCGGACGCCGTGGTCCTGGACATGGCGCTCCCCGGCATGGACGCGCTGACGGTGCTGGGGCTGCTGCGGCGCGAACGGCCCGGTGTGCCGGTGCTGTTCCTGGCCGGCGGGGACATGGCCGAGGACCGCGTCGCGGGCCTCACCGCCGGCGGCGACGACCATGTGGCCAAGCCGTTCGGCATGGAGGACGCCGTCGCCCGGCTGCGCGGCCTGCTGCGCCGCTCGCGCGCGGCCGTGCCGCGCGGGGAGTCCGTGCTGACCGTGGGGGACCTGGTCCTCGACGAGGACAGCCGCGAGGTCTCCCGGGACGGTACGGAGATCCACCTCACCGCCACCGAGTTCGAGCTGCTGCGCTTCCTGATGCGCAACCCCCGCCGGGTGCTCAGCAAGCCGCAGATCCTCGACCGCGTCTGGTCGTACGACTTCGGCGGGCGGGCCAACGTCGTCGAGCTCTACATCTCCTATCTGCGCCGGAAGATCGACGCCGGCCGGGCGCCGATGATCCACACCCGGCGCGGCGCCGGCTACCTCATCAAACCGGCGGTGTGACGCCTCGGCGCGGGGCCCCGAAAAATCGCCTTGTACGGCGTAGAGCAGGTCCTGTACGGTGTACGACGCAAGCCAGTCGTACACCGTATAAGGCCATGCGCCGTACAGGGGGGAATCCTTATGACCGCGACCGCGGCGGAAACGCCATCACCCACCACCGGGGCCGACCCGAAGCCGCACCGCAATCCCACGCGGTGGCTGGTGCTGGGCGTCATCTGTCTCGCCCAGCTCACCGTGCTCCTGGACAACACCGTCCTCACGGTCGCGATCCCCTCCCTCACCGAGGAGATGGGCGCCTCGACCGCCGACATCCAGTGGATGATCAACGCCTATTCACTGGTCCAGGCGGGCCTGCTGCTCACCGCGGGCAGCGCGGCCGACCGCTACGGGCGCAAGAAGCTCCTGGCGGCCGGGCTCGCCCTCTTCGGTCTCGGCTCGCTCGCCGCGTCGGTCTCCGGGACCACCGGCCAGCTGATAGCCGCCCGCGCGGGCATGGGCATAGGCGGCGCCCTGCTGATGACGACCACCCTGGCCGTCGTCGTGCAGGTCTTCGACGACGAGGAGCGCCCCAAGGCCATCGGCCTCTGGGGAGCGGTGAGCGCGCTCGGCTTCGCCGGCGGGCCGATCGTCGGCGGCGCCCTGCTCAACCACTTCTGGTGGGGCTCGATCTTCCTGATCAACCTGCCGGTCGCCGTGCTCGGCCTGCTGGCCGTGCTCAAGTGGGTGCCCGAGTCCAAGAACCCCTCGGGCGACCGCCCCGACCTGCTCGGCGCGCTGCTGTCCACGATCGGCATGACCGGCGTCGTCTTCGCCATCATCTCCGGCCCCGCCCACGGCTGGACCTCCGCCCGGGTGCTCACCTCGGCCTTCGTCGGCCTGGTCACCCTGGCCGCCTTCGCCCTGTGGGAGCGCCGCTGCCCGTACCCGATGCTCGACATGCACTTCTTCCGCAACAGCCGCTTCGTCGGCGCGGTCTCGGGCGGCATCCTCGTCGCCTTCGGCATGGGCGGCTCGTTCTTCCTGCTCGGCCAGCACCTGCAACTGGTCCTGCACTACGACCCACTGGAGACCGGTCTGCGCATGACGCCGCTGGCCCTGGTCATCGTCGTCCTCAACTTCACCGGCGTCGGCGCCCGGCTGCTGCCGAAGATCGGCACCCCCGCCGCCATCGCGGGCGGCATGGGCCTGCTCGCCGCCGGTCTGGCCGCCATCGCCACCCTCGGGGCCGACGGCTACGGCGGGATGTTGCTGGGCCTGATCCTCATGGGCGTCGGCATCGCGATCAACATGCCGGCCATGGCCAACGCCATCATGTCCGCCATCCCGCCGGAGAAGGCCGGCGTCGGCGCCGGCGTCAACGGCACGCTCCAGGAGACCGGCAACGGCCTCGGCGTCGCGGTGCTCGGCGCGGTGCTCAACTCCCGCTTCGCCGCGCTGATCCCGGCCGTCGCCACCGGAGCGGGCTCGCTGCCCGAGGCGCTCGGCCACGCCCGTACGGCGGCGGACCGCGCCGCCGTCGAGGACGCCTTCGCCTCCGGCCTGCAGGCCAGTCAGCTGGTCGGCGCGTGCGCGGTGCTCGCGGGCGGCATCCTGGCGGCCTTCCTGCTGCGCCGGGCGGAGAAGCAGGCGGCGTAGTCCGGGCCGTGGGGCGTGGACGTAGCATGCGAGGAGTACTGACCAGTGGAAAGAGAGAGAACCGGCATGGCGAGCGAAGGTCGCGCGGGCGGTTCCCGGGTCAGTGTGTGGCTGGCCGCCAAACCCCGGCGCAAGACCGAGGGCGAGAGCACGCTCGACCTGGAGCGCATCGTCGCCACGACGGTGCGGATGCTCGACACCGAGGGGCTGGCGAAGTTCTCGATGCGGCGCCTCGCGGCCGAGCTGGGCGTGACCGCCATGTCGATCTACTGGTACGTCGACACCAAGGACGACCTCCTGGAGCTCGCCCTCGACCAGGTGAGCGCCGAGTTCGTCCTGCCCGACCCCGCGGACGAGACCGTCGACTGGCATGAGCAGCTGCGCGATCTGGCGGTCCAGTACCGCCGGATCCTCGTCGCCCACCCCTGGGTGTCCCGGCTGCTCGGCCAGTACCTCAACATGGGCCCGCACGCCCTGGCCCTCTCCGAGGCGACGCTGGCCGTCATGCGACGCAGCGGGGTCCCGCCGCACGCCATGACCGGCGCGATCTCGGCGCTCTTCCAGTTCGTGTACGGCTTCGCCTCCGTCGAGGGCATGTACGCGGAGCGCTGCCGGGCGCAGGGGCTGACCGAGGACGAGTACTACCAGCACGTCGTCGAGACCTTCACCAGCCGTGTGGAGTTCACGGACCGGTACCAGGAGGCGACGGAGCTCGTCGAGACCCGGACGGCGGAGCACGGGAGTGTCCGGGAGATGTGGGAGCGGGACTTCTCGGTCGCGCTCGACACGGTGATCGCGGGCATCGAAGTCATGCGCGACCGCTCGCGCGGGGCGACCCGGTCCTGAGAGCCCGGCCCCCACGGGCCTGATGGGTGCCCCTGCGTTTCCGGCTGCCCGCCGTAGGGGTTTCCCGCGCCTGACGGCGCGGTTCTGGCCCACCCCGCCCCCGGCCCACCCACGAACGGATAGGGCCCCGGCGAGGTGGCGCGCGTCAGGCCGTCCCCTGCCTGAAAAACCGCGCGCCCCCGCCGGGGCCGTGGGCCCGGGGACCGTCCATGCCGTTCCGGTCCGTCCGGGCGACCGGCCGACGAAGGCGGCGCGCTCCGCTCATGGCGCGCGCCCCCGTCGGCCGGGGTTCGTCAGCCGGCCTTCCCGGCCGGCTCGGAGGCGGCGGTCGCCGCCCCGGGCGTGCCCTTCAGCGCGACCTCCTTGATGAAGAGCGTCACGATGAAGGCGATCAGCGCACACGGCGCCGCGTAGAGGAAGACATCCGCGATGCCGTGCCCGTACGCGCTCTCGAAGACCGTGCGGAGCGGCGCCGGCAGCGTCTTGAGGTCCGGGATGCCACCGCCGCCCGTACCGCCGTGGCCCATGGCCGCCGCGCCCTTCGGGCCGAGCGCGGTGAGCCCGTCCTTGACGTAGTCCGGCACCCGCGACGCGAGGACGGCGCCCAGCGCGGAGACACCGACCGCACCGCCCAGGGAGCGGAAGAAGGTGACGACGGAGCTGGCGGCCCCGAGGTCCTTCGGCTCGACCTGGTTCTGCGCGGCGAGCACGAGGTTCTGCATCATCATGCCGATGCCGAGACCGGTCAGCGCCATGTAGATCGCGAGGTGCCAGTACGGGGTGTCGTAGCGCATCGTGCCCAGCAGGCCCAGGCCCGCGGTGAGCAGCACACCACCGGTCAGCAGCCAGGACTTCCAGCGGCCGGTCTTGGTGATGATCTGGCCGGAGACGGTCGACGAGACGAACAGACCGCCGATCATCGGGATCGTCAGCACACCGGACATCGTCGGCGACTCGCCGCGCGCCAGCTGGAAGTACTGCGAGAAGAAGACCGTGCCGGCGAACATCGCCACACCCACGAAGAGGCTCGCGAGCGAGGACAGGGCGATGGTCTTGTTGCGGAACAGCCGCAGCGGAATGATCGGCTCGCTGGCCTTCGACTCCGTGAGGAGGAAGAGCGCGGCGAGCAGGATCGAGCCGCTGACCATCACACCGGTCTGCCAGGAGATCCAGTCGTAGTCCTTGCCCTTGCCGGCCCGGGTGACCCAGATCAGCAGCAGGGTGACGGACGCGGTGATGAAGAAGGCGCCCAGCCAGTCGACCTTGACGTTCCGCTTGACGACGGGCAGCTTCAGCGTCTTCTGGAGGACGATCAGCGCGATGATCGCGAACGGTACGCCCACGTAGAAGCACCAGCGCCAGCCGAGCCAGCTGGTGTCGGTGATGACGCCGCCGAGCAGCGGGCCGCCGACGGTCGCCACGGCGAAGGTCGCGCCGAGGTAGCCGCTGTAACGGCCGCGCTCCCGCGGGGAGATCATCGCGGCCATGACGATCTGGGCCAGGGCGGACAGGCCGCCCACGCCTATGCCCTGGATGACGCGGCAGGCGATGAGCATGCCGGTGTTCTGCGACAGACCGGCCACGACCGAGCCCGCCACATAGATCACCAGCGCCAGCTGGACCAGCAGCTTCTTGCTGAAGAGGTCGGAGAGCTTGCCCCAGAGCGGGGTGGACGCGGTCATCGCCAGGAGCGAGGCCGTGACGACCCAGGTGTAGGAGGACTGGCTGCCGTGGAGGTCGTGGATGATCTCGGGCAGCGCGTTGGAGACGATCGTCGAGGAGAGGATCGCGACGAACATGCCGAGCAGCAGCCCGGAGAGGGCCTCCATGATCTGGCGGTGCGTCATGGGCGCCGCGTCGGCGGGGGCTCCGGACTGCGCCGGGGCTCCTGAGGCGTCCCGCACACCTGCCGGTGAGGACTTGGCCATGGACTTCCTTTCTCGCTTGGTGGTCAGACGGGTGTACGGGTGGTGGAGTCGGCGCCGGACGGGGCGCCGGAGTGGTGGTACGGCCGTGTCCGGCAGTCGCCGAAGCTGTCGCGGAGCCGCTTCATCAGGCCGATGAGGTGGCCGACGTCGTCGTCGGACCAGTCCTGGAGGGCGTGGGCGAGTGCGTCGGTGTAGCGCGCGGAGACCTCGTCGAGCAGCTCGGCGCCGCTGGCGGTGAGGCTCAGCAGCCGGGACCGCTTGTCGAGCGGGTCGGGCTGCCGGTCGAGCCAGCCGCGCTCGGCGGCGTAGGCGACGTGCCGGCTGGTCACCGAGGCGTCGATGGACAGCAGCTCGCCGAGGCGGCTCATCCGCATCTCGCCGTGCTGCTTCAGCAGGGTGAGCATGATGGCCGTGGCCGGGGAGCAGTCCTGCGGCAGGGCGCGGCTCAGGCCGCGCTTGACCGCGCCGATGGCGCTCAGTTGGCGCGCCAGCTCCTCGTACTGCTTCTGTGCGGCCATGGGCCTCGGCTCCCGGGTGCCACTCGCTCGGTTAGGTTGCTCTGGGCAACCATAGGGAAGATTGGTTGCTGAAGGCAAATGAAAAATGGGATTATCGGGTAAAAGGAGATCCAAGGGTTCTTCGGGTGGGCGTAAAGGGGCGGCCCGCCGGGCGCGGCGGCAAGGGCTTTCGCTAGGGTCCCGCCCATGGCCAACCCTCAGCAGAACCCCGGTGGCGAGTACGACCCCGCGGGCAGCACGCAGATGTTCCGAGCGTTCGTGGCCGACGAGAGCGCTCCCGCGCCGGTGCCGAGTGCCGGCGCCGTGCCTGGTGGAGGACGGGCGGCGGCCCGCCGGGCGAAGTCCTCCGGACCGGGTGCCGGACTGATCGTCGGCGTGATCGTCGCGATCGTGCTGGTCGCAGGCGCGGCCTGGCTGGCGCTGAGCTGATTTTTTTTCCGGGGGCTCAGCCCCCGGTCCCCCGGACCCCTGGGCTCATGTCCACTCCGCCCTGACCTCCCGCGTCTCGATCCGCACCCCCGGCGGGACCCGCCATTCGGCCACGCACACCTTCCAGGTGTCCTCCGCCCTGCCGCCCGGGGCGATCGGGGACGGGAGGGGGT
>NZ_JAILXP010000260.1 GCF_020740895.1 Streptomyces sp. UNOB3_S3 | reverse complement strand
CCCCTCCTCGCCCTCGGCACCGGCCGCCCGCCCGCCGCCTCGGCCGTCCCCGCCGACCTGACCACCGGCTGCTTCTCCCTCCTCCCGCTCGGCTGCGCCCGCCACGTCCAGCACGCCGGCCTCAACAAGGACACCGGCGTCATCGACCCGGCCACCGGAGCCACCAGCGGCCCCACCACCCCCCGCGGCAAGACCGCCGGGAACTTCGACCGCGCCGTCCACGCCGCCATCGCCGACACCCGCCGCCAGTGGGCCGACTTCCGCGCCGCCCTGACCGCCGCGTACGGCAAGGACCGCGCGGAGACCATCGGTTGCGCCCTCACCCACGACGCCCCGGCCCGCGACTGCGCGCCCAAGGGCTGAGCCCCGGGTCACGGGGAAGGGGCCAAGGCCACGGGGAAGAGGCCAAGGTCACAACGGTTGCCCCTGCTACGGAGCGCGACCGCTCACTAGCCTTCCCCCCATGACGGTCCTGCCCGACGAAGGCTTCCACCTGGCTGCCGAGTTCCCGGACGCGACCCGTGAGCAGTGGCAGCGCCTTGTCACAGGCGTGCTGAGCAGAACGGGCACCGCGGCCGAGGGGCCGGCGGCCGAGGACGCACTGGCCACCGCGCTCCAGGACGGGCTCGCCACCCGTCCCCTGTACACCGCCGACGACGGCGGCACGGTGCCCGGCCCGCCCGGCTTCCCCCCGTTCGTCCGCGGCGGGCGGCCGGAGGGCACCGCGCTCACCGGCTGGGACGTGCGCCAGCACCACGCCGGACCCGACCCCCGGAAGGTCAACGAGGCCGTCCTCGCCGACCTCGAGAACGGCGTCACGTCCCTGTGGCTCACCGTCGGCGGCGCCGGACTGCCCGTGGAGGCCCTCCCCGCGGCCCTGGACGGCGTCTACCTCGACCTCGCCCCCGTCGTCCTCGACGCGGGCGAGGAGTTCGAGCCCGCCGCGCGCCGGCTGCTCGACCTGTACGCCGAGCGCGGCCTGCCGCGCGACGCGGCCGCCGGCGCCCTCGGCGCCGACCCGCTGGGCACCCTCGCCCGCACCGGCACCGACGCCGACCCCGCCGAGGCCCTGGACGCCGCCGCCCGCCTCGCCGCCACCTGCGTCCGCGACCACCCGCGCCTGCGCGCCCTGACCGTCGACGCCCTGCCCCACCACGAGGCCGGCGGCTCGCCCGCCCAGGAACTGGGCGCCTCCCTGGCCACCGGCGTCGCCTACCTCCGCGCGCTCACCGCCGCCGGGCTCACCGTCGACGAGGCCTGCTCCCAGCTGGAGTTCCGCTACTCCGCCACCGCCGACCAGTTCCTCACCATCGCCAAACTCCGCGCCGCGCGCCGGCTGTGGGCCCGGGTCTGTGAGGTCAGCGGCGCCACGCCCGCCGCCCGCGCCCAGCGCCAGCACGCCGTGACCTCCTCGGTGATGATGACCCGGCGCGACCCCTGGGTGAACATGCTGCGCACCACCATCGCCTGCCTCGGCGCCGGGGTCGGCGGCGCGGACGCCGTGACCGTCCTGCCCTTCGACGAAGCCCTCGGCCTGCCCGACGCCTTCGCCCGCCGGATCGCCCGCAACACCTCCTCGATCCTGCTGGAGGAGTCCCACCTGGCCCGGGTCGTCGACCCCGCCGGCGGCTCCTGGTACGTGGAGCGGCTCACCGATGAACTCGCCCACGCCGCCTGGGCCTTCTTCCAGGAGCTCGAACGCGCCGGAGGCCAGGCCGCCGCCCTGCGCTCGGGACTGCTCGCCGACCGCCTCGCCGCCACCTGGGCCGACCGCTCCGCCGCCCTGGCCACCCGCCGGGAACCCATCACCGGCGTCAGCGAGTTCCCCCACCTGGGCGAGGCGCCCGTCCACCGCGAGCCCGCCCCGCCCGCGCCCACCGGCGGACTGCCGAGGGTCCGCCGCGACGAGGCGTACGAGGCGCTGCGCGCCCGCTCGGACGCCCACCTCGCCGCCACCGGCGCCCGGCCCCGCGTCCTGCTGGCGGCCCTCGGCCCCGCCGCCGCGCACACCGGCCGGGCCACCTTCGCCGCCAACCTCTTCCAGGCGGGCGGCATCGAGCCCGTCACCCGCCAGATCACGGCCGGGGACGCCGCCGACGCCCTCACCGCCGAGGGCGCCACGATCGCCTGCCTGTGCTCCAGCGACGCGCTCTACGCCGAACAGGCCACGGCCGTGGCCGGGGCGCTCAAGGCCGCCGGCGCCACCACGGTCCTCCTCGCCGGAAAGCCCAAGGGCGAACTGCGGGAAGACTGCCAACGGGCGGGAGTCGACACGTTCGTCTTCGCCGGCGGCGACGCGGTCGCCGTCCTCTCCTCCGTCCTCGACCGCATGGGAGTGGCGTGATGCGGATCCCCGACTTCTCCGGCATCGACCTCGGCCCGGCCGCCACCGGCCCCGCCGACCCCGGAGCCTGGCGCGCCGCGCTGAAGGAGAGCACCGGCAAGAGCGCCGAGGACCTCCTCTGGGAAACCCCCGAGGGCATCGGCGTCAAACCTCTCTACACCGCCGAGGACCTCGACGGCCTGGACTTCCTCGCCACCTACCCCGGCATCGCGCCCTATCTGCGCGGCCCGTACCCGACGATGTACGTCAACCAGCCGTGGACCATCCGGCAGTACGCCGGCTTCTCCACGGCCGAGGAGTCCAACGCCTTCTACCGCCGCAATCTGGCGGCCGGTCAGAAGGGCCTGTCCGTCGCCTTCGACCTGCCGACCCACCGCGGCTACGACAGCGACCACCCGCGCGTCACCGGCGACGTCGGCATGGCGGGCGTCGCCATCGACTCCATCTACGACATGCGGCAGCTCTTCGACGGCATCCCGCTCGACAGGATGACCGTCTCCATGACCATGAACGGCGCGGTGCTGCCCGTCCTCGCGCTGTACATCGTGGCCGCCGAGGAACAGGGCGTACCGCCCGAGAAGCTGGCCGGGACCATCCAGAACGACATCCTCAAGGAGTTCATGGTCCGCAACACCTACATCTATCCGCCCCGGCCCTCGATGCGGATCATTTCCGACATCTTCGCGTACACCTCACGGAAGATGCCGCGCTACAACTCCATCTCCATCTCCGGCTACCACATCCAGGAGGCCGGGGCCACGGCCGACCTGGAGCTCGCCTACACCCTCGCCGACGGCGTGGAGTACCTCCGCGCCGGCCAGGGCGCCGGGCTCGACGTGGACGCCTTCGCGCCCCGCCTGTCCTTCTTCTGGGCGATCGGCATGAACTTCTTCATGGAGATCGCCAAGCTGCGGGCCGCCCGGCTGCTGTGGGCCAGACTCGTCAAGCAGTTCGACCCCAAGAACACCAAGTCCCTGTCGCTGCGCACCCACTCGCAGACCTCCGGCTGGTCGCTCACCGCCCAGGACGTCTTCAACAACGTGGCCCGCACCTGCGTCGAGGCCATGGCCGCCACCCAGGGCCACACCCAGTCCCTCCACACCAACGCCCTCGACGAGGCGCTGGCCCTGCCCACCGACTTCTCCGCCCGCATCGCCCGCAACACCCAGCTGCTGATCCAGCAGGAGTCCGGCACCTGCCGGGTCATCGACCCCTGGGGCGGCAGCGCCTACGTCGAGCGGCTCACCCACGACCTCGCCCGCCGCGCCTGGCAGCACATCCAGGAGGTCGAGGCAGCCGGCGGCATGGCGCAGGCCATCGACGCCGGCATCCCCAAGATGCGCGTCGAGGAGGCCGCGGCCCGCACCCAGGCCCGCATCGACTCCGGCCGGCAGCCGGTGATCGGCGTCAACAAGTACCGGGTCGACAGCGACGAGCAGATCGAGGTCCTCAAGGTCGACAACTCCTCGGTCCGCGCCCAGCAGATCGAGAAGCTGCGCCGGCTGCGCGCCGAGCGCGACGAGACCGCCTGCCAGGACGCCCTGAACGCCCTCACCCGCGCCGCCGAGGCCGGCCCCGGCCCCGGCCTGGAGGGCAACCTCCTGGCCCTCGCCGTGGACGCCGCCCGTGCCAAGGCCACCGTCGGCGAGATCTCCGACGCCCTGGAGAAGGTCTACGGGCGGCACGCCGGGCAGATCCGTACGATCTCCGGCGTCTACCGGGAGGAGGCCGGCATGTCGTCCGGTGTGGAGCGCACCCGCGCGCTGGTCGAGGCGTTCGAACGGGAGGACGGGCGCCGCCCGCGCATCCTGGTCGCCAAGATGGGCCAGGACGGCCACGACCGCGGCCAGAAGGTCATCGCCACCGCCTTCGCCGACCTCGGCTTCGACGTGGACGTCGGCCCGCTCTTCCAGACGCCCGCCGAGGTCGCCCGGCAGGCGGTCGAGGCGGACGTGCACATCGTCGGCGTCTCCTCGCTGGCGGCCGGTCACCTCACGCTCGTCCCCGCGCTCCGCGAGGAGCTGGCGGAACAGGGCCGCGAGGACATCATGATCGTCGTCGGTGGGGTCATCCCGCCGCAGGACGTCCCCACGCTCCTGGAGATGGGCGCCGCCGCGGTCTTCCCGCCCGGCACGGTCATCCCGGACGCCGCCCACGACCTGCTGAAGACCCTCGCCGGGGTCCTCGGCCACGAGCTGTGAGCCCATGGCCCGCGCGATAGACCTGGATGCCTACGTCAAGGGCGTGCTGGACGGCAAGCGGGCGGCCATCGCCCGCGCCATCACGCTCGTGGAGTCGCGGCGCGCCGACCACCGGGAGCTCGCCCAGCGGATGCTGACCGAGCTGCTGCCCCACGCGGGCGGGGCCCGCCGGATCGGCGTCACCGGCGTGCCCGGCGTCGGCAAGTCCACCTTCATCGACGCCTTCGGCACCATGCTCACCGGGCTCGGCCACAAAGTCGCGGTGCTCGCCGTCGACCCCTCCTCCAGCCGCACCGGCGGCAGCATCCTGGGCGACAAGACCCGGATGGAGCGGCTCGCCGTCGACCCGGCGGCCTTCGTCCGCCCCTCACCGACCGCCGGCACGCTCGGCGGGGTCGCCAAGGCCACCCGCGAGACCATGGTGGTGATGGAGGCCGCCGGCTACGACGTCGTCCTGGTGGAGACCGTCGGCGTCGGCCAGTCGGAGACCGCCGTCGCCGACATGGTCGACACGTTCCTGCTCCTCACCCTGGCCCGCACCGGCGACCAGCTCCAGGGCATCAAGAAGGGCGTCCTGGAGCTCGCCGACATCATCGCCGTGAACAAAGCGGACGGACCGCACGAACGCGACGCGAAGGCCGCCGCCCGCGAACTGTCCGGGGCGCTGCGCCTGATGCACTCCCACGACGCCGCCTGGAACCCGCCCGTCCTCACGTGCAGCGCCCGCGAGAGCACCGGCCTGGACACCCTGTGGGAGCGCGTGGAAGCCCACCGGGACGTCCTGGAGGCCACCGGCGGCCTGGCCGCACGCCGCCGCGAACAGCAGGTCGACTGGGTCTGGAGCATGGTCCGCGACCGGATCCTCGCCGGGCTGCGCGACCACCCCGACGTCCGCGCTCTCGCCCCCGGCCTGGAACAACGGGTGCGCGAGGGCACCCTGACGGCCGCCCTGGCCGCGGAGCGGCTCCTGGAGGCGTTCCGCCCGCCACGCTAGCCACTGCCGCCGCCCCGTGCTGGGCGCCCTCGCGCCCATGACATCCTGAGCCGTCACGTCCCGCCGGGGCGGGAACGGCGGATGTCGGGGATTACGAGGATGATGCAGCACATGAGACTCTGCTTCCTGGTGGAGGAGCAGTACCGGTACGACGGTATGCCGGTGGACGTGATCCGCCAACTGACCGCCTGGGGACACCGGGTGGACGTGCTGCGGCCGGGCGGTTCGCTGATCCGGCTCTCCGAGACCGTGCGCGCCGGGCACCACGACGCCTGGGTGCTCAAGACGGTGTCCGGCGGCCCGGGGCTGACCCTGCTGGAGGGCGCCGCCGCCGTGGGGCTCACGACGGTCAACGACGCCCGGGCGATCCGGGGCGTACGGGACAAGGCGCTCGCGGCCGTGATCGCCGAGGACCGGGGACTGCCGGTCCCCGTGACCTACGCCGCCGCCCGCGCCGAGGAGTTCGCGGAACTGCCCGCCGACGCCTTCCCGCTGGTGGTCAAGCCCGCCGACGGCAGCTCGGGACGGGCGGTGCGGCTGGTGACGGACGCCGGACGGCTCACCGGCCCCGGTGCCGAACCGGCCGGGGACGGCCTGCTGATCGCCCAGCCGTACGTCCCCAACTCGGGCGTCGACCTCAAGGTGTACTGCCTCGACGGCGAGCTGTACGCCACCGAGCGCCGCAGCCCCCTCCACCCGGACCTGCCGCCCACCGAGCGCCATGTTCCCCTCACACCCGAGGTCGCGGCCATCGCCGCCGAGGTGGGCGCCGTCTTCGGCCTCGACCTGTACGGGGTCGACATCGTCTTCGGCCCCGACGGCCCCGTCGTCGTCGACGTCAACGACTTCCCCAGCTTCCGCCAGGTGCCCGACGCCGTCGCCCGGGTGGCCAGGGCCGTCCTCCGGCTGGCCGAGGCGGGCGGCACCGCGCACGTCGTGCCGATGCCCCGCCCGGCGATGACCGCGCCCGCGCGCGCGATCGGCGGCAACGCATGAGGATCTGCCTGCTCACGCCCGACCCGGACCACCCGCTGCTGGCCGCGACCACCGCCCTGCTGACACCCGACCACGAGGTGGAACGGCTGGACCCGGGTGCCTCCGAGGACCTTCCCGACCCCGCGTCGCTCGCCGACGTCTACCTCCTCAAGACCCGCACCCCCCGCGCCCTGGCCCTCGCCCGGTACCTGGAGGACCACGGGGCGCCGGTGCTCAACTCCGCCGCCGCCACCGAGCTCTGCCAGGACCGCACCGCCATGGCCGACGTGGCCCGCCGCGCCGGCCTGCCGTTCGTGGCCACCCGCACCGAGCCCTCGCTCGCCCCCCTGGTGGCGGCCGGGGAACCGGTGGCGCCCGTCGTGGTCAAGAGCCGCCACAGCCGCCGCCACGACCTGGTCGCCCGGGTCGACGACGCCGCGCGACTGCGGGAGCTCGCCGCGCGCTGGCCGGACGAGCCCGTGGTCGTCCAGCCCTTCACCCCCAACGACGGCTGGGACCACAAACTGTGGGTCGTCGCCGACCGGGTCTTCGCCGCGCTCCGCCGCTCCGAGCTGGCCGAAGCCGTCCCCGGGAGCCGCACCCGCGCCCTCGGCCCCGGCGAGCTGCCCGCCGGATGGGCGGAGCTGGCCCTGCGGGTGGGCGAGGTCTTCGCCCTGGACGTCTACGGAGTCGACCTGCTGGACGCCGGGGGAGCACCGGTGATCGTCGACATCAACGCCTTCCCGGGCATCCGGGGACAGCACGGAGCCCCCGAGGCCCTGGCCGCGCTGGCGCTGCGGGCCGCCACGGGAAGCCGCCGGCCGCGGGTACCGGCGGCCCCGTAGTCCCCGGAGGCCGGTATCGGCCCGTATCCGGAACTTCTTTCGAAGTTTCCGGTTCATGACTCTCGCTGTCGCGACGGTCCGGGCCGATACTGCGGACGCTCCGTCGTCCGCGGCACTCGGAGGAGAGCGCCATGCTTCACGGCATCGATGTCAGCAGCCACAACAGCGCGAACTACGCCGTCCAGGGGCTGGACTTCGTGTTCGTCAAGGTGACCGAGGGCACCTCGTACACCAACCCCAAGTGGGTGACCCAGCGCAACCGGGCCCGGAACGCCGGGCTCGTCGTCGGCTACTACCACTACGTCACACCCGGCTCGATGTCCGCCCAGGCCGACTACTTCCTCGACAAGATCGCCTTACGCGCGGGCGACGTGCTCGCCCTCGACTGGGAACACCCCGACGTCTGGTGCCTGGACAAGGACCGCTGGCTGGAGGACGTCAAGGACGCCGCCCCCGCCCACCGCGTCGTCCTCTACTGCAACCGCAACTACTGGTTCAACCGCGACACCACCGACAACGCCGGCGACGGCCTGTGGATAGCCGACCCGGACCACGCCCCCGGCCGCCCGGCGGTCCAGCACCCGTGGACCTTCCACCAGTACAGCTGGGCCGGCGGCCTGGACCGCAACGTCGCCCGCTTCGACACCCGCGAGGCGCTGCGGCAGTGGGCGGGAGGGTAGGCCCGGGACGCGCGTATAGCGGCGCGGGTGTTACGCGGTGGGCGGCCGGTGGTACCCGTCCTTCTGCCGTGGTGCCGGGCCCCGAGGAGGACAGCGATGCCGGACGAGGGCCGTGCGTGAAGCCGGGCCGTCCCTGTGCGACGGCCTGTACCGGACCGCCGTCAAGGACGGTTTCCGCTGCGAGCTCCGCCTGGACGGCGCCCGCGCGTTCCACCGGATCCAGGACCGGGAGGGCACGGGCGCGGACCGCCGCGCCCGGGGTGAGTACGCCGTCGACGGCACTGCGGTCCGGGTGCGGCTGGAACCCGTTCCCCCGCCCGTGCCCGCCGGGACCGCCGCCTTCGGTCTCCACCGGTTCGGACGCGCGCCGGTGATCGAGATGAGGCTGACCGCGGGCCTCGACGGTGCCGGTCGTCGGGTGTGCCGGCTGACGGCCGGGGACGGCACGGTGTACTCCCGGGTCACCGAGGCGTGATGCGGAAGACGGGAACGGGGCAGCCGCCGGTGCTGACGTTGATCAGCGCGGCGGTGGACACCCGTGAGATGCATCCCGGGGCGTCGGCGCCGAAGAGGAACGGGTCGGTGCTCTCGCAGGACCGCTCGACGCGCAGCCGGCCGCCGTCGAGTACGGGGTAGGGGACGGCCGGAATGGGCACGCGTTCCTGCACGACGTGCGGAGTCGTCAGGGCCCGGCCGAGGGCGGTCCGCCAGGCCGCGTCCGGGGTGAGCCAGCCGCACACGACGCCGTTGCCGCCGTAGTCGTCGTTGGGCTTGAGCACCAGGTGCTCGCGCCGCGCGCGGGCGAAGTCCAGGAGGTCCACCACGCGCCCGTCGGGACAGACCGTGGGCCCTGGGCGCACGAGCCTCGTCCACGGTACGAGAGCACCGGCGGCGACCGCCTCCGGCGCCGGCAGGAGACACCGGGTGCACGGGTCGGTGAGCAGGGCCAGGGCCGACTTCTTGTTCGCCAGATTGCTGGTGTACGGGTTGACCATGACGCACGCCCCGCTCACCCAGGCACGCGTCATCGGATGCTCGGCGAAGGCGTGACCGTAGTGGGAGAGCAGGTCGGTGAGGACGGCGCGCCGGTGGACCACCGTCACCGGCCGTGGCCGCCCGTCCGCGTCACGCGTGAACAGGCCCCGCCCGGAGTCGTAGTGGAGATCGTCCGGCGTGCACACCACCGCCGGCACCCCGTGGCGCCGCAGCTGGGCCTGGAGCGCGTCGAACTCCCAGCGGAGCTTGGGCTTCCAGTCGACGATGGCCGCCCGGGGCGCACCGCCCGGGGAGCCGCCGGCGGCCCAGGCGCCCACCAGGGTGTCGGCCATGCGCCGGAGGCCCGGCACGGGCCGCACGGTGTACTCGCGGGTGAACGCCTCCATCACCGGGGTGTCCAGGTAGGCGTCGGCCAGCAGGTCCTGCGAGATGATCCCGGCGGGGCTGTGGGAGTTGTACTCGACGAAGAGCGTCCGCCCGGCGGCCCGGAAACCGTCGAGCCGTGAGTGCGAGCCGGGAACGCCGGTCGCGGGGGCCATCGCGAAGAGCGCCTTCTCCTCGTCGGACAGGGCCAGTTGCCGCCGTACGAGGTCGCCCGCCTCTCCCGGCCGCAGGGCGTACGCGGCCAGCCGGTGGATCGCCCGCGCGAGCAGGGCGCCGTCCGCGCATCCCTGGGAGTGTTCCGCCTCGCTCATGAAACGTGGCCGCAGCATGTGCGTCAGCGGCCGCCCGTCGGGCGTCATGTTCGCGTCGTGCTGGTGCTTCAGCAGCCGGTCGTGCGCGAGCCGGGCGTAGTGGTCGTGGCCGAGGAGCTCGTGGAACCGGCCGACGGCGGTCTCCACGACGCCGGTTCCGGCGCGGGGGTCATCGTGTCGCGGGCCCATGGTCGCCACCCGTGCCCGGCCCGGTGTCCAGGTCCTCGTCCGGGCCGGAGCTGATGATGTCGTGCGCCCCTTGAACCACTTGCTGCGGTGTGAAGTGCTGCCCTCCCGGGGCGGCCGTACGGGCCTGCTGGACGGCCTCCTTGACGGACATGCCGAAGTCGAGGCAGTCCACGGCCTCCTTCGCCACCGCGTACAGCGCGCCGAGCTCCTCGGCGGCGAGGTGCCGCTCGTGCCCGTTCGAACCCGCCGTGTCGCCTGTGGCGGGGCCCGTGCCGGGTCGGTCGTTCACCACCCTCACAGGGGACCACGGCCGGCGGCCGGGCGCGCGGCGCCGTGACCGGCATGTGCGGACGCGCCGTGCACCCGCCCGTTCCGGCTCGGGCGGCAGGGCGCCGCAGGAGGGGGAGGGGCGCTGGGCCG
>NZ_JAILXP010000026.1 GCF_020740895.1 Streptomyces sp. UNOB3_S3 | reverse complement strand
GCCCGGCCGTTCGCGGGGGCAGTGCCTGTACAGCCGTGGGGGATGCCGAGCCCGGGGCAGGGCTGGAGCGCGCCTACGCCCCCGACCGCCAGCCCGAGCCCGGCGTGGGGACAGGCCCCGGGACAGCACCGCTGAGGGGCGCGGGCAGCAGCGCAGACCTCCACCCTGAGCTCTGTTCAGCGATGGTTTGCGCTGCGCAAAGGCCCATAAGACCGTATGGGCCTAACGAGGGATCGTTTCTCCTAGTCGACCAATCCCCAGGCAACGGCCGATGATGAACCTGCCCAACCTTCAGGGGTCCGCCAGATCGAGGCGATCTTCAGCTCTTCCAGGTAAGGCGCAAACACCTTGATGTCCTCGGTGAACAGCGCGAGGAGGTGAGGCCTCGTCGGCTGCTCATACAGGAAGTGGCTGTACTCAAGGAGCTGCCCCACTGCTTCGCGTACGGCCGAGGTCGGGTTGTTGCGCTTGATGGTCTTGGCTTCCACCAACCACTCCACCCCATCCCTGCGGAGGATCAGGTCCTTGGGGTGCTGCTTCTTCGTGATTGGCACGAACCCGCGCCCCTCGGCGTAGTTCCCAAACTGCTCGACCAGCACCTCATGGCTACGTGACTTGATGATCGTCCGCTCAGCAATACGGGCGATGTAGTCGCTGCCGTCCTTGGGCTGGAAACCCTCAAGCCCACCGGGCTCAATGTGCTTTTCCGGCACGTAGCCCGCCACAAAGCCCTCAGGCGCAGGATCAACCGAGACGCTCTGCTCGACCCCAGCTGCGGCCCGCAGGATCTCCACGGCGTGCCACAGGTCATTACGCAAGACACCCTCGGCCGGCAGGGCACTGATCTCATAGCGTCGTGCCACGACGCTGCCTGCCTCGTAGGCCCGCGGTCGATCAGCCGCGGTGTTGAACGACGGGCTGCCCTCCCAGTCAGTTACGAGCTCGGTCGGGAGCCGGTGGAACAGCTCCTTGCCCCGGGTACCGAGGTAGTCACGAAGCTTCTCCCCATCGCCGTACTTGCTTGCCAGCTTCGTTACGCCCTGCTGGAGCGTGAGCGTCACGGACTTGAGGTCAGCCGCGAAGATGTAGGCCAGGTAGAGGCCTTCCTTGGGGTCCTCAGTGATGTCTGGATCAAACACGCCAATCCAGGGCGTGAGCGCGGCGCTGCCCTTCCCCCCGTAACCCTGCGCCCTGCAACTGGCCGGGATGGCTTGCTCAACCAGCGAGGACACCTGGCGCAGGAGATCCTGGGCATAGACCCCTCCCCCGGTCCCAAGTTGCTGTTCGTAGGTCCCAGCTATCTCTTCGAGCAGATCGCAGATGTCCATGGCCGGACACTACCTAGAGGCGATCAATATCTGTCACCAACAGGCACCTTTCAGACGTGTCTAGGCATGAAGGCCCCCTCCTCCGACGTGCCATCACGGCCCGCTGTCACACCCCGCTGATAGAACATCCACATCAGTTGGGGAGACGAGGGGGACAGCCATGAGTGATCACTTCGGCAGCCAACCAACGCCGGTACCCGGCCTGTACGAGCAGCTGATCACCTCGCGCCTCGAAGGGCATCTGCAGACGCTCGAGGCCAACGGCTGGAAGTCCACAGCCCAGCCGGTGGGTGAGCACTCCTCTCCCCACGTCTTGGCCCGCCACATCGCCCAAACCGTCCACCAGATCCTTGCCTCACTGCCGGCGTCCGAGCAGGTCTTGGCGGCAAACCACATCCTCGAGTCCATGGGCAGCATCGAGGGAGCCAAGCAGTGGGTTGAGGTGATCGCAGATGGCCCGCGCCAGTTGCTTGCCATCGCTGAGCAGGAAGCACCGGGCGCCTACAGCATCCGGCCTGCAACGCCCCTGTCAGACACGGCCCTGCTCACCAATTCGCCCGAAGATCCCAACCTTGGATTTGAGCTACGCGCCGAGCTCGCCACCGCAGACCGTGTTGACCTCCTCTGTGCGTTCGTGAAGTGGCACGGTCTGCGTGTGCTCGAGGACTCCCTCAAGGAAGCGGCTGCCCGTGGCGTGCCCATCCGCGTCATCACCACTACCTACATCGGAGCCACCGAACGGAAAGCGCTGGATCGGCTGGTCAAGGACTTCAACGCAGAGGTCAAGGTCAACTACGAGCTGCGGTCCACCCGTCTCCATGCGAAGGCCTGGCTCATCCGCCGCAACAGCGGGTACGACACCGCCTACGTGGGCAGCTCCAACCTCTCACGGACGGCTCTCCTCGACGGCCTGGAGTGGAACGTCCGTCTGTCGTCTGTGGCCACTCCGGCAGTTCTCAAGAAGTTCGAGGCGACCTTCGACGCCTACTGGAGCGACGCAGCATTTGAGCCGTACGACCCCGACAGGGACGGCGAGCGGCTTGACGCTGCACTGCTGGAAGCGGGCGGTAAAGGAGGGGGAACCAGGCCCAGCATCACCTTGTCTGGGCTTGAAGTGCGCCCGTACCCCCATCAGAAGGACATGCTGGAGCGACTCCAGGTCGAGCGCGACATCCACGATCGTCACCGCAACCTCCTCGTCGCAGCGACAGGCACTGGCAAGACCGTGATGGCGGCCCTCGACTACCGAGCGCTGCGAGCGAAGCTTCAGAACGGTGACCTCAAGCTCCTTTTCGTCGCCCACCGCAAAGAGATCCTGAAGCAGTCGCTTCTCACGTACCAGCACGTGCTGAACGACGCGAACTTCGGCGAGTTGCTGGTCGACGGTGACGTTCCGGAGCACTGGACCCATGTCTTCGCCAGTGTTCAGTCCCTGCATGAGCGCTCGCTCGAGCGCTTTGCCCCTGATCACTTCGATGTGATCGTCATCGACGAGTTCCACCACAGCGCCTCGCGGACCTACCGGCGCATCATCGACCACTTCGCGCCCGCAGAGTTCCTTGGGCTGACTGCCACCCCTGAGCGCATGGACGGGCAGAACGTCCAAGACGAGTTCTTCGACGGTCGTATCGCCGCCGAAATGCGTCTGTGGGAAGCACTGGAGAACGACCTTCTGAGCCCCTTCCACTACTTCGGGATCGCTGACAGCGTGGACCTGGAAGGCCTGACGTGGAAGCGTGGTGCCTACGACACCGGTGAGCTCGACAAACTGTTCACCGGAAACCATGCTCGGGCGCGCCTGGTCGTCAAGGCCGTGCAGGACAAGGTGACCGACCCTGGCTCCATGCGGGCCCTGGGCTTCTGTGTGTCCGTCGCGCACGCCCGTTTCATGGCCGACTTCTTCCAGCAAGCTGGGCTCAACGCTAAGGCCCTCGATGCCTCTACTCCCGCGGCAGAGCGCGCCCAGGCGCTGACTGATCTGCGTGAGGGCAAGCTCCAGGTCCTCTTCTCAGTCGATCTGTTCAACGAGGGGCTGGACATCCCTGATGTCGACACCCTCCTCCTGCTCCGGCCGACCTCCAGCGCCACCGTCTTCCTCCAGCAGCTCGGCCGCGGCCTCCGACGGACCCCCAACAAGGCCGTGCTCACCGTCCTCGACTTCATCGGGCAGCACCGCAAGGAGTTCCGTTTCGAGGAGCAATTCCGGGCGCTCACCAACCTGACCCGTAAGCGCCTGGTCGACAACATGGAGCAAGACTTCCCGCTCCTCCCGTCCGGGTGCCAGATCGTGCTCGACCGGAAGTCGAAGAAACGGATCCTTGAGAACATCAAGAACCAGATCGGTGTCAATGTCACGCAGCTGACACGCGAGGTCGCCGCGTACGCGGAACCGACGCTCTCCGGCTATCTCCGTGAGAGCCAGCGTGAGCTTAAGGAGCTCTACCGCGCCAATAACTCCTGGACACGTCTGCTGCGCCGGGCCCGCTTCCTGCCCGAGGTTGGACCGGACGGTGAAGAGGCTCTACTCAAGCGCGTCTCCGCCTTCCTCCACGTCGATGACCCTGCTCGCGTGGCTGCGTACAGCCAGATGCTTGAGGACAACGTTCCGGCGTACGACTCCCTCGACCAGCAGGGCCAGGCGTACGCCAGGATGCTCTTCTTCTCCCTGTGGCCGCTGGGTGGAAACTTCACCTCATACGACGAAGGCTTCCAAGCGCTGGCCAAGCAGGTCGACTTCCGGAGTGAACTCCGGCAGGTACTGAGCCACAACCTGGCTCACACGGAGCACCTCCCCGTGCAGTTGGTGGGGGCGCAGGCTGACATCCCGCTCACCGTCCACGCCTCCTACAGCAGGGAAGAGATCCTGCCCGCGCTCGGTCAAGCAAGCGTGGGTGGGTTCCTCCCCGGGCACTTCCGCGAGGGCGTGAAGTGGTGCGAAAGCGCAAAGATCGATGCGCTGCTCATCACCCTCGAAAAGGATGAAAAGGACTTCTCCCCGGAAACCCGATACAAGGACTACGCACTGAGTCCTGAGCTCTTCCACTGGGAGTCTCAGAACCAGACGTCCAGCACCTCACGCACAGGTATGCGGTACCAGAACCACAGGGAGAACGGCTCTGACGTCTTCTTGTTCGTACGCCGGTACAAGAAGAACGACATAGGTGGTGCACAACCGTGGATGTTGCTGGGCCCTGGCGAGTACGCCTCCCACAAGGGAAGTAACCCCATGGCCATCACCTGGAAGCTCAGGCACGAGATGCCGGCTGATGTATGGACGTACTCCGCCATTGCCGCCAGCTGAACCGGCCCTTCGTGGCGTGGCCGCCGAGTACGCAGAACGCGCCTCCCGGCTGCCGCACGCCGTGGTGTGGACGCGGGGCGCGGAGGGCGGCGAAGCCGTGACCGTGTTGCCTGATGGCTGCATGGATCTGCTGTGGACCGAGGGCAGGCTTCTTGTCGCCGGGCCTGATACCCGGGCGTACCGTCCTGGCCTCGGCGCGCAAGGTCCCTGGGCTGGTATCCGCTTCCATCCGGGTACCGCCCCCGCCCTGCTCGGCGTGCCCGCGAATGAGTTGCGGGATCGGCGTGTGGAGCTCGCCGACATCTGGTCGGCTGCCGACGAAGTACGCCACTTCACGGAGGGCGTTGACGCGGCGGCCGATCCGGCCGCCGCGCTTGAGGAGCTGGCGTTGCGTTTCGCGGCCGACTCGCCGCCTCCTGATCCGCTTCTGCGGGCGGTCGTGGCGTCCCTGGCTGCTGGCCGGTCCGTCGCGGCGACTGCCGAATCGGTGGGGCTCGGTGCGCGGCGGCTCCATCGGCTTGCCCTGAATGCATTCGGCTACGGGCCCAAGACCCTGGCCCGGATCCTCCGTCTGCAGCGCGCTCTCGCCCTGGCTCGTTCCGGGGTGCCCTTCGCGGAGACGGCCGCCCGGGCCGGCTTCGCAGATCAGGCTCATCTGGCGCGTGATGTACGGGAGCTGACGGGAGAGCCGCTGTCCGGGCTGGTGCGGCAGTAGCTCACGCCAAGGGTGCGAAGAGGTCGACGCCGTTGCCGTCCGGGTCGTGCACCACGGCGTAGCGCTGGCCCCAGAAGGCGTCCCACGGCTTCAGCTCACCGTGATACCCGGCGGCGACCAGGTCCTCGTACACCGCGTCGACGTGCTCGGGTCCCTCGCATCGGAATGCCAGACCCATGCGGCTGCCGCCTGTCGGCGGGCGCCACGCCGGGTGGAAGGAGCGGACGGTGCTCTCGGGGTCGAGGAGGAGGCGCAGGCCGCCCGGCAGGACGGCCTCCACGTGCGGCTGGTCCTCGGAGCCTTCGGGGAACTCGATCCCGAGGCGTCGGTAGAAGGCGAGGGACGCGGTGAGGTCGGAGACGACGAGGCCCACGGAGTGGAATGCGGGGGTTGGTGATGTGCTCATGCCCGGGAGCTTAGAGAGGGGCATAGCGCTGGGTCTTGAAGGAAACGGACGGCGTTGTCAGTGGTCACCGCTAGGTTCAGGCACATGAGTTCGGGACTGAGTGTGTATCTGCTGGACCCTGCCAAGACTCGCGCCCTGGTTGGTTCGCGTGACGAGCAATTGCTTCAGGTCATCCGTGACGACTTCGCCGACGACCTGGCGCGTGCCGACGACTGGTTCTCGGATGCGATAGAGGACGGCGCGCCCACGGCGTACGAGGCGTTGGAGGCCGTCGTCAACGGCGGGCCGTTCAGTGAGGACGAGGGGCACGCCTTTCAGTACGGGTACGCGTACAAGCGGCTCTGCGAGCTCACCGGTTCCTTCCTCGACAACTCCTCCTTCTCTCCCTTCCGGGGCAGTTGGCTGTCGGTGGTCGACGACGGGCTGCGGGCCCTCGGGATCACGGCGGTTTCCGTGGAGGACTTCAGCTACGGCGATGTGCCGAAGCCCCTGCCGCGGCCGTACGAGGCGCCGGGGTGTGGGGAGTGGACCCCGGAGCAGTGCGCCAAGGCCTTGGAGCAGTTCGAGGAGACCAAGCGGAAGGGGCACGCCCCGCCGCTGGAGCCCGAGGTCGTCGACGCGGTCATGGACGTCATCGGGTGGCTGCGGCATGCCGAGGCCCGGCCTGGGTTCGGGATCATCGGTTTTCGGTCGTAGGTTTCCCAGCCCGTTATGCGTCCGTTGCCGCCACGGCCTCCACGATCGACAGCACCGTGCCCGTCGGGATGATCCGGGAGAGGTGAAGGCCCGCCTCCGCGAACAGGTCCTTGAATTCCCGCTCCGTGCGTTCCCGGCCCACCAACGACGCCATCATCAACAGGTCCAGCGTCTTGCCCTGGTGAGGAGCGTTGTCCTGGGGGATCACCGCGTCGATGACCAGGACCCGGCCGCCCGGCGCCATGGCCTCGCGGCAATTGCGGAGGATCGTGCGGGACTGGGTGTCGTCCCAGTCGTGGAGGATGCGCTTGAGGAGGTAGATGTCGCCGGGCGGGGCCGAGGTGAAGAAGTCGCCTTCGGCCAGGGTCCAGCGACCCGCCAGATCCGGGGTGTCCAGGCGGTGGCCGGCCAGGACGTGGGGCCGGTCGTAGAGGATGCCCTGGAGGCCCGGGGTGTTGCGGAGGGCCGATTGGAGGAGGCCGCCGTGGCCTCCGCCTACGTCGACGACCGTGGCCGAAGGCGGGAACGAGTACGCGTCCGCGATCGGTTGGTTTTCCGCGTCGGACATGGAGGCCATGCCGTCGTGGAAGATCGCCGCTGTCTCCGCGTTCCCCGTGAAGTAGTCGAAGAACGGGACCCCGAAGATGCCCTCGAAGGCCGAGGTGCCTTCCTCCAGGCACCTCGTCATCTCGCCCGCCGGCAGCCAGAACGTCCGGTCCGTGATCATCAGGACCGCCGAGCGCACGGACACGGGCGCGTCCGAGCGGAGTGCCGAGCCCGTCTCCGTCAGATGGAAGCGGCCCTCCGCGTCCTCCTCGAACAGGCCCCGCGTGGCCAGGAGGCGGAGGACGCGATGGAGGCTGCGGGGGTCCGTGCCCGTCGCCTTCGCCAGGTCCGACGGGGTGCGGGGGCCGTCCGTCAGGTGGTCCGCCACGCCTACGGCAGCCGCCGTGCGCAGTGCTGCCGGGTAGAGGAAGCCGAGGGCTTCGTCGATGATTCGAGCCGCGCTCGCGTCGTCATTGGTCACTCAGCGATTCATGCCCAGGGTGGCGGACGATTCTTCCTCCCCCGGCGTTAGCTTTAAGACGAGTCCCTTGATGCGGAGGTTGTTGCTGTGGCAGTTCCTACGTCCCTGGTGGCCGCCGGTGGTCTCATCGGCGGTTACGGCATCGCCCGGTGGACCGGAAAGCGGCCCCTCGGTGGAGTGGCCCTCGCCGCCGCCGGGGCCCTCGCCGCCAAGCAGTGGAAGGACACCGCCGGCGCCGGGGCCGCCGCCGGGCTCGGCGGGCTCTACGTGGCCGCCTTCGCCGGGTCGCATCCGCTGGCCAAGAAGGTTGGGGCTTGGCCGTCCGTCTTCGGGGTCGCCGGAACCGTCGCGCTCGCTTCCTGGGTCGTGGAGCGGAACAGCAGCCGCCGCTAGCTGAAGTCCAGGTCGCCCGTCCTCGTGCGCTTCAGTTCGAAGAACTTGGGGTAGCCGGTGAGCAGGCGTATGCCGTCGAAGATCCGGACGGCGTCCTCGCCGCGCGGTATCGCGGTCAGGACCGGGCCGAAGAAGGCGACGCCGTCGACGTGCAGCGTGGGTGTGCCCACTTCCTCGCCTACCGGGTCCATGCCCTCGTGGTGGCTCTTGCGCAGCGCCTCGTCGTAGTCCGTCGTGTGCGCCGCGTCCGCCAGTTCCTTCGGCAGGCCCGCCTCGGCGAGGGCCTCGCGGATGACCTCAGCGGTAGCCTCCCGGTCAGCCGTGTGGATTCGGGTGCCCAGCGCTGTGTAGAGGTCCCGGAGCACGTGTTCGCCGTGTTCCTGGGCCGCCGCCGTGCACACCCGGACCGGGCCCCAGCCGGTGTCCAGGAGTTGGCGGTAGCGCTCGGGCAGGTCCTCGCGGCCTTCGTTGAGCACGGACAGGCTCATGACGCGGAAGCGCAGGTCGAGGTCGCGGTGCCGCTCCACCTCCAGGATCCAGCGGGATGTGATCCAGGCGAAGGGGCAGATGGGGTCGAAGTAGAAGTCCACCTTGGTCGTCATGTTGTTCGTGATGTTGTTTGTCATGACCGCGAGCCTATGGAGTCCTTGTCCCACCGGACAGGGCCACTTACTGCCCGCGGTCATGGGCCAATCCCGTCCTACGCCGACGCCTCCGTCAGCTTCGCCAGCTCCGCGTCCGTGAGCTTCAGGTCCACCACCGCCAGCAGCGGCGGCAGTTGCTCGACCGTGCGGGCGCTGGCCAGCGGCGTGGCCACGGTCGGCTGGGCCGCGAGCCAGGCCAGGGCCACGGTCGCGAGCTCGGCGTCGTGGGCCGCGGCCACCTCGTCGAGGGCGGCCAGCACGCGCACGCCCCGCTCCGTCTCCAGGTAGTGCGCCGCGCCGCCCGCCCGCGCGCTGTCCACCGTCGTGCCCGGGCGGTACTTGCCGGTCAGGAAGCCCGAGGCCAGGGCGAAGTACGGGATCGCGGCAAGGCCGTGCTCGGCGGCGACGGCGGCGAGTTCGCCCTCGTAGGTGTCGCGCGAGACCAGGTTGTAGTGGGGCTGGATCGCCGCGTACTTGGCCAGGCCGGCGGCGTCGGAGAAGTCCAGGGAGGCCCGCAGCCGCTCCGGCGAGATGTTGGAGGCCGCGATCTCGCGGACCTTGCCCTCCTTCACCAGGCCGTCCAGGGTCGTGACGATGTCCTCGACGGGGACGGACTCGTCGTCCACGTGGGTGTAGAGGAGGTCGATGCGGTCCGTGCGGAGGCGGCGCAGGGACGCCTCGACATCGGCCTTGATGGTGGCGGGGGCGAGGCCGCGGTGCTCGGGGACGCCGTTGCCCACCTTGGTGGCGATGACGATCGTGTCGCGGTTGCCGCGCTCGGTGTGCCAGTCGCCGATGATGGTCTCGGATTCACCGCCCCGATTGCCGGGCACCCAGGCGGAGTAGACGTCCGCCGTGTCGATGAAGTTGCCGCCCGCCTCGGCGTAGGCGTCGAGGACGGCGAAGGAGCGCTTCTCGTCGGCCGTCCAGCCGAAGACGTTTCCGCCCAGGTTCAGCGGGTGGACGGAGAGACTGCCGATACTCGTGCGATGCGTGTTGTCAGACGTGTTGTCAGCCATGCGATGGTTCAACTCCCCTGCCGGGCCCGTTATTCCGCGGGCGCCGGTGCCGGCAGGGGGTCGGGAGGGTGGACGGACAGGGGTGCCGCGATGTCCTCCAGCGAGCGGCCTTCCGCCCGTACGGCCAGGAACGCGGCCACCACTCCGCCCACGCACATCAGGCTCGCGCCGAGGCAGAAGGCCACGACCGTGTCGGCGACGACGCCGCTCTGGGTGAGGGCCGAGAAGAGGAGCGGGCCGCTGATGCCGCCCACCGCCGTGCCCACCGCGTAGAAGAAGGCGATGGCCATGGCCCGGGTCTCCATCGGGAAGATCTCGGAAACGGTGAGGTAGGCGCTGCTGGCACCCGCCGAGGCGAAGAAGAGGACCACCGCCCAGCAGGCGGTGAGGGTGACGGCGTTCAGGTGCCCGGCGCCGAACAGCCATGCGGTGCCGAAGAGCAGGACCCCGGCCAGGAGGTACGTCGACGAGATCATGATGCGCCGGCCCAGGGTGTCGAAGAGCTTGCCGAGGAAGAGCGGGCCGAGGAAGTTGCCCACCGCTATGACGGCGAAGAAATAGCCGGTGCGGGAGGTGGAGACGCCGAAGAAGCGGGTGAGGATGGCGCCGAAGCCGAAGGTGATCGCGTTGTAGAGGAACGCCTGGCCGACGAAGAGGGCGAGGCCCAGCACGGCCCGGCCGCGGTAGTCGGAGAAGACCGTGCGGGCGATGTCCCGGAATCCGAAGCTCTCGCGCTGCCGGATGGCGATACGCCCTTTGGCCGGCGGGAGCGCGATGCCCTTCTCGGCGATCACGCGCTTCTCGATCGACGTGACGAGCCGTTCGGCCTCCTCCGCCCTGCCGTGGATGAACAGCCACCGCGGACTCTCGGGCACCTGGCGGCGTACGAGCAGGATGACCAGCCCCAGGACGACGCCCAGCCCGAAGGTCAGCCGCCAGCCGACGGCCTTGGCGAAGATGCTGGTGTCGAGCATCAGGATCGACAGCAACGAACCCGCGATGGCGCCGAGCCAGAAACTGCCGTTGATGATGAGGTCGACACGGCCGCGATAGGCGGCCGGGATCAGTTCGTCGATGGCGGAGTTGATCGCCGCGTACTCACCGCCGATACCGAAGCCCGTCACGAAGCGGAAAGTGAAGAACCACCAGGACGAATACGAGAGCGCGGTCAGCGCCGTCGCGGCCAGATAGACCGCGAGCGTGACCATGAAGAGTCTTTTACGGCCGAAGAGATCGGTCAGCCGACCGAAGAAGAGCGCGCCGGAACAGGCTCCCGCCACATAGAGCGCCGCCGCCACTCCCGTCACCCCGCCGGAAGTGATCGGCAATCCGCTGCCCTGCTCGGAGAGCCGGCCGGCGATATTGCCGACGACCGTGACCTCCAGGCCGTCCAGGACCCAGACCGTGCCGAGACCGATCACCACGGTCCAATGCCACCGGGACCAGGGCAGCCGGTCCAGGCGGGCGGGCACGGACGTGGTGATCGTCGCGGTGGTCGTCACGTCATCTGATTTCCCGATCGCCCACAGAACATTCCCGGGATATCCGATATCGGAAGGTTCTCCGGCCGCTATGACCTGATTGGCCTGCCCGGCTTGCCGACCGGCCGATCCGCCTACCCTCCGCGGCTCCCTTCCTACGGCTCCAAGCCCCTGCCGCGCAGCCACGACAGCGGGTCCACCGGCGCGCCGCCGCCCGGCCGTACCTCCAGGTGGAGGTGCGGGCCGGTGACATTGCCGGTCGCGCCGACCCGGCCGATGACCGTGCCGGTGCCGACCTTGCCGGACGTGACCACCATCGACGACAAATGGCAGTACCAGACCTCGGTACCGTCGTCGAGCGTCAGCACGACGCGGTAGCCGTACGCGCCCGCCCACCCCGCCTGGGTGACGGTGCCGCCGCCGACCGCCTTCACCGGACTGCCCGTGGGGGCGGCGAAGTCCTCGCCGGTGTGGTTCGCGGACCACATGTTCCCCGCCTGGCCGAAGCCGGCGGTGAGGGTGTACGAGGCCACGGGGAGGGTGAAGGAGCCACCGCCGGTACGGTGCGCGGAACGCTCCGCGGAACCCGACGAGCCCGTCGCCTGCCGCTCCTGGGTGCCGGACGACCCGTCCGTCGCCGACCCGTCCGTCGCCGTGTCGCTGCCGGCCGCCTCCCGCACGGCCCGCTGCGCGGCCTCGTACGTCGCCGCCTTCGCGTCCGCCGCCTCCCGCTCGGCCGCCGCCCGCTCCGCCGCGACCTTCTCCGCCGCCGCCTTGCGGTGCTGCTCCGCCGCGGCCTGGGCCACGCGCGCCTGCGCCTCGGCCTCGGCGGCGTCCTGCTGGCGCTCGGCCTGCTGGAGGATGCGGGCCCGGAGCACCTCACCGGCGTCGGCGGTGTCCTGGACGGCGCGCACCGTCTCGACGGGGGCGGCCTGCCGGTCGGCGGAGGCCTGCTGCCCGCCCCGTTCATGGCCGTCGGCCATGAGCGAGCCGACGACCGGAATGCTCTGGGCCAGATCCGGCATGGATATGGGGGCCTGCGGACGGTCCTGGGCGCTGGCCATGCCGCCCGCGCCGACCGCCGCGATCATTCCGGCGCCGAGCACCGCTCCGCTGCGCGCCATCGTGCCGCCGCGCGGCTTGACGACGCGGTGCCTGCCGCGGGCGGGGGCCGCCGGGTGCTCCTCACCGGGCGCCCACTCGCCGGCCGCCGCCCGCTGCGCGGGGGCGCCGGGGGCCCGGTAGGCCTCGGGGGCCGGTTCCGGCTCGTAGGGGGGAATGTAGGCGGGGACGAACGGAGGGACGAACGGAGGGTCGTACGAACTGCCGTCGAACTCGGAGCTGTCTGACCTGTTGGACGTCACGAAGGGTGACTCCTTTCCTTCCTGCTCGCCTACCGGGTTAAGCGTGGGGGTCCCCCCAGGCCGTTCAGGCTCTGGGGGAGGGTTCGGAGAAGGAAGGTCCCCTACAGGCCGGCGTGCGGGCCCGATTCACCCCAAATGATGGTTCCCCGGTTCCGCCCACGGGATTCGGCGAAAGCGCACGGCACCGCCCTTGCGACGGTGGCAACGACCGCGCTGCGTTATCGAACGTTAATAGACAGAGCGGCTGGATTCCAAGCCGAAAGGGTGAGTCCAGCGGGCGCGTTGGGGCTCCTTATAAGGCGCTTACTTCTGACCGTTCGTCAGTCGTTATGGAGCTGAGGGCATTACAGACGCACGGTACGGGTGGTGACCTGGGGACGTTTGTGGGTGATGGGCGCGGTACGCAGCCTGCCGTCGACCCGCCGGATGGCGAGCAGCGCCATGTCGTCGTCCGTACGCCCGCCCGCGTGCCGGGCCACGTCCGCCGTGAGGGAGTCCAGCAGGGCGTCGGGGCTGCGGAACTGCTTGCCGTGCAGCCGTGGCCGGGGGTCGTAGAACGCCCCGGCCGCGTCCCTGGCCTCGGTGACCCCGTCGGTGAACAGCAGCAGCGTCGCCCCCACCGGGAACTCCCACTCCTCCACCCTGTCCGGCCACACGCCCAGGTCCCCCATCCCCAGCGGCAGGGCGGGCACCCGGGGGTGGGTGTCCCCGACGGCGCCGTCGCAGTGGAGCAGGAGCGGGGGCGGATGACCGCGGTTGACGATGCGCAGGGCGCCCGCGCCCGGTGGGACCTCGGCCAGGACGGCGGTGGTGAACCCCTCGGCCTGCTCGATGTTCGCGCGCCGCGTGCCCTCCCGTTGCAGCGCGCGCTCCAGCCGCGCCGCCAGCCCCTCCAGCGTGCGCTCCTGCTCCGCCGCTTCCCGGAACGCGCCGATCAGGATCGCGACCGCCTCCACCGCGCCGAGCCCCTTGCCCCGTACGTCGCCGACGATGACGCGGACGCCGTACGGGGTGTCCTGCACCGCGTAGAGGTCACCGCCGATCCGGGCGTCGGCCTGCGCGGCGACATAGCGCGCGGCCACACGGAGCCCGCCGATCCGGGCCGGGGGCGTGGGCAGCACCGCCCGCTGGGCGGCCTCCGCGACGCCCCGCACCGACGCCAGCCGGCGATTGCCGCGCCATACGACGCGGTTGATGCCCACGGCGAGCGCGCCGACGATCAGGACGGTGACGACCTCGGTCACCGACTCGCCCATCTCCGGCGCCTGGCGCGTGAAGGAGAGCGTGATCATCGCCGCCAGGGCCGCGAACGCCGTGAGCAGCGTGACGGAGAGGGAGAGGAGCGGGGCGGCGACGAGGGGCGCGGAGACGAAGAAGGGGGCGGAGGAGTACTTGGGGGGCGTGAGGACGTCGAAGGCGACGCCGCCGATGATCACGGCGGCGGGGAGCCAGCGGGTGGCCGTGACCGCCCCTCGCCCGGGGAGCGGCTCGCAGAGCGGATCCGGTCCGGGCAGCGGCCCGTCTCGCTTCCCCACCGTGTGTTCTCCTGACCGGCCGACGTTCCTTGCTCCGCGTCCCACCCTTGCGGCTGGGATGCGGAGCGGCGAACGGGGTTGAGCCGTTCGGGAACGCCGGCCCGGTCAGGGCCTCAAGGCCTCAGGGCCTCAAGGCACCTCAAGGCTTCAATGCCTCAGGAGCTCGGAGCCTCAGGACGCGGCGGGCCGGCGACCGCCGCCCCCGCCGCCTCGGCGCGACCGGCCGACGGCGTTGCCCGGACGGGTGCCGCCGGAGCGCCGGGAGCCCTCGCCGCCGTTGCCGCCGAAGCCGCGGAACGGACGGCCGCCGCCGTTGCCCGAGCCGGAACCGGAACCCGAACCGGAACCCGAGCCGGAACGGGAGCGGGAGCCGCGCGAGCGCGACGGCTTGGCCGCCTTGTCGCCGCCCTGGCCGCCCTGCGGCTGGGCCGGGGCCGGCGGCGCGATGACGACCGGGACGCCGCTGGGCTCGCGGGCGCCGGTGATGCGGGCGAGCTCGGGGTCGGTCGGGTAGGTCTTGATGACGTTCGGGGCGATCTGGGCCGTGGTCATCATGCGGCTCATCTCGCGCCGCTGCTCGGGCAGGACGAACGTGACGACCGTGCCGGACTCACCCGCGCGGGCGGTGCGGCCACCGCGGTGGAGGTAGTCCTTGTGGTCGACCGGCGGGTCGATGTTGACGACGAGGTCGAGACCCTCGATGTGGATGCCGCGCGCGGCGACGTTCGTCGCGATCAGGGCGGTGACCTGGTCGGTCCGGAACTGCTCCAGCACCCGGTTGCGCTGCGGCTGGCTCTTGCCGCCGTGCAGCGCGGCGGCCCTTACGCCCTGGGCCAGCAGCTTCTTCACCAGCCGGTCGGCGCCGCGCTTGGTGTCCACGAACATGATCACGCGGCCGGCGCGAGCCGCGACCCGGCTGACGGCGTCCTTCTTGTCCTGGTCGGTGACGTGGAACAGGTGGTGCTCCATGGTCACCACCGCGCCCACGGACGCGTCGACGGAGTGGGTCACCGGGTCGGTGAGGAAGCGGCGGACGAGCCGGTCGACGTTGCGGTCCAGGGTCGCGGAGAACAGCATCCGCTGACCGCCCGGGGCGACCTGCTCCAGCAGCCGGGTGACCTGCGGCAGGAAGCCCATGTCGGCCATCTGGTCGGCCTCGTCCAGGACCGTGATCGCCACGTCGCGCAGCGCGCAGTCACCGCGCTGGATGAGGTCCGCGAGCCGGCCCGGCGTCGCGACGAGCACCTCCGCGCCGCGCGCGAGGGTCTGGGCCTGCCTGCCGATGGACATGCCGCCGACGACCGTGGCCATCCGCAGGTTGACGGCGGTCGCGTACGGGGTGAGCGAGTCGGTGACCTGCTGGGCCAGCTCACGGGTGGGGACGAGGACGAGCGCGAGCGGCCGCTTGGCCTCGGCGCGCCGCCCCGCCGTACGGGCCAGCAGCGCCAGGCCGAAGGCGAGGGTCTTGCCCGAGCCCGTACGGCCGCGGCCGAGGACGTCACGGCCGGCCAGCGAGTTGGGAAGGGTCGCCGCCTGGATCGGGAAGGGCGCGGTGACGCCCTCGCGGGTCAGCGTGGAGAGCAGACCGCCGGGCATGTCCAGCTCGGCGAAGGAGTCGACGGCCGGCAGGGCCGGCGTCGTGTCGGCCGGCGTCTCGAAGTCACCCTGGAGAGGCTCGGCGGGGCGACCGCCGGACTGCCGTCCGCCGCGGGAGCGGGCGGGGCGTGCGGAGCGATTGGCGCCCGCCGGACGGCCGGAACGGGCGGAGTCGGCGGAGCGGGCGTCCGTGGAGCGGGCAGGGCGTGCGGAACGAGTCATTCGGGGGACCTTCCCTCAGTGGGGTGGCACGCCCGGTTCGGGGACCTCGTATCGCGGGGCGGCCCTGGACGGACGTTCCGGCGTGAGCCCTGGGCGCGCTGGCGCGGGGCGGCAAAAGGCCCGCACCCAGTGGCGCGGGCCTCTTGTCGTGCTGTGTCGCGTGACGCGTCGAATCAGCGACGCGTCACGCGGGGCCGGATGGCTCCGGCCGGTTCGTCAGATGTTGACGATGTTCTCGGCCTGCAGGCCCTTCTGGCCCTGCGTGACGTCGAAGGAGACCTTCTGGCCCTCGAACAGCTCACGGAAGCCGTTGGAGGCGATGTTCGAGTAGTGGGCGAAGACGTCGGGGCCGCCGCCGTCCTGCTCGATGAAGCCGAAGCCCTTTTCCGAGTTGAACCACTTCACGGTGCCGGTAGCCATGTCTTACTCCTTATGGATGGGGTGGGTCCCCAGACCGGAACAGACCGGCAAAAACAAAAATGCGCCATCGGCTACAGAACCGAGGCGCACACAAGTTCATGGGTACCACAATTGCAACTTGATCGACCGTACCATACGACCGCCGGTCGTGGCCATGGCCTTCCGCGCACCGTACCCCGGGGCGGGCGCCCGCCACCCCGGCCCCTTCTCCCGCGCCACGCCCTATAACTCCACGCCCTGGGCCCTGGCGTGCCGGTCGGCGGCCACCTCCGCCTCCGCCTCGTCGAGATACACCTCACACACGAGCCGTCCGTCGGCCGTCATGTTGTGCTCCAGCTCCCAGAGGCTGACCTCGCCGCCGCCCTCCAGCAGGAACGCGTGCTCGTAGAACCGGCACCAGGTGGCGTCACGGCCCGTGCCCCGGCGCCTGGGCTTGGTGATCAGCGCGATGTGGTGGCCGAGCGCCCCCTGGAGCAGCTCGCGGACGACCTCGCCCGGCCCGTCCGCGTTCTCCGCGCGGCGCAGCAGCCTGCGGGCGTGGTCGGGCGAGGCCTCGGAGACGTACTCGCGACGGGGCCTCGTCGGGCCCATGGCGAGCAGCAGCTCCTCCGCCAGCCAGGCGGGCAGCTCCTCGGACTCGTTCCCCGGCCCGATGCCCCCGCCGCCGATCCGGTCGTGCACCCGGCGCTCGGCGGCGTCGAGCGCGCCGTCGTCGGTGTAGAGCTCGTAAAGGAGGCGCTCCTGCGGTCCCGTGTCGTGCTCCAGCTCGAACAGCACGAGGCTGCTGCCGTCGGCGAGCAGGAAGATGTGCCGGTAGGTGTTGCACCGGAGGGGGCGCCGGCCGTCGTTGCGCTGACGGTACGAGCGGAGCTCGGTCTGGTGCATCAGCGCGGTGCGCAGCCGGTCCAGGAGCGGCTCGCCGATCTCGAAACCGTTCTGGGCCCGTTTCAGCAGCTCCGCCACCTGCTCGGCGGGCGTCGGCTCGGGGCCGGTGGAGCCGGTGGAGCCGTCCGGCTCGCCGCGCCGCCCGCTCTCGCCCTCGCCCCCGCCCGCTCGCGTCTTCGCCATGCCCGTCGCCTCCCGACCTTCGCCACACACCACTACTGCCCACCCCGCGCACTTACCGTAGCGGCGCGAACACATGACGGGGGCGGGGTTTTCACCAACTGGCGGGGTCGCTCGCGCCGCCTCTTCTGAGCGCGGGATCTCGGCTGCGGGCCGCCTGTGGCTGGTCGCGCAGTTCCCCGCGCCCCTACGGGGCCCGCGCGCCGGTCATCCGTCCGCCCAGCCACCAGCCCGCGAGCCCCGCCGCCGACAGCAGAAGGCCCGCTCCCACGAACGCCCCGGCGGGGGCCGCGTCCACGACGGGCGGCAGCAGGAGGAGTCCGGCCATCCCGGCCGACCGGGTGACCGTCTGGTCGATCGTCAGCAGCCGGAGGCGCTCGGCCGGGGCGAACCGGGTCAGGTGGGCGCGCAAGGTCACGGCGCAGACGGGGAAGAGGAGGCCGGAGACGACGCACAGGGCGATCACGGCCGTCATGGAGTCCGCCACGCCCAGGCCGGCCAGCGCCAACCCGGACAGGGCCCAGGCGAGGCAGTACGTGGTGATCCAGGACCCGGCGGCGGGCCCGGATCCGGACGGCTGACCGGCGCCGGTCAGCCGTCCGGCGAGCTGGCCGGTGAGGAGGTTCCCCGCGAGGCCGCCGGCAGCCGTGGCGGCGAGGGCCAGGCCGTATCCGGTGGCGCCCTGGCCGAAGCGGGAGACGAGCAGAGGGGGCAGGCCGACGGTCGAGACGGCCGCGGTGAACAGGGCCACGCCGTGCACGGCGACCGCGATCGCGATCCGCGGGTGGCGGTGGAGCAGGGACCGGGCGCGTACGGCCCCCGCCGCCCCCGCCGCCCGCGCGGGCCCGGCGGGCGGGTCGCCGCCCACGGGACCCTTGCGCCCGCAGGCGGCGGCGTCGGGCGGGTCCCCGCCTACGGGGCCCTTGCGCCCGCAGGCGCCATCGGGCGGGTCACCACCCACGGGGCCCACACGTCCGACGGCCCGGCCGCCCGGCACGTCGTCCGCCCCGGCGCTTGTCCGGCCGCCCGTGGGTCCGCCTTCCGGCGCGCCCGACGGCCTCGCGCCCGACGGCCTCGCGCCCGGCGGCCTCGCGGCCGGGCCGCTCTCCTCCCCCGCCGTGCGGTGGCCGAGCCAGCCGAGGGCCAGGGCCGAGACGACGAACGTGCAGCCGTCGACGGCGAACAGTTCGATCTCGGACACGAGCAGCAGCAGAACCCCGACGCTCCCCTGCCCGAGCACGCCCGCGATCCGGGAGGTCAGGTCGAACAGGCCGCTGACCAGCGGAAGCTCCTCGACCGGCACCAGCTGGGGGACGAGCGCGCCGAAGTTGGGGTCGAAGACCGCGCTGAGCGTGCCGAGCAGCAGGACGAGCGTCAGCGTGATCAGGAAGCCGGTCGTGTCCGGCGACCAGAACAGCGGCACGGCCAGCGCGACGGCGGCCCGGCCGGCGTCCACCCAGGCCAGGGAGCGCCAGCGGGAGAAGCGGGCCAGCATGGAGCCGGCGCCGCCGAGGGCTATGTAGGGCAGCGATTCGACGGCGGCCACCAGGCCCGTCCGGGAGGACGAGCCCGTCGCCTCGTACACGACCCACATCGCGGCCAGGCCGTACAGCCGGTCCCCCAGCACGGACAGGGTCATCGACAGCCACAGCACTCGCACGGATCGGCAGCGCAACAGGCGTATGTGCTTCATCGCCTATGCCTCTGGCCCATGACTCATGGCTTGTTACCTCCGGCACATCCGCTTCCGGGGCCGCACACGATAGGGCGACTGTCCATGGCGCCTCCCGGGCATTCGCCGTCAAACCCGGACCAGTCCAGCCGCGTCGCCACCCGCACGGGTGGTGCTGTTCGCCCCGCGTCTCGGGAAGCGGACAGAGGGGGGACGCACTCGGCCATCCGGGGACGCGCCGCGCGCGACTTAACGCCATGACGACATAGGGTGACGGGAGAATTGCTCCGCGTATCCACGACGATCAGGACGCGAGGGATCGGCGGCCGCCGGCCTTCCTTCGTCCTGCTGAGGCGAACTGGAGGTTTCCCAGTGGCGAAGGCGAAGTTCGAGCGGACAAAACCGCACGTCAACATCGGCACCATCGGCCACGTCGACCACGGTAAGACGACCCTTACCGCGGCGATCACCAAGGTGCTGCACGACAAGTTCCCGGACCTGAACCCGTACACGCCCTTCGAGGACATCGACAAGGCGCCCGAGGAGCGTCAGCGCGGTATCACCATCTCCATCGCGCACGTCGAGTACCAGACCGAGGCGCGTCACTACGCCCACGTCGACTGCCCGGGTCACGCGGACTACATCAAGAACATGATCACCGGTGCCGCCCAGATGGACGGCGCGATCCTCGTGGTCGCCGCGACCGACGGTCCGATGCCGCAGACCAAGGAGCACGTGCTCCTGGCCCGCCAGTCCGGCGTTCCGTACATCGTCGTCGCCCTGAACAAGGCCGACATGGTGGACGACGAGGAGATCCTGGAGCTCGTCGAGCTCGAGGTCCGCGAGCTCCTCAACGAGTACGAGTTCCCGGGCGACGACGCCCCGGTCGTCAAGATCTCCGCCCTCAAGGCGCTCGAGGGCGATCCGGTCTGGGTCAAATCCGTCGAGGAGCTGATGGACGCCGTCGACGAGAACATCCCGCAGCCCGAGCGTGACGTCGACAAGCCGTTCCTGATGCCGATCGAGGACGTCTTCACGATCACCGGTCGCGGCACCGTCGTCACCGGCCGCATCGAGCGTGGTGTCCTCAAGGTCAACGAGACCGTCGACATCATCGGCATCCACCCGGAGAAGACGACCACGACGGTCACGGGCATCGAGATGTTCCGCAAGCTGCTCGACGAGGGCCAGGCCGGTGAGAACGTCGGTCTGCTGCTCCGCGGCATCAAGCGCGAGGACGTCGAGCGCGGCCAGTGCATCATCAAGCCGGGCTCGGTCACCCCGCACACCGGATTCGACGCCACGGCCTACATCCTGTCGAAGGACGAGGGCGGCCGGCACACCCCGTTCTTCAACAACTACCGCCCCCAGTTCTACTTCCGCACCACGGATGTGACGGGCGTGGTGACCCTCAAGGAGGGCACGGAGATGGTCATGCCCGGCGACAACGCCGAGATGTCCGTCGCGCTCATCCAGCCCGTCGCCATGGAGGAGGGCCTGCGCTTCACCATCCGCGAGGGCGGCCGCACCGTCGGCGCCGGCCAGGTCACCAAGATCACGGCCTAGGGGCGCGTCGACAACGGAGGGGCGGCAGAGCGGAAAGGGTGGGAACGGGACATCGCCAAGGGCTGGCCAGAGGACCCTGGAAGCCGGACCGGCGGCCCCGTTCCCAATCGACACGCTAGCGTCCGCCTCCGGCCGGGCACCGGACCCAGGGCGGCGTGGCGGCGGGAAACTACGCGGGGAAAAGCCTTGAGGCCCAGGTCAGAACAGTCCGACCTGGGCCTCGGCGGTAGGCCGTGTGGGACTCGAACCCACAACCAATGGATTAAAAGCCTGCGGGCCGCCCATGGTGCCCGATTACACCGAATGGCGCCGAGTGCCGACCCGTACCGCCCACTGCCGAGCACGGCAGGTCGGCAGACACCACCGGATGACGGCTCGTGCCGTTCCGTTCGCCCGATGACAGGGACTGACGGGGCGTTCGGCCGAGCAACGGCCGAACAGAACTGTCCTGTGACCTGGACTGATGGTGAGTTAGTAGGACAGCATCTGCTGACCTCGCGGTCTCCGTGCCAATGGCCGACGCGTGTGGCGTCAGGCCGGACGGGGTGAGAGCCCACAATCAAGCGGCGCGGCAGGCAGGCAGGGCCGCGTGCGCGGCTCCGTCACCCAGCGCGGCTACGGGGCCGACTGGCAGCGCACCGCCACCCGCACGTAGCCGCCCACCGCCGGCAGTACGGCGAGTGGTGCCCCGGGTGGGAAGTGCCCGGCCACCCCCACCGACCTCACCGTCGACCACATAGTGCTCAAGAGCAAGGGTGGGACCGGCGACCCGAAACCTCGACGTGCTGTGCCGCAGCTGCAACAGCCGCAAGCACAATCGCCATTAAGCACACCCGATAACAATTACCTCCCCATTCCTCATCAGGCTGCCGTCCAGTTGCATGCAGTTCCTAGATCCGCACCGACTACGCCGCTAATTCCCCAGCGTTAGGAACGATCCGGCCATCTTCTGCGTGTCCTTAAATGCACGCTTGACCTGACTCTCAGGGGGTGGACCGCCCATGGATCCGGCACAGCAAATGGCTCAACAGGCAGCGCAGCAAATGGCTCAGCAGGCAGCCCAGCAAGCAGCTCAACAGGCGGCTCACCGCGCAGCAGCCCAACAGGCGGCTGACGCGGCGCGGCGTGCCTCGCAGTTCGGAGCTCAAGCAGGGCAGAACTTCCATGATATGCAACGGATGGCCAACGCTCATCGGCGCAACCCCACGAGCGGTTCCGGATTCGGCGGGCTGGTAACGCTGATAATTCTCGGTGTCATCGTCGCGATTGTGGCCCGAGATGCCGAACTGCGATCTGCCGTCGCTGGGTTCCTGAACAACCTGTTGGCACAGGCCCAAAAGGGGTAGGGCCACGCTGGGACACTGCCGCTGAGGGCAGACGCCCATGGGGGGTGGGGGGAATCTGGGCCGCTTGATCATCTTCGGACCCGGCCCCCTACCCCACGCATAGCGACGCAAAATCGGAGCGCTTTTTGATCAACCGGCGGCCCACCAATCACCCAGCAGACGAACCTTCAACCACGGTCTGTCGACGCGCCGGCGGCACAACGCTCACCGCTCGCTCGGCAATCTCCCGGTCCACCTCGGGCAGAAGGCTGGTGTACGTGTCCGAGGTCAAGGTGATCGTGGAGTGCCGGAGGGTCTCCTTGATGGAGTGGATGTCACCGCCACCTCGGTGCTGCACGGTCGCCGAGACGTGTCGCAGGTCCCGCAGGTTGATCGGCGGGAGGCCGGCCGCCTCGTAGATGCGCCGGAACCCCTTCGACACCGTGTCCGGGTGCAGCCAGGTGCCATCTTCGTTGGTGAACACCTTCCCTGTGTCTTCCCATGCCTTACCGCCTTTGAGGCGGGCCTCCCGCTCCGCGAGTTGCCGGATGCGGTGCTCACGGAGGACCTGGACGTTCACGCTGTCCAGCGCGATCGTGGCCGCGCTGCCGTCGGTCTCGGGTTCGGTCTCCAAGGGGTCCCACCCGTCCACCACGATTTCCTTCGAGACGGTGAGCAAGCTGGCCTCCAGGTCGACGTCCGTCCATTCCTGGCCGACTCCCTCACCACGGCGCAGGCCCCGGAAGCCGATGAGGTGGTAGAAGGCGTGCAGCCGGTCGCCCTCGGCCTCGTCCAGGAAGGCGCCGAACTGGGCGGGCGTCCACACCATGACGGCGCCCGGCTTTTCGCCGGTCTCTCGCCACCGCCGGACCCGCTCAGCGGTCCACAGCATCGGCTTTGGCCGCTTACCCGACTCCAGCTCGACGTGTTCGGCCGCGTTGAACGTGATCATCTGCTGAGCGATGGCCGCGTTGATCGCGGCCCGCAGCGTCGCCCTGATGCGCTGTTTCGTCGCGGGCCCGGTGGTGCGCCTGAACGGCTTCATCTCGGCCAGCTTGGCCCGCTCCTCGGCCAGCTTCGCCCGCTCGTACACCTTCGGTACGCCCGGCCGACCGCGGGTACAGCGCGCGATCTGCTCACGGCGGGCCTCGTTCTCTGCCCTGATGACCTCGTTCTGGTCACCGATGGCGTCGAACATGGCCCGTACCGCGGAGACGCCCAGGCGATCGAGGCGGAAGTGCCCGAGGTGCGGCTTCAGATGGACCCGGATGTGGGAGTCGTAGCCGTTGTTGGTCGTCGTCCTGGTCTGCTTCCCCGCGCGCCAGGTGTCGAGCCAGTCAGCCACGGTCGTTGCCCCGTCCAGCGGCACACCGACGCCGAGCTTGCGGGAGACCTCCGCCGGCTCCGGGATCGCTGCGCGGCGCGCCATCAGCCCGGCGAGCAGGTCGCCGACCCTGCGCCCTGCCTCCTCGTCGTCGCCGATGAGGTCGCCCTATGAAGATATCCGACGGCATGTGGACCTTGGACGGCGCCACGCTGGCCGAGGCCGCCGCACGGGTGGAGCAGCGCTCCGAGGTCGCCGAGCTGGGCGATAAGTCCGTGAGCATCCTCAACTTCGTACGCCAGCACCCCGAGGGCATACGGGCGAAGGTGGTCGTCGAGCGGTTCGGCAATGACGCCTACCAGTACCTGAAGCGGCTGTCCGAGCAGGGACGGCTACTCAAGACCAAGCGTGGCGTGTACGCGGTACCAGACAGGCCGCCGGCGGACCTGGTGGAAGAGGACGTGGACCAAGAGGCCATCTGCGCCACCTGTGGCGAACCCATGTTCCTCATGGAGCCGGACCAGCTCACCCATCCCGGATGCTGACGGAGGCGACGACTTCCTCGCCCGCCTGCATGCGCTGGACCTTGCCGGACCAGTAACCGGATACCGGCAAGGTCGCGCACTGGAGCGCGACCCGGTTCTCCCCCGTCCAACGCCTGACGGGCCCAACGACAGGACGCATCCGGCGTGCGTGGCCGTGCACGGCAACACAGCCCTTCGAAGGGAACGGAAGTCCACATCACCCTTCGAACGCGCTGGACAGCGTCGAGGTCAAGCCGGAAAACGCGCGCTCAACCGGCGTACCCCCCTGGGGTCGGTTCCCTGTGCGAGGCGCTTGCCAGCGGGGCGGATCAGCCGTGGGTTAGCCAAAAGACGGCCCCAAAGAGGAGCAGCATGACGAAGCTGACAGCCCCTCCGACGCCGGGCCTACGACGTTTGAGCGCACACCAGGTGAGCATCCCCAACGCTGGGGCCCATCCGCATGCGTACAAGACCCAGCCTGTCAGCCTGGCTTCATCGCCTCTCGCAACGTTGAAGCAGATGAAGGCGGCTGTAATGAACAAAGCGGGCGAGCCCCAGAGGTTGTCCGAGACTGCCTGTTCCCTCGTCTTTTTCAACTGTGCAGCTCCAGGTCAGGGAGCTGTGATGCCCCCGTGCCCGGGGGCATCACAGCGTCAAGCGGTATTACATACCGGAGAGGTAGCGGACCAGCTCGATCATGGCTTCACCGGGCAGGGCCTGGAGCGTCCACTTGACCGGGTTCCAGTCGGAGAGCCCGTCGACCCAGTCCTTGAAGGCGCCCGCGCCCTTCTTGGCGGCGTTCACGGCAGCCTTGAAGAGCCCGGGAGACTTCTTCAGCAGCGCGATGATCGCGTCGATCTTCCCGCCGAACTGCTGGCCCTCGCCGGCGTTGGCGGCGGCCGTCAGGGCGGCGAGCTCCGCAGCGGAGATGCTGGCCTCGCCATTGGTGGCGGACCGCGGGTTTGCCGTCTTGAGTGCGGCCAGCTGCGCCTCGGAGATGGCCAGCGTGGACACGCTGGCCGTATTGCGGTGGGCTTCCACGGCGTTGGCGGCCGGAATAGCCACGCCGAGCGAGATGGCTGCCATCGCCGTCGCGGCCGCTATTCTCACGGACTTGCGGTTCATGTAGTCTTGCCTCCGTTGAAGGGTGTCCGCGTCCTTGCGAGGGTCGCCAAAACCAGCTGGGGCGCGGACATTTGATGGGCAGCAAGGGCAGTTTTGCATTCGAGGGATATGTGAGCCTTGCACGATAGAGCTGCTTGGTGTCCGCCTAGTTAGGTAGTAGCGCCAAGGAGGTCGCCTCGAAGCCGTCAACTGAGACGTAGCCGAGGCCGCGTCTCACGGCCTCGTTAATCTCTCGCGAGTCGTTCCCCCACTTGAGCACTAAACAGCCCCCCGGTCTGCCCTTTTTGCTGAGTGCGTGACGAATCTATGCCATTGATTGATCAAAGGGCAAGAAAATTAAGGCGATTGGCCAATTAGCCGCGCTAGCGAGGATCGCCACAGCCTTGACCAGCCCGTTTAAGCGGCATGACCTTGATCAATGTGGCTGCTTCTCGATGCCCTGAGCCAGCGTGAGGGCACCGTCCGCCTTGGCATACGCTAAACACTACATAAACGACTGATTTCTTGTCTGGCGTGTCGTCCAGAAGGTTGGCGCGAACTCCAGTCAATTGGTAGTGACGCGCCCTGATACACGCCATATAACCGGCCGTAAGGGCTCTCGGCCTGAGACGGCACGGTCAGTTGAACGCCGAGCCGAACGGTTTCAGTCAGAGATGCGGCGTTCCTGTTCATGTCGAGCACTGTCAGGCGATGTGTGGTGCCTGCCCCTAAGCCGCGCCCAGCCAGTCGGAAGCTGATCGAAGGCCGGGCGCCGGGCCGCGTCTCCGTCAGACCGATAGAGGCAAATCGGCGAGCATCACCGCGTACACCGGTGAGTCGGGGAATGGCTGGCGCTCGCCGACCTTCCGGTACCCCCAGGTCTCGTACAGGGCCTGAACCTTGGGATGCGTCACGTCAACCAGCAGCGCGGCCAGGTCGTCGTCCCGAGCGCCCAGAAGGGCCCGGTGCAGCCGCTCGGAGTGTCCGTGCTTGCGCCACTTCGGCCGCACCATCAGCTCGGACACATGGAACGTCTTCGCCTTCGCCGGCGCCGGGGCGAGGTGCTCCCGCCACCACTCGCGGTCCGGGTTCGCGGCGGCCCCGTAGGCGTAGCCGATCGGCTCGGAGCCGTCGTAGCCGATCACGCAGGAGAACCCGGGATGGCTGGACCAGTGGTCCACGAACCAGGGGAAGCGCTGGACGAAGGGGTCGTCGGCGCGGTCGGCATAGGCGTCGGTGTGCACGTCGAGGAGGGTCTGGCGGATCTCGGCCGCGTCGTCGTGGGTGAAGTGCCGGACGTCGATGGTGGTCAAGCTCGGCTCCATTCGCTGCGGAAGCGGTCGCCCCACTCTCCCGCGATGGCAGCGTCCGGGGCCAGGGTGATGAGGTCCCGGTAGAAGTCGCCCAGCAGGGACCGCATCCGTCCCGGGATCGGGTACCCGGCCATCAGGTCGAAGACGCTGGAGGCCGTGGCGCACGCCTCTTCGATCTCGCGCTGGTGCAACTGCGCGAGGGCGAGGCGGGCGGTGGCCAGGGCGCGGTTGCGGTGGAACTGGCGCGGGATGGACGACAGCGCACGGTGCGAGGCGGCCTCGGCTTCCTCGGAGTCCCCGATGCGGTCTCGGACGATAGCCATGAGCGCCGTCAGCTCCGACAGGTCGTAGAAGGCGATCCACGATGGGCGGGGCTGGTCTCGATCGGCCTTGGACAAGGCGGCCTCGGCGTATCCGAGGGACCGGAGCGCGGCCTGCCGGTCGCCCTTGGTGGCGTGGCCGACGGCCGTGCGGGCGTGCGCCAGGGAGGCGTACAGCGGATCCCTGCGGCAGATCCCGACCGCTTGGGCGGCGTACCCGGCATCGATGGCCTTGGTGTGCTCCTGGCGCTGGTGGGCCAGCATCGCGTAGCTGTTCCACACGCGGAGTTGGGCGGCGCCGTCCTTGGCCATGCCGGCGAGGTACAGGGCGCGGTCGAGGTGGGTCTGGGCGCGGTCGGACCGGCGGGCGTCGATGGCGGACCAGGCGGCGGTGGCCGTGTAGTCGGCGGCCACGGTGAACAGGCGCTTGCGGATGCTCTGGGTGGCGGCCTTCTGCTGGAGGTCGAGAGCTTGTCGGGCGCCGGACAGGGCTGCACTCTCAAGGGCCTCGTGGCCGCCCCTGTGGGCGTCCAGGGCCATCAGGGCGTCGAGGCCCTTGCGCAGCTCGATGACGTCGGTGGTGCCGACGCGGTTCGGGCGTGCGGAGAAGAGGGGGACGACAGCGGCGGCGGTCGTCCCAGTGGTCGCGGTGAAGAAGGTACGGCGGAGCACGGGACTCTCCGGGGTGCTGGTGTTGGTACGTCTGCCCGGGGGTGGAACGAACCCCAGTTCTTCGGCGGTACACCCGAATACTGCCTCTAATGCTTGGAGTTGCCGAGGGTGAGGCCAGCGGGTTTTTCCGGTCAGCCATTGGCGGACGGTGCGGTCGGAGACCGTGCCGGGGTGGCCGGCGCCGATGAGGAACACGTTGACGTTGTCGGCGAGTTCGTTCTGCCTGAACCCCGCCTCGTTCATGTGTTCTTGAAGGCGCTGGTTGGGCTGCCTGTGTTCGGTCCCCTCCACGGCACTCACGGTAGCGAGACGGCGCGTGGAGCACAGCGGTCCGGGCGAGCGCCCCGGAAATTTCCGGTTGGCCGTGACCAGCGCTTGCGGAGCATTTCCTCACGACCCTGCACGGGGCGCCGTTGTACTGGCGTCGGACACGCTGCGTGCGGATGCGTGGCGCATTGATCTGCCGCTGTCCCCTCCCGCGCCCAGCCCGGGGGCGGGTGGCGGCCCCGGAACGCTGAGGCGACCAATGATCATGACCGCACACCCCGCCGGGACCGGCGTCCCCGCCTACACCCAGACCATGCCCCGCGAGGCCGCGTCCGCCCACCGCGCCCGGCTCCTGGTGACTGCCGCCCTCAACACCTGGGACCTGCCCGACCTGATCGATACGGGCGTGCTGATCGTGTCCGAGCTGGTTGCCAACGCGGTCGTCCACACCGAGTGCCGCAACCTGCGAGTGACTGTCTCCAGGCCCCGGCCGGACCGCGTCCGGGTGGCTGTGGTGGATATGTCCCGGCAGCGTCCGGTCCGCAAGACGCCGCCCTTCGACAAGGAGAGAGGGCGGGGCCTGGTCGTCGTCGCCGGCCTCGCCGACAGGTGGAAGGTCGACTCCCTGCCATGGGGGAAACGGGTCTGGGCCGAGCTTCGCACGGACGCCAGGAACTGACCGGCCCCCCTGCCCAATGCCGTCCCGGCGCTCCTCACGGGCCGTACAACTCGTTTCCGGGACGTGTTGGCGTGGTCGGCGCGCAACCCCTTGTACAGCTCCGCTCCATTCCCGTAGCTGTACAAGGCCCGGCCGCTTCCCCCGAGGCGGCCAGCCCTTCCCGGCGCCGGGCCCGGTCAGCACGGGGCTGGGGAGGGCACCCTCCGCAAGCGATCGAGGAAAGGAAGCGCTCATGAACACGACCGTTCAGCCATGGGGCCTGACCCGCATGGAGCCCTACCCGTCGCTGATCACCGACGCCGGTGAGGCCGTCCGGCTGGACCCCACCACGCAGACCACCGTCTACCACGACGCCCTCGGCAGGCCGATGGAGATGGGCAAGCACGGCACCGGCACCGGCAAGGAGACCAAGACCCGCACCAGCCAAGGCGACGGCTCCAGCTCCTCGAACGCCGACGAGGGCCACGACCAGGAAAACGACCAGGACTGACCGATGCCCTCTCCTCGTCCGGTCGTCGTCCTCACCGCCCTGGACGACCTGACGGCGGATCACGTCATCACCGAACTGCACGGCCGGGACATCCCGGTCGTGCGGCTCGACCCCGGCCAGCCGGCCGACGTGACGTTCTCCGCCCACGCGGGCCGCAGCCGCACTTGGCACGGCCTGCTCACCACCCCGACCCGCTCCCTCGGCCTGGAAGACGCCAGGGCCGTCTACTACCGACGCCCGTCCCGCTACGCGCCACCCAACGGTCTGGACGGCCAGGACCAGGAGTTCACCGCGGCCCAGGTCCGGCACGGCCTGGGCGGGCTCCTGGCCGCCCTCCCCGAGTGCCTGTACGTCAACCACCCGCACCGCAACTCGAGCGCTGAATACAAGCCTCGCCAGATAACCGCGGCCCTGCGGGCCGGGCTCGAGGTCCCCCCGACCCTGATCACGAACGACCCCGAGGCCGCCCGTGCCTTCGCGAAGGAGCACGGGCCGGTGGTCTACAAACCGCTGCGCTCCACCGAGTACCGCCAGGACGGTGAACTCCGCACGATCTGGGTCCGGCCGGTCGACGCCGGCGCAATCGGCGACGGCGTGGCCGCCTGCCCCCACCTGTTCCAGCAGGCCGTCGACAAGACCGCCGACGTGCGGATAGCCGCCGTCGGCGACGAGCTGTTCGCCACCCGCATCACCATCGACGGCGATCACCTGGACTGGCGATGGGACTACGACCGGATCGCCTACGACCCCATCGACGTGCCGGGCCCGGTCCGGACCGGCATCCGCGCCTACCTGCACGCCTTCGGGCTGGCCTTCGGCGCGTTCGACTTCGCCCTCGGCCGGGACGGGGTGTGGCGCTTCTACGAGTGCAACCCCAATGGGCAGTGGGCGTTCGTTGACGACCACACGACCAGAGCCATCACCGCCGCCCTGGCCGACCTGTTGGAGAAGGGACTCCCCACATGACCGAGCGCACCCCCATCGTGGTGGACGAGGTCCGCGCCGCCGAGCTGCGCGAGAAACTGGCCGACCAGCTCCAACACGACGGGCACCTACGGTCGACCGCCTGGCGGTCGGCTGTCGAGACCGTCCCCCGGCACGAATTCGTCCGCGCGTTCTTCCGCCGCGCCGAGACCCCCCAGGGCACCCAGTGGGCCCCGGTCATCCCCGGGCCCAGCGAGGCGGGCGCGTGGCTGCACGAGGTCTACACCGATCACACACTCGTAACCCAGCTCGACGGCCGCGTGCACCCCGGGGACGTCGATGGCCCGACCTACGGTGACCCGACCTCCTCGTCCACCTTGCCGAGCCTGCTCGTGCGCATGCTCCAGGATCTCGACCCCCAGAACGGGGACCGGGTCCTGGTGGTCGGCGTGGGCACCGGCTACTCGACGTCCCTGGTGTGCGAGCGGCTGAGCAGCAAGCAGGTCACCAGCATCGAGACCGACCCGGCCGCCGCCGACCGCGCCCGCGCCGCGATCAAGACCGCCGGGTACGACCCGGCCGTCATCACCGGGGACGGCCTGCTCGGCCACCCCGGCAACGCGCCGTACGACAAGCTGATCGCGTTCTGCTCGGTGCGCAGCATCCCGGCGGCGTGGCTGGAGCAGGTGCGGCCCGGCGGCACCATCGTGACGACTGTGTCCGGGTGGCTGTACGGCTCGGGCCTGGTCCGGCTGACCGTCGGCGACGGCGGCAAGGCCGAGGGCCGGTTCCTGCCCGGCACCGTATCGTTCATGATCGCCCGCGCGCAGGCCGCGCCTGCACTCACTGGCGTGTCCGATCTCCTCGTCCAACCTGCCGAGGAACGGCCGGCTCAGGTCGGCCCGCAGATCCTGAGCGAGTGGACGCCGCAGTTCGTCGCGCAGCTCGCCGTACCGGGCGCCCAGTACCTCGGGATGAGCATGGATGACGGCCCCATGCTGGACCACCTCATCGACCTGCCGAGCCGCTCCTTCGCCACGCTTGCACCGGCCGCCGACGGCGGATCTATGGACGGCGGGTTCACCGTTCGCCAGGGCGGCCCGCTGCGCCTGTGGGACGCCGTCGAGGACGCCATCGACACCTGGAAGGCGGCCGGCGCACCGTCCCAGACCGAGTTCGGCCTGACCGTCACCCCGGACCGCCAACGGGTCTGGCTCGGCTCCCCGGAGGGGCCGGGCTGGGACTTGCCTACCTGAACCACGGCGTGCTCGGTGCCGTACCCATGGCCCAAGGCGGCAATGCCGAGGGCTCCTGATGCCCACCCCAGGAAGACGGGTACGCGTCAGTCCCGACCCTTGGCGGACGGAGACAGCTCCCCAAGTAGGCGGTGCCCCGGTCTTATGCCGCCAGTGATCAGGGCAGGGGTCCGCATTGATGCGCCCCGCTCCCGGAAGCCCAGGAGTGAGGCGCATCTGTTCGCCTTCGGATCGGGGCCTGGCGCTCGGTCACCGCCGGATGAGGCGCGGGACCGAGGCAGCAACAGCACCTTCGCGACCCTGGTGGAAGTTGAGGCGTCACGAGGCCAAGTAGCCGCCGCTCCGCCCGCCTAGCTCTCAGCACCCTCGCGGCGCTACGCTCGACCGACGAGTACGTGATTCACGTCACAGAGACACTCGCGGGTGATCGGAGCCCGGACCGGCAGCGCTCGCCGGCCGCCCATCAGAGGCGCGCAGCCAATTCATGATCGATAACATTTCGGCCGAGCATCGGCCGAGCTAATGATCTTCAAAGCCCCGGAAACGCCACGGAGCCCAGGTCAGATGTGCTCTGACCTGGGCTCCAGCGGTAGGCCGTGTGGGACTCGAACCCACAACCAATGGATTAAAAGTCCACTGCTCTGCCAATTGAGCTAACGGCCCGCACACCGCAGCATAGCCCGGCCGACCGTGGATGCCCGAGTCGTTATGGCCCGGGACGTCGCGCGGATGTCCGGAAGCGGCTCCGAACGGCCGAGGGCCCGCACGGCGCGAATGCCGTACGGGCCCTCAGTTCAGCTGCGGATACCAGCTGTTGGATCAGCCGCTGGATCAGCCGTTGCGCTTCCAGCGCGGCTTGTCGGAACGACGGTCGAAGGAGCTGCCGCCCCGGTGGTCGTCACGACGGCCGTAGGGACGGTCGCCGCCGCCGGAGCGGAAGCCGCCGGAGGGACGGTCGTCACGACGGTCGCGGTTGAACGGGCGGTCGCCACCGGCGGAACGGTAGCCGCCGGAGGGGCGGTCGTCGCGACGGAAGCCACCGGACGGGCGGTCGTCACGACGGAAGCCACCACGGTCGCCGTCACGACGGTCGTCACGACGGAAACCACCACGGTCGCCACCGCGCTCGTCACGGTCCTCGCGACGGAAGCCACCGGTCGGACGGTCGTCGCGACGGAAGGACGGACGGTCGTCACGACGGTCGTCGCGGCGGAAGCCACCGGACGGGCGGTCGTCACGACGGAAGCCACCACGGTCGCCGTCACGACGGTCGTCACGACGGAAACCACCACGGTCGCCACCGCGCTCGTCACGGTCCTCGCGGCGGAAGCCACCGGAGGGACGGTCGTCGCGGCGGAAGCCACCGGACGGGCGGTCGTCACGACGGAAGCCACCACGGTCGCCGTCACGACGGTCATCGCGACGGAAACCACCACGGTCGCCACCGCGCTCGTCACGGTCGTCACGGCGGAAGCCACCGCCGCGGCGCTCAAAGTTGCCCCGCTCGTCGCGGCGCTCGGTCTGCGCCGGGATGGCGGCGGCAGCGGCGGCCTCCGCCTTGGCGGCGGCCTCGGCCTCGGCCTTGAGCTCCTCGGCAGCGGCGGCGACAGCGGCCTCCGGGTCCTCGCCGCGCTCACGGGCGGCGCGGGCCACCAGGCGGTCGGCCTCCTCGCGGAGCTCCGTCGCACGGCGCTGGGCGCGCTCGAGCTGGCGGGTCAGGTCCTGCAGCTCGCGCTCGGCCTGCTTGGCGGCGTTGGCCGCGGAGTCGGCCTGGACCTCGGTGAGGGAACGGGCGCCGGTGATCTTGGCGACGTCCTCGTCGAAGGCGCCGGCACCGCCGACGATGTGGCGCGAGGCGTCGACGCCCGCGTCCTCCATCAGACGGAAGATCTGCTTGCGCTGGTGCGGCAGGGCCAGGGAGACGACCGTGCCGGACTGGCCGGCGCGGGCCGTGCGGCCGGAGCGGTGGAGGTAGTCCTTGTGGTCACCGGCCGGGTCGACGTTGAGGACCAGGTCGATGCCGTCGACGTGGATGCCTCGGGCGGCCACGTCGGTGGCGACCAGGACGTTCACACGGCCGGCCTTGAAGTCCTCCAGGACGCGGGTACGGGCGCCCTGGGTCATGCCGCCGTGCAGCGCGTCCGCGCGGACACCGGCGTCGAGCAGCTGCTCGGCGACGCGGTCGGCGCCCATCTGGGTGCGGACGAAGATGATCGTGCGGCCCTTGCGGGCGGCGATGGCGGCCGTGACCGGCGCCTTGTCCTTCGGCTTCACGACGAGGACGTGGTGGGTCATGGTCGAGACGGCACCCGCGGAGGGGTCGACCTCGTGCGTGACCGGGCTGACCAGGTAGCGCTTGACGAGGGTGTCGATCTCGTTCTCCAGCGTCGCGGAGAACAGCAGGCGCTGACCGCCGGACGGCACCAGGTCGAGGATCTCGGTGACCTCGGGCAGGAAGCCCATGTCGGCCATCTGGTCGGCCTCGTCGAGGACGGCGACCTGGACCTTGTCGAGGGAGGCGGCACCACGGTTGATGATGTCGCGCAGACGGCCCGGGGTGGCGACGAGGATGTCGACACCGCGCTCCAGGGCGTAGATCTGGTTGCCCATGGACGTACCGCCGCAGACGACCTTCATCTTCAGGCCGAGCACGTCGCCGTACGGCTGGAGGGCGTCGGCGACCTGCATCGCCAGCTCACGGGTCGGGGTGAGGATCAGACCGCGCGGGCGCTTCTTCTCGGTGTGGCCGCCGGCCAGCGTGGAGAGCAGCGGCAGACCGAAGGAGAGGGTCTTGCCGGAGCCGGTGCGGCCGCGGCCCAGGATGTCCTTGCCGGCCAGGGCGTCCGGGATGGTCGCGGCCTGGATCGGGAAGGGCGTGGTGACGCCGTTCTGGGCCAGCTTGCGGACGATGGCGTCGTCCAGGCCCAGGTCACCGAAGGTGATCTGCGGCTCGGCGGCCTCGGTCGTCTCGACGGTCTCGGGGGCGTCGACGGCCTCGACGACGGCGTCGACGATCTCGGTCGTCTCGACGCCCTCGGGCATGGTGGTGGTGTCAGTGGAAATGGACATGCGAAATGCGAAACCTTCCGGAGTTTCGGCACGCGCCCAAGCTCCGTGTCGGCTTCACAAATGACCGCCTCGATGCGGTCAGCCACGGCAAGGTAAGGAACGCGCCACACGGCGCGCTTCTGTCAGGCGCCGGGCAAATGGGATCAAACGATCTACCACCATACGCACCCTCCACAGGGCAGCGCAAGCGGCGGGCACATGGCCTGCGCCACAGTACCCCGCCGCACACTACTCCTCCACCGGGTTTTCCCGGCCTTCCGGGCCCTTCCCGGCCTACGACGGCCCCGGCTGGGGCGAGGCCGTGGAGGGCGGCTGGGTAGCGGGCGGCTGCGTGGGCGGGGCCTGGGT
>NZ_JAILXP010000259.1 GCF_020740895.1 Streptomyces sp. UNOB3_S3 | reverse complement strand
ACCGAGCCGTCAGTCGAACCAGCGCGCCCGCGCCAGTTCCTCCGTGCGCGACGGGTCCTCCAGCAGCGCCGCCGCCTCGAAGCGGCGGGCCCACGCGCCGGACGCCCAGGCCAGGCCCGCCGCCACGCCCTCCAGCGTCGCCGCGTGCAGCACGCCGTCCGGGCCCAGGCGCCAGTCCAGCTCCACGCCGTCGATCACGAGCTCCTCGTGCTCGACGTACGTCGCCGGGGCACCCGGCAGCAGGACCCGGATCTCCTCCGGGACATCCCGGAGCTCACCGTCGGCCGTCCCGACGACGGCGGGGACCACCTCGCTCAGGCGTCGCACCTGCAACAGCTCCGCCAGCGCGGCGGCCCGCTCCGGGGCGACCGGCAGCAGGGCGACGCCCTCCGCCAGCGGCAGCAGGTCCGGCGCGTCCGCGACGACCGCGTCCGCCGCGTCCACGACGCGCACCTCGCCGTCGAGCACGGCCCGCAGCTCGTCGGGGAGCGTGACGTCGTCCGGGTCGAGGTCGGCCAGCAGGCCGTACAGCGTGTGCAGCTGCGCGGGCCGGACCGGACGGGCCGGGTCCGCGAGGCGGGACAGGAGCTCCGCCGCACCCCCCGGCTCGTCCAGCAGCGCGGCCGCGGACGTACGGACGCCCAGCGCCCGCAGCACCTGCTCGTCGGCGAGGCCGCCCGCGTCCGCCGCCTCGTAGAGGCCCTCCAGCAGCGGGTCGCCGCCCGCCACCCGCAGACCGGCCGGGCGGCGGCCGTCCAGGACGGGGTGGCCACGCAGCCACCACGCCGTGTACGGGCGCACGGACTCGGTCGTACCGTCCGGCAGCAGGATCCGCACCGGGTTCGTCAGCGCGTCCCGCAGGGGTGGCCGGCCGAGGAGGGCGAGGGCCTGCGGCCACGCGTCGTCGTCGACCAGGTCCAGGTCCCGGACCGCCACGATCTCCGTGGCCACGGGCGGCACCGGCGTGTCGGGGAGCCGGTCGAGGACGTCCTCGCACCACACGTCGACGGCGTCGAGCAGGCCCGCGTCGTCGGGCTCGGCGAAGTCCCCGTCGCGCGGCTCCAGTTCGTCCGGGTCGAGGACGACGTCGGCGGCGCGGACGAGCGCGAAGTCGGCCAGCACGCCGACCGCCGTCAGCGGCTGCTCCCCCCAGCGCCCGGCCAGCTCCGCGTCGCACGCGGCCAGCTCTCCCGGGCGGATGACCTGCTCGAACGGGCTGCCGGGCAGAACGAGTTCGCCGGCGGGGGCGAGCTCGCCGTCCTCGTCGGGGAGGGCGAGGGCCGCCAGCCACGGCTCGTCACCGGGCGCCAGGTCGGCGTCGCGGACCAGGGCGAGGACGATCTCGGCGAGGGCCTCGCTGTCGAGCGTCTCCTCGTCGTCCCAGACCTCGCCGGCGTCCAGGGACGCCGCCACCGCGGCCCTCACCTGCGGCGTCGTCAGGATCGCGCGGGGCGAGCTCGGGGTCGCGCCCAGCTTCTCCAGCAGGGGGTGCGCGGCGTCGGGGTGGGCGACCTTCAGGCCCAGGCGGGCCAGGCGCTCCGAGTTCGGGGCCTCCGCTTCCGGGCCGGTCGCGTCGGCCGGCGGCAGCGGCAGCAGGACCTGGCGCGGGCCGATCGCCGTGCGGCCGTCCGCCAGCGGTACGGGCAGGCCCGTCAGCCGGTCCGGGTCCACGCCCGCGAGGCTGTCGTAGAGCCGCCACCACCAGTCCGCCGGGCGCTCGGCCCCGGCGAGCCGGTCGACGATCTCGCCGAGCGGCACGCGCGGCACGCCCAGGGCGCGCAGCTCCGGGCGGCGCTCCAGGCCGGCGGGGAGGAGGTTCGGGAACAGCTCGCCGAGGACGGCCACGGTCGCCGTGCCCGCGCCCTCGACGAGTTCGGCGTCGCGGGGGCGCAGGGCCTGCGGCCCGCCGCCGGGGCCGCCCTGCGCGAAGGGGTCGTCGTCCCAGGTGTCCGCCTCACGGGCGGGAGGCTCGGGCGCCGCCGGGCCCGGGCGCTGCGTCGACGCGTCCGGGGACTCCGTCCACGGGATGCCCTCGATCCCGGTGCCGGGCGCCGGGGCGGGCTCGTCCGCCGGGGCGGCCGCCGCGCTCGGCAGGAACGGTACGTCCGGGAGCCCGGCCAGGACGCGGCGGCGCAGCTCCGCGTCCAGGGCGCCCTGCGCCAGCGGGGCCGGGACCAGGTCGAGGGTGCCCGTGCCGACGGGGTGCCAGTCGCGCAGCAGGGCCGTGTACGTCTCGGCCGCGCGGTCGGTGAGGAAGTCCGTGAAGGCGCCGGGAGCGAGGGCGGCTTGGAGGGCGTATGACCACCGCCGGACGACGGGCTGTGACCGCCGGTGCCCGTGCCCGATGGGGTGGACGAGGGGGACGGGGTCGAGGACGGGCCCTGCCCCGACGCCGAGCCCGACGCCGAGCCCGAACCCGAGGGGGAGCCCGTACCCGGCTCGGACGGAGAGCCGGACGCGGGGCCGGAAGCGGAACCGGAGGGAGACCCGGACCCCGCGTCCGACGGGGAGCCGGAACCGCCCGGCCGCGACGGTGTCGGCAGGGTGTACGGCTTGCCGTCGGTCGAGCCGTCGCCCTTGGCCGGCCGGTCGAAGGCCTTGTCGGGGTGCTGGACGTCCACGAGCGAGACCTCCTTCAGAGGGCCCTGCTCGATGGTGCGCGCCTCGATCACGGTGATCTGGGTGATCTCGAAGCGTTCCCACTTGGTCCCGGTGTACGTGGACTCCTTCCGGTCGACGTCGTCCGGTTTCCCCAGCGGGTTGCCGCAGTTGCACTTCACGGCCGGGGTCCCGTAGTCGTCCCGGAGGATGGTGACGCCCGCCTGGAGGACGGAGAGGTAGGCGACGGTCTTGCCGTCGCCCTGGTAGTTGTGGTTCTCGACCAGGGTGTCCTGGGCGAGGGTGATTTCGGCGAGGCCGTTGATGTGATCCTTGATCCTCTCGAAGGCGATGCCCCGGACATCGGCCCAGGCCTTCCCCTTCACGGGGTCCTGGGTCAGCTGGTCGATCAGTTTGGCCCGGTCGCAATGGGTCTGGCCCGGGGTTCCGCCGAAGGCCCCCTTGGCGTCGGCCCGGGTGGTGCCCCCGTTCACCGGGACGGCCTTGACTCCCTGGATGTCGGCCCCCGGGGCCTGGACGAACGGCTGCGCCGCGACCACCCCCGCCGCCTCCAGGGCGATCTTCGCCGGTTTCCCCCCGTCCGAGGAACAGGCCGTCAGGCCCGCGCCGGCCAGCAGCACGGGCACCGTCAGCAGTGAGACGATCCTGGTCCGTTGCACACTCACACCCCCGATAGCGTGACTAACACGACGTCACCCAGCCGCCACCGCACGTCGTCCGCGGGCTGGGAGATGGTTCGTAGCCGGTGGACGGGGACGGGTCGCCGGACCCGTCGTCCCCCGTCGGCCCGGTGGCCGGGGCCTGGCTCTGCCCGTCCTGGCCTCCGCTCGTGCCCTGGGAGACCGAGGCGGTGGGCCCGCCGCCCGGGGTTGTCCCCGTGCCGCCGCCGCCCGCGTCGCGGAAGGCGATCACCCCGGCGGTGCCCCCGGCGACCAGGACCAGCGCGGTGACGGCCGCCACGATCCAGGCGGCCTTCCGCCGCCCGGGGTCCGGCACCGGATCCGGATCCGGATCCGGGCGCAGCGGGTATCCGGGGTGGCGCGGATCGCCGTAGGACGGGCCGATCAGGGGCGTGGCGAGACCCCCCTGCTGGAGTCCGACCGGTACGGGCGGCGGGGTCGGCGAGGCGACCGGGGAGGGCCAGGGCGTCGGTGAGTGCGTGGGCGTGGGTGCCGGTGCCGGTGCCGGTGTGGGCGTCGGCGTCGGTGACCGCGTGGGCGTCGGTGGGAACGGCGAGGGCGTCTCCCGTACGGGGAGGGGCGCCGGTGCCGGGGTCTCCGTGCGGGCGCGCACCTGCTCGTCGAGGGCCGTGGGCACGTACCCCGGCTGTTCCGTCAGCCGGCCGCTGGCGACGGCCTCCAGGAGCTGTTCGGCCTCGGCCGAGCCCATCCGCCGCGCGGGATCCTTCCGCAGCAGCCCCTCCAGCAGTGGCGTCAGCGGGCCGGCGCGCCGGGGCGGGGCCAGCGGGTCGTCGACCACGGCCCGCAGCGTGCTGAGGGCGTCCCCGCGCCGGAACGGCGACACCCCCTCGACCGCCACGTACAGCAGGGCGCCCAGCGACCAGAGGTCGGAGGGGATGCCGGGGCGCTTGCCCACCGCCCGCTCCGGGGCGAGGTACTCGGCGGAGCCGATGAGGTCGCCGGTGCGGGTGAGGGTGCCCGCGCCCTCGACGAGCGCGATGCCGAAGTCGGTGAGGACGACCCGGCCCCCGGCCTCCAGCAGGACGTTGGCCGGTTTGACGTCGCGGTGGAGCACCCCGACGGCGTGGGCGGCGCGCAGCGCCTGGAGCACCAGGCCGCCGATCCGGGCCGTCTCCTTGGGCGTCAGCACCCCCTCCTGGCGGAGCACGGCGTCCAGGGACTGCCCGCGCACCAGCTCCATCACGATCCAGGGGCGGCCTTCCTGCTCCACCACGTCGTGGACGGTGATGACGTTGGGGTGGCTGATCCGGGCGGCCGCGCGGGCCTCCTGTTTGAGCCGGGCGTAGAGGACGCGGACGTCGTCGGCGCTCATCCGTTCCGGCGCCTGGACCTCCTTCGCGGCCACCTCGCGGTCCAGCACCTCGTCCAGGGCCAGCCAGACGACGCCCATGCCGCCCCGGCCGAGCTGCTCCAGGAGCCGGTAGCGCCCGGCCAGCAGTGGTTTGCGGCGTTCCGTGTCCATATGCCGTACGCCCCTTCCCCCCCCGCGTACGGCGTACGGAGCCGTGCGCTTTCGGGCCACACTGGCTGGGACGTGGCGTCGGCCGATAGCGTTCCCCTCCGGTGGTGAAGGCCGTGTGCGCGGGCGTCAGCGGCGGGTGGCGAGTTCCTTGTCGAGCCAGCGGAGCACCACGGGGTATTCCTCGCGCCAGGTGACGAAGTTGTGGCCGCCCTCCTCGCGCACCAGCTTCTCGACCTTGGTGGGCGGCTTGGCCTTCCCCGCGAACTTCTCCATCTGCGCGTAGTACTTCTCCTCGCCCTTCTCGCTGGCGGCCAGGAGCAGGGAGACCGGGGGCGGGGGCATGTGCTCCAGGCGCCACGTCAAGTCGGACTCGTTCTTGAGCTGCTTGTTGCCGGCGTACAGGTCGCCGGTGTCGCGGTCCTGGCGTGCGTAGAGGTCGGTGGACAGGCCGACGGCGGCGCCGTACCGGTAGGGGTTGGTCATGGCCATCTTCAACGCGCAGTAGCCGCCGGTGGAGTTGCCCACCGCGCCCCAGCCGCCACGCGTGTTGTCCACGCGATAGGTGTCGTTGACGGCGACCGGGACGTCCTGGTTGAAGAAGGTCAGCGCCTGCGGACCGCCGGGCACGTCCGTGCAGTTGGTGTCGCGGTCCGCCACCACCGAGGGGCGCAGCATCAGCACGATCGTCGGCTTCATCTCGCCCGCCATCACGGCCTTGGAGGCGGCCTGGGGGACTTTGGCCTTGGTGATGAGGTTGATGGACTGGCCGGGCTGGCCCGTGATCGCCACGATCACGGGGAAGGTGTCCTTCTCATGCCCCTTCTGGAAGTACTGGGGCGGGAGATAGGCGAAGCCGTCCATGCTCAGCCCGGTCACCGGGCCGTTGATCTCGATCCGGTCGACCTGTCCGGCCTTCTCCTTCGGGCCGAGGCCGACGGGCTCCTGCCCCTTGACCGTCAGGGCCGGGGGCCGCTTGCCGTTGCCGGAGCCGGCCTGCAGCGCCTGCTTGCGGGAGTTCTGGCCGAGGAGTTCCTTCCAGGTGGAGTAGAAGCCGAACTCGTTGTTCGCCGCGACGAGCAGCACGGACAGGATGCAGAGCTGGGCGAGCAGGAGCATCCCGAGGCGGGAGGCGAACGCGAGGGGCCCCTTCTTCGCGGCCTTCGGCCACAGCCACAGGACCAGCGCGGTCACCGCGACGGCTATGACCACCAGGGTCAGCAGGAAGGTCTGGGACGTAAGGCCCACGGTTGTCGCTCCTCTTCACGGGGGGTCTCCTGGAGAGAGGGCAAACGACGGAACAAGGTTTCCTGTATTAGGGGCCTTTTTCATCGTATAGCCGTACCGGAACGCTCGCGCTTCGGCGATTCAGGGCTGTTCCACCGGGTACGGCACGAAGGTCGTGCGGTTCTCGTCGACGGCCAGCCGGCGGCCCAGCGGCGGCACGGCCCGCTGGGGACAGTCCAGCCGCTCGCAGACCCGGCAGCCCATGCCGATGGGCGTCGCGGCCGACGCGTCGTCCAGGTCGAGGCCGGCGGAGTAGACCAGCCGGTGCGCGTGCCGGATCTCGCAGCCCAGGCCGATGGCGAAGGTCTTGCCCGGCTCGTGCCAGCCGCCCCGGGAACGGGTGACCGTACGGGCCGTCCACAGATAGCGCCGGCCGTCCGGCATGGCGGCCATCTGGACATGGACCCGCCCGGGGGAGGCGAAGGCCTCGTAGACGTTCCACAACGGGCAGGTGCCCCCGCCCCGGGAGAAGTGGAAACCGGTGGCGGACTGCCGCTTGGAGAGGTTGCCCGCCCGGTCGACGCGGACGAAGGAGAACGGCACACCCCGCGCCCCCGGCCGCTGGAGGGTGGACAGCCGGTGGCAGACGGTCTCGTAGCCGGCCCCGAAGTGGTCGGCGAGCCGCTCGATGTCGTAGCGCGTCTCCTCGGCGGCGGCGTGGAAGACGCCGTACGGCAGGATCAGCGCGGCGGCGAAGTAGTTGGCGATGCCGATCCGGGCGGGCGTCCAGGCGGGGGAGTCCTCCGTGAAGTCCTCGGCCGCCTGCCGGGAGAGCTCCCGCCCGTACTCCAGCAGCGCCAGCTGCGTCGCCATCCGGAACGCCTGCTGGCCGGGGCGGAGCCGGGGCGAGTAGTGCAGCACCCGGGAGGCCGGGTCGTAGCGGTGCTGCTGCTCGGCGTCGGCCACCAGCCGGACGCCGTGGCGCTCGGCGAGCCGCGCCGCCAGGGCCTGCCGGACCTCGCCGCGCCGCAGCCCGATCCCGGCCGCCAGGCCCTCGGCGGCCGTGTCCAGGTCGTGGAGGTAGTTCTGCCGCCGGTAGAAGAACTCCCGCACCTCGTCGTACGGGGTGCGGCCCAGGACGGCGGCCTCGTCCGGCCCCCGGTCGCCGGCGAGTTCGGCGATCCGCTCGGTGAGCGCGCGGTTGCGGCGGTCGAGGTCGAGCAGGACCTGGGCCACCGTCGGCAGCCGGTGGGCGAGCTCGCTCAGCTCGGCGGGGGAGACCCGGCCGCCCTCCGGCCCGTCCGCGAGCGCCTCCCGCAGGTCCGCCAGGAGGCGGGTGGTGTCCCGCTCGGCGAAGAAACCGGGATCCACGCCGAACGCCTCGGTCAGCCGCAGCAGTACGGGCACGGTCAGCGGCCGGGCGTCGTGCTCCATCTGGTTGAGATAGCTCGGGGAGACGGCCAGCCGCCGGGCCAACTCGGCCTGGCTGAGCCCGCGTTCCTCGCGCAGCCGGCGCAGCCGGGCGCCGGCGTAGGTCCTCCCCATGCCCGTGAGCGTAGCGGTGTTGGCAACCTTCGCAAAGTGGCCGGGGGTCCTTGGCGGAAATTGGCACGCGGCCATCGTCGACGGCCGAGCCGCGCCGGTGGGAGAGTCGTCGCACGGCCGGCCCGGCCCTGAGGGGGGCCGGGCCGGCGGGCCTTCGCAGGCATTCCGTTTCTTTGCAGCCTTCACAGCAGTCTTCACATCAGGAGGGGACATGGAGCACGTGGAAACCGCTGCCGCGACACTCGCACATCGCTGGGCCACCGAGGAGCGCTGGAAGGGCATCGAGCGCACCTACGGCGCCGAGGACGTGATACGGCTCTCCGGCAGCGTCCGCGAGGAGCACACGCTGGCACGGCGCGGCGCCGAGCGCCTGTGGCGCGAACTGCGCGAGCGCGACTACGTCCACGCGCTCGGCGCCCTCACCGGCGGCCAGGCCGTCCAGATGGTGCGGGCCGGGCTGCGCTCCATCTACCTCTCCGGCTGGCAGGTCGCCGCCGACGCCAACCAGGCCGGGCACACCTACCCCGACCAGAGCCTCTACCCGGTCAACTCCGTGCCCACCGTGGTCCGCAGGATCAACAACGCCCTGCTGCGCGCCGACCAGATCGCCACCGCCGAGGGCTCCGGCGGCGACGTGGACTGGCTCGCGCCGATCGTCGCCGACGCCGAGGCCGGCTTCGGCGGCCCGCTCAACGCCTTCGAGCTCACCAAGGCGATGATCGCCGCCGGCGCGGCGGGCGTCCACTACGAGGACCAGCTCGCCTCCGAGAAGAAGTGCGGCCACCTCGGCGGCAAGGTCCTCGTGCCCACCGCCCAGCACATCCGCACCCTCAACGCGGCCCGGCTCGCCGCCGACGTCGCCGACGTCCCCACCCTGATCGTGGCCCGCACGGACGCGCTCGCCGCCAACCTGCTCACCAGCGACGTCGACGAGCGCGACGCCCGCTTCTGCACGGGCGGGCGGACGGCGGAAGGCTTCTACCGTGTCGAGCCCGGCATGGCCCCGGTGATCGCCCGGGGCCTCGCCTACGCCCCGTACGCCGACCTGCTGTGGGTGGAGACCGGCACCCCGGACCTCGCCCAGGCCCGCGAGTTCGCCGAGGCGATCCACGCCCGGTACCCCGGCAAGGCGCTGGCCTACAACTGCTCGCCGTCCTTCAACTGGAAGGCCGCGCTCGACGACGACCGCATAGCCAAGTTCCAGCGCGAGCTGGGCGCGATGGGCTACCGCTTCCAGTTCATCACCCTGGCCGGCTTCCACTCCCTCAACCACGCGATGTTCGACCTCGCGCGCGGCTACGCCGAGCACGGCATGACCGCCTACGTCGACCTCCAGGAGCGGGAGTTCGCCGACCAGGCGCACGGCTTCACCGCCGTCAGGCACCAGCGCGAGGTAGGCACCGGCTACTTCGACCTGGTGTCCACCGCGCTCAACCCGGCCGCCGAGACGCTCGCCCTGCGCGGCTCCACCGAGGAGGAGCAGTTCCGGTGACCGGCACCCCGATCAGCCGCGTCGGCGTCGTAGGCGGCGGACAGATGGGCGCGGGCATCGCCGAGGTGTGCGCCCGCGCCGGGCTCGACACCGTCGTCCGCGAGGCCGACGCCACGGCCGTGCGCGCAGCGCGCGAACGGATCACCCGCTCGCTCGACCGGGCCGTCGGCCGGGGCAGGGCGACGTCGGACGAACGCGACGCGGCCCTCGCCCGGATCGTCCTCACCACCGACCTCGACGACATGGCCGACCGGCAGCTCGTCGTCGAGGCCGTGGTGGAGGACGCCGGCGTCAAGGCGGAGGTCTTCGCCGGCCTCGACAAGATCGTCGAGGATCCGGCGGCCGTCCTGGCCACCAACACCTCCTCCGTCCCCGTGATGCGGCTGGGCATGGCCACCACGCGCGCGGACCGCGTCATCGGCCTCCACTTCTTCAACCCCGCGCCGGTCATGCCGCTCGTCGAGGTCGTCGCCTCCCTCCACACGGGCGCCGGGACCCTGCGCACGGCGGAGGAGTTCGTCACCGCCACGCTCGGCCGCCGGGTCGTCCGCTCCCAGGACCGGGCCGGCTTCGTCGTCAACGCCCTGCTGGTCCCGTACCTCCTCTCGGCGATCCGCATGGCCGAGTCCGGCTTCGCCGCCGCCCGTGACATCGACACGGGCATGGAACTCGGCTGCGCCCACCCCATGGGCCCGCTCGCCCTGGCCGACCTCATCGGCCTCGACACGGTCCTGGCGATCGCGGAGTCGCTGTACGAGGAGTTCCGCGAACCGCTGTACGCGGCGCCGCCGTTGCTGCGGCGCATGGTGGAGGCGGGGCTGCTCGGCCGCAAGGCGGGGCGGGGGTTCCACCCGTACGCATAGCCGCTACGACGCCGGCCCCAGTGCCTCCCCGCACCGCAGATTCCACCGCCCCGCCCGCCCGCTGAGCGCGGTCAGCGTCAGCGGGCGCACGTCCAGCCGCCAGAACGCCTGCGGCGGCAGCGCGAGCGCGTGCACGACCGCGGCCCGGACCACGGCGGGTTCGGCGACGGCCAGCACCCGGCCGTCGCCGTCGTCGTTCTCCCCGTCGTTCCCGCTCCCGAGCCCGTCGAGCCAGGCGCCGACCCGGCCGACGAGCGCGACCACCGACTCGCCCCCGTGCGGCGCGGCGGCGGGGTCCGCCAGCCACGCGGCCACGGCCTCCGGCTCGGCGGCCGCCAGCTCGTCGAGACTCCGGCCCCGCCACCGGCCGACGGCGAGATCGGCGATCCCGGGGGCCGGCTCCGGCGAGAGCCCCAGGGCGGCGGCCGTCTCACGACAGCGGCGGGAGGGGGCGGTGAGGTGCCGGGT
>NZ_JAILXP010000258.1 GCF_020740895.1 Streptomyces sp. UNOB3_S3 | reverse complement strand
CCCTCGCCGTGCGCGACTCGTCCACGATGCTGCGCCGCAACCTCCTGCACGCGCGCCGCTACCCGTCCCTGACCCTGAACCTGCTGCTGACGCCGATCGTCCTGTTGCTGCTGTTCGTCTACATCTTCGGCGACGTGATGAGCGCGGGCATGGGCGGCGGCGCGGGCCGCTCCGAGTACATCGCCTACGTCGTGCCGGGCATCCTGATGATGACCATCGGAGGCACCGTGGTCGGGACCGCGGTGTCCGTCTCCAACGACATGACCGAGGGCATCATCGCCCGCTTCCGCACGATGGCGATCCACCGCGGGTCCGTGCTCATCGGGCACGTCGTCGGCAGTGTGCTGCAGTCGGTGGCCAGCGTGGTCCTCGTGGGCGCCGTCGCCGTGGCCATCGGCTTCCGCTCCACGCACGCCTCGGCCCTGGAGTGGCTGGCGGCGTTCGGGCTGATGGCGCTGGTCGCCCTGGCGCTCACCTGGATCGCGGTCGGGATGGGCATGGTCAGCCCCAACGCCGAGGCGGCCGGCAACAACGCGATGCCGCTGATCGTCCTGCCGCTCATCTCCAGCGCCTTCGTCCCGGTCGACGCGATGCCGGGATGGTTCCAGCCGATCGCCCGCTACCAGCCGTTCACACCGGCCATCGAGACCCTGCGCGGGCTGCTGCTCGGCACCGGGATCGGTGACAACTGGTGGATCGCCGTCCTCTGGTGCCTGGGCCTGACGGCACTCGGCTACCGCTGGTCGAAGGCGGTGTTCGACCGCGACCCGAAGTGACCGCGCGGACGGCCTCCCGCGGCTCGTCCCGCCCGAGGGCGGCGTACTCCGGCACCGCGCCGGTGTACGCCGCCCCGGCGCGCGTTCCCCGTCCCCCGCGTTCCCCGTCCCCCGAAAATGCGCGTGCCGCCGCGCCGGGGCGGACGTACGCTCGCGGCATGACGGACAGACGACCTCTTGTGGCGATCCTCAGCGGCGCCGGGATCTCCACGGACTCCGGTATCCCCGACTACCGCGGGCCCAACGGCCTGTGGCGGCAGGACCCGGAGGCCGAGAAGCTCGTCACGTACACGTACTACATGGCGGATCCCGGGATCCGCCGCCGGTCCTGGCTGATGCGGCGGGACGCGCCGACGCTGCGCGCCCGGCCGAACGCCGCGCACGAGGCGGTGGCCCGGCTGGAGCGGTCCGGCGCCCCCGTGCGCGTCATCACGCAGAACGTCGACGGGCTGCACCAGATGGCGGGCGTGCCGGAGCGCAAGGTCCTCGAACTGCACGGCACCGCACGGGCGGTGGTGTGCACGCGGTGCCAGGCGCGCTCCGGGATGACGGAGGCGCTGGAGCGGGTGGCGGCCGGGGACCCGGACCCGGCGTGCGAGACGTGCGGCGGGATCCTCAAGTCGGCGACGGTGATGTTCGGCGAGGGCCTGGACCCGATGGTCCTGGGCGAGGCGGTGGCCATCGCCAAGGCCTGCGACGTGTTCATCGCGGTCGGTACGAGCCTCACGGTGCACCCGGCCGCCGCCCTCGCCGGTCTCGCGGCCGACCACGGCGCCCGGCTGATCATCGTCAACGCCGAGCCCACCCCGTACGACGACCGCGCCGACGAGATCGTGCGCGAGCCGATCGGCACCGCCCTCCCCGCGCTGCTGGAACGGCTGGGCGGCGAGAGCGGCGGGCGCGGCTAGTGCCGCATCGGGCAACGTGGCGATCTCGACGTTGTCCGCCGCCGCCCATGTGCCGACTCGCTGGACTTCTCCGTGGTCAGGTGCGGCGAGAAGTTGTCGCGGACGGTCGCGATCCGCACCGCGGGTGGGTAGAGGGTTCGCAGGCAGCGGTTGCAGGTCGCCCGGGGTGCGGCATCAGGTTGAGCGGCCCGAACCCGTCCATGCAGAAGACGGCCTCGGGCTCGCCGTCCTCGGCTTGGACCTCACCGTCGGCGATCGCGTAGAGATGCTCCACGCGGGCCTTCTTGGCCGCGTGCTCCGGATCACGGGAGGTCTTCCAGGTCTTCAAGCGTTGAAAGGAGACGCCCTCCTCACGGAGTGGAAGGCGCAGGCCCTCGTGGCTGATGTCGCGCTCGGCCATCAGCACATGGGGGCAGCAGGGTCGGGATGGCCCCGGGCTCTTGGATTCCTTGTGGTACGACCACAGGTCGTTGGCGACACCGAGGTGGTCGATGGCCAGGGCCGTGAGTTCCTCCAGCACGGGGAGAGCAAGCTTGTCGGCGCAGGGCGCCACGCCGCTGCTGAGCGCGCTGAGCTCCAGGCACGGGCTGACAGCGCCGTTAGCCGGCGCGGGCTGCGGTAGGCGGCCGCGTTTAAGGGCCGTCATGGGCCTCATATGCCTTCGGTGTCCGGGAACGGCAAGTCGGCACCAAGTCCACGCCAAGGCCCGGTGAGCACCATGTCGTATCCGCCGTCGGCATTCGATCCTGGAGCAACCGCGCGTGTCACCCAGCAGTACCTCCGAACAGCCCCGCCCCTACGAGACGATCGCGGACCACCGCGGGCAGAAACCGCTGTCGCCCCCGCTCCCCGCAGCCCCGCACGGCGCAACGGGCCGGGCCGCCTCGGTCGCCCACCGCTCGGCCGAATACGGGCTGCACCACCACCGCAACGGTGAGGACGAGTCCGTCCGGCCATCGCTCCGCGAACACACCGCGCAGCGGACGCCGGCCGTACTCGTCCGCGGAGCGGCGCGATGACGGTACTCGACTGCGCTCCCCACGACGTCCTGGACGCCTACCGCACCTGCGAGTTCGTCACGCTCGGCAAGAACGGAACGCCGTTGGCCTGGCCGACGGCCGTGGCTCGGCGCGAAGACGGAACCCTCCTGCTGACCACGTCCCTCGCCTTCGCCCAAAAGGCGCTGAACGTACGCCGCGACGGCCGGGTCGCGCTGCTCTTCTCCGACCCCACGGGCAGCGGACTGGACCGGGCTCCGCAAGTGTTCGTCAGCGGCCGCGCCCACTGCCCCGACGCGATCATGACGGGTCCGGAAGGGGCCGAGGAGTACTGGCGCAGGCTCTTCGAACGCCAGCCGCACAGCCGCGCCTACCTCAAGCGCCCCATGAGGCCGGTGATGTACTGGTACTACCTGCGCCTCCTCATCACCGTCGAACCCGAACGGGTGAGCACAAGGCCGAGCCTGGAGGAGCTGCCGCGGCTCGAGGCGCCGGCTCCCGCCGCCGCGACGCAAACGCTGCCCGGGGCCGCGCAACTCGGCCGTATGCCGACGGCGGTACTGGCCGGCCGGGACGCCTCGGGGGCACCGCTGCTCGCCCGTACCCGCCCGCAGCCGACACCGTCGGGCTATCTGGTCGAGGTCCCACCGGACTGCCGTGTCGAGCCGGGGCCGGCCGGCCTGCTGGTGCACCGGCACGACGAACTCCTGAACCACATGTACAACGCGCTCGTACGCGGAGACCTGAGGCAGACCGGTTCGGGCTGGCTCCTGGTGCCGTCCAGCGTGATCGAACCCATGGGTTCGGGCCGGGTCAGCGATGCCCTGCGGGTCCTGCGCCAGGCCAAGCGGTCGACCGACCGCTATCTCGCGCGGCGCGGTCTGCCCCGCCCGAAAGTGCAGTGGGATCAGTTCCGTTCCCTGGCGGCGCCGTCGCATACAGGACGGAGCCGACCGTGCTGAACTGCCGCTCCGTGCGTGAGGGGTCTTCGTGCGAGCCCTGATCGGCCACCTCGCCGCAGCACTCGCCCGTCCCGGGCGTCGCTCTGCCCGCCCAGCGTTCCCCGCCCCGTCGGACGGGGACCGCCTGGCGGCCGTCATGAAGTCACCGCACCATTGATCACCACTCCGGCTCCTTCGGGGCACGTGGACCGACGGCGCGGCGGGGGAGGGGACCGGGCGAGGTTCTCCGGGTTCTCGGCACGGTCGCCGGAGATCGTCCACGGTGCCGCGCCGTTTACGATGTGGTTGTCATGGTCACAATGAAGGTGCTCGGCGCGTTCCGGGTCGAGGTCGACGGCCGCCCGGTTGCCACACCGGGCCGGCTCGCGCGGATGGTTCTGGTCCAACTCCTGCTCGCCCGTGGAGAGGTCGTCTCCACGGAACGGATCATCGAGAGGTTGTGGCCCACGCGTGTCCCGTCGAGTGCGCAGGCGTCGCTGCACGCCTACATCGCGCGTCTGCGGCGCCTTCTCGAACCGGAACGAGCACCGAGGACCGCCGCTCGGCTCCTGCTCAGTGCGCCGTACGGCTACGCCCTCGCCCTGGAACGGGACGCGCTGGACGCCTGGGTGTTCGAGGACCGGGTCGCGGCCTGCTCGGTTGCGGGTCTGCCCGCCCACGCCGCGGCCGAGGGCTTGGCCGAAGCGCTCGCCTCGTGGGGCGGGCAGCCGTACGCGGAGTTCGCGGACGAGCCCTGGACGGCCGGTGAACGCACCCGCCTGGAGGAACTGCACCGCGCTGCCCGCGAACGGCTCGTCGCCACGCGGCTGAGCCACGGGCAGGCTGCGCAGGCCCTCACCGACGCGGGCGCGCTTACCCGGGAGCAGCCGTTGCACGAGGAGGGATGGCGGCTGCTGGCGCTGGCGCTGTGGGCCCGCGACCGACAGGGGGACGCCCTGGCGGCACTGAGGCAGGCCCGGCACGTCCTCGGAGAAGAACTCGGCGTCGAACCCGGCCCGGCCCTGCTGGAGCTGGAGCAGGCCCTGCTGCACCAGCGTCTGGACGTCCTTCACCGAGAGACCGGGGCGCCCACCGCGACCACCGCGACCACCGCGCGAACCGGGACGGCCGCCGCCGTGACGCTCCGCAGCTCCGTCACGGCTGCCGGACCGGGGACGCCGACCGCGCCGACGGTCCTCATGGCAGGCCGGCTCCTGGGCCGTGACGAAGAGCTGGCGGCAATCGCCGACGCGGCGGAGCGGGCACGCGGCGGCCGCGCGCAGGTGGTCCTGGTCTCCGGCGAGGCCGGAATCGGCAAGTCGAGCCTCCTGCAGGCCGCACTGCGCCAACTGCCCCCACAGGGCTGGCTGGTCGGATCCGGGCAGTGCCCGGAGACCGACGGCGCCCCGCCCGGCCGGGCCTGGTTCGATCTCCTCCCCGGCCTCGCCGAAGACGCGCCACCAGGACCGTACGCCGACGAGCTGGCCCCCCTGCTGGCCCCGGGCACCTCGAGCGGCTCCGAGCAGCCGGACGGCAGCCCGGCCCGGCGCTTTCGGCTGCACTGGGCGCTGCTCGGCTGGCTCCGCGACGCAGCCGCGCGGCAGCCGCTGGCGATCGTGCTGGACGACCTGCACCGGGGCGACCAGGAGAGCGTCGAGCTGTTCCTGCTCTGCGCCGAGCGGTTGCGCGACGCACCACTGGTCCTGGTCGGCTCGTACCGCACCGGCGAGGGCGACCTGACCGGCGCACTGGCACGCCTGGCTGCCTGCTCGCCCGTACGAATCAAGCTCTCGGGCCTGTCGGACACCCAGGCGAAGGAACTGCTGCGGCGGTCGACGGCCGACATCAGCGAGCAGGCCGCGGCGGCCCTGGCCGAACGGGCCGGGGGCAACCCCTTCTACCTCCGTGAAAGTTCCCTCCTGCTGGCCGGCGAGGGCGAGCAGCAAGCCCTGGCCCGGATCCCGCAAGGGGTCCAGGACGTACTGCGGCGCAGGCTCGCCCTGCTCGCACCGACCGTCACGGCCGGACTGCGGCTCGCAGCCGTCGCCGGACGCGAGGCCCCGATCGCCCTCCTGGTGCAGGCCGCGGACTGCGATCCCGAGCAACTCCTCGACGCCCTGGACGCCGGCGTGACCGCCGGGCTGCTCACCGAGCCGCGGGCGGGTACGGTCCGCTTCAGCCACGCCCTCGTACGAGACGCCCTGGAGGCGGACCTCACGCGCCTGCGGTTGGCCCGGATGCATTCCCGACTGGGCAGGAGCCTGATCGCCCTCGGCTCGGACGACGTCGCCGCCACCGCCCACCACCTCCTGCGAGCGGCCGCGGTCGTGACCGCCGACGCCGGCCCCGCGGTCCGCCATGCCCGGCTGGCGTGCGAGCAGGCCGTGCGCCGCTATGCCCCGCAGAACGCCGAAGCCCTGCTGAACACGGCCCTCGGCCTTCTGGCCGACCATCCGGCGGCCTTCGCGGACCAGGACGCCGCCCTGCTGCGTGTGATGCTGCTGGGCCAGCTCGTCGACTGCCGGATCCGGATGGGGGCCGTCGTACCGGCCCGCGACGCACAGCAGCAGGCCGTCCGGGTGGCCCGTGCCGAGGGCCGGGCAGACCTGCTGACCGCCGCCTACACGACATGGACCGAACCGACGCCCTGGCGCGTCCGCCCGTACGCGGCCTGTGATCCCGAGGCCGTCGACGAGCTCACGAACCTGCTGGAGAATCACCACCCGGACGACCGGCAGCGGTGCCTGCTCCTCGACCAGCTCGCCGACGCACTGGACGACACCGACCCCCGCGCCGTGACCGTGGCACGCCAGGCCGTGGAGCTCGCCAGGACCGTGGGCGATCCCCGGCTCCAGGGCCTGACCCTCACCTCCTTGCTGCGCCGCATCGACTGCGAACTGGAACCCGCCGCCTATCTCGAACTCCACGAAGAACTTGCCGAGGTCGCCGCCTCCCAGGACAGCCCCGAGTACTCCTGGATGAGTTCCTACATCGCCGCCCGGATCGCCGCCGCCGGCAACGACCCGGCGCAGATGGAGCGGTGCCTCGTACGCGCCGACGAGATCGCCCGCGCCTACGAGCTGCGCGGTGCCTTCGCCATCGCCAGGCTGCGCCGCCCCATGGTCGCCATGGCCCAGGGCCGATTCGGCGAGGCGGAGCAGGACCTGGCGTCTGCGGTGGCGGAACTGCGAGCGCGTGGGGCGGTGGACCTCAGCGGACTGGCGGGCCTGGCGGCCGGATGCATCCGCCTGCAGCAGGACCGGCTCGCCGAGGTCCTGCCGGTGCTGCTCGCGGTGTGGGAGCAGTACCAGCCGCACAACGAAGCCCTCACCGCCCTCGCCCTGCTGGCCGCGGACCGCGGCGAAGAGGCCCGTGAGGTCTTCGCCCGCAGGGCGCCGATCCGCCGCGACTTCGCCTACTCCATCCTGGCCGGCCTGCGCGGCATCGCCGCCATCGCCTTCGGCGACCGGCAAGCGGCCGCCGAGGTCTACCGCGATCTCCTTCCCCTTCAGGGGCTGGCAGGCGGAGCGAGCAGCCTCAGCCTCGTCTTCCGGCCCGTCGCGCAGACCCTGGGCGAACTCGCCCAATTCCTGGGCCATGCGCAGGAAGCGCAGCGCCACTACCGGGAGGCCGAGCGGGTGGCAGCCGCATGGGACTCCCCGCACTGGTCGGATGCCGCCCAGGCGGCCCTGGCCCGGCTTCCGCAGTCGGGCGAGTAGAACGGGAGGCGGTCACGGGGGTGGGGCCGGTCCGGATCGCGCGACGCTAGGCCAGCTCGGCCATGAACTCCGCCGCCAGCTCGAGGAACCGACCGGGCGAGTCCGTCGTCAACTGGAGGTCCACGAGCACCTCGTCGGTCTCCGCCGCGCACATCGTGCGCAGGTGGTCGCAGATCTGGCGCACGGTCCCACGGTGGTGGCCCTCCGTCAGGTCGGCCGCGGACTTGGTGACGTCAGGGTTCACCCGCAGCACCCGCCGCAGTCCTGCCGGGTCCCGCCCCGCCCGTTCGGCCGCCTCGGAGGCCACGGCCCACAGACCGCGGAAGTACCCGAGCGGCATCGAGGCCGCGAGCCAGCCGTCGGCACGCCGGCCCACCCGCTCCAGGGCAAGTGGGGTGAATCCGCCCAGCAGCACCGGTGGCCTCGGCTTCTGGAGGGGCTTGGGCAAGATGGTCGACTCGCGGATCGTCCACAGCGGGCCGGTGTGGACCACCGACCCGGGCCGCCATACGGCGTCGAGGACGTCAAGGGTCTCCTCCAGCCGGGCGCCCCGGCCTTCCCAGGGCACTCCGGCGGCCTCGTACTCCTCCCGCATCCAGCCCAGCCCGATACCCACATCCAGGCGCCCGCGGCTGAGCAGGTCGAGTGTCGTCGGCGCCCGGGCGAGCACGAGGGGCGGCTGCCACAGGGCGTTGAGCGTACTGCTGCCCAGACGTACCCGTTCAGTCGCCATGGCTGCCACGCCCAGCGCGAGCAGCGGGTCGAGGTGGGTGCCGTACCGGACGGGCATCTTCCCGCCCGGGTACCCGTCGGGCGGGCTGAGCGGGGCCAAGAGGCGGTCGGCCACCCAGAGACTGTGGCAGCCCAGCGCTTCCAACGCCGTGCACATGCCGACGGAGAGGCGGGGGTCGGCGAACGGACCGAACTGGGGTACGGAGAATCCGATGCGCATCGGTGAGGTTCCTCGATCGGTGAGGGGTGGACAACGGGTCCGGACGCACTGGCGCGCATCCGGCCCGGCCGGCGGGGACGACGGTCACGCGGTTGTCCGCCGGCCCCGGATCCGGTCGGTCTCGCGGCGGTACCGCCGCTGCCCGAGCAGCTTCCACAGCACCCGCGCCGGAACGGGCAGCCGGGCGAGGAACTCCCTGCGCTCCTCGGGAGAGGCGTCTTCCAGGATGGCGCCGAGCGCGATCATCAGCCGGTCGCGAGGCGTCTCGGCGAGGCCCCGCTCCCCGACCGCATGCCAGTCCTTCTCGTTCACGTGGAGGGCGACAAGAGGCATGACCTGCCGTTCCTCCTCGTCGAGATGGGCGCACAGCTGCCGGTGATGCCGACGCAGCGCCTCGGCCAGCTCGTCACGGTCCTCGGACAGGACCTTCGCCTGCCACCGGTCCATGAGCACCTGGACCTCGCTGATCCCTTCGGAGAGCTCCCGGTGCTGCGCCTCCATGGCCAGCACCTGCTCGGCATCGAGGTCCAGATGGGGCAGCAGGACCGGCCAGAGCATCTCGTCCTCCCCGGTGTGGTGGGCGTGCAGGCCGATCGAGTAAAGCCGCCAGTGCCCGGCGAGGATCCGGGCGCGGGCGGTGTCTGCGGGCCGAACGTCCTGGACGAGGTCGGCCAGCAGGCGCGACTCGCGACGGAACACCTGGTGGATCATCGCCATCTCGCGGGCGTAGGGGTGAACGGCGGAGTCCGAAGCATTGTTCGTGGTCATGATCCCCAGTCTTCGGAGCCCGGTTGCCGGGCACTTGCACCCGACTTGCCATACCTGGCTCACGTGAACGCCGGCTCGGGGTTCGGCTGCCTCGTAAGCCGGTCTCGTCCGCTGGCGTCGATCGCGTTCGGGCCGATGGTTACGGGCTGTAGGCCGCTCTCCTGGTGGAGGGAAAGACATGAAGCGCCTGGGCAAGGGCGTGGTCCACTGCGCGGATGAGCTTGTTGGTCGATGTGTTCGCCGCACCCGACCACGGAGAAGTCCAGCGAGTCGGCACATGGGCGGCGGCGGACAACGTCGAGATCGCCTGCACGCCGGCCCACTTCTCCTGGCTGAATCGGATCGAGGCCCGGTTCATGGCCCTGCGCTACTTCACCCTTGACGGCACCGACCACGCCGACCACAAGAAGCAGGGCAGCATGATCCGCCGCTACATCACCTGGCGCAACCGCCACGCCGACGACCGGCGCCTACGCGCCGTCGTCGACAGGGCAAACGTTGCCTGATGCGGCACTAGAACAGCCGCTCGGGGCCGCTCTCCAGGGCCAGCAGCCGGCGCTTGCGCTCCAGGCCGCCGCCGTAGCCGGTCAGATCGCCGCCGGCGCCGACGACGCGATGGCAGGGAACGACGATGCCCACGGGGTTCCTGCCGTTGGCGAGGCCGACGGCCCGGGCGGCTCCCGGGGCGCCGAGGCGCTCGGCGAGCTCGCCGTAGGAGACGGTCCGCCCGTAGGGGATCCGGCGCAGCTCCTCCCAGACGCGGCGCTGGAAGGGGGTGCCCTCCAGGCGCAACGGGAGGTCGAAGCCGGTGCGTTCGCCCGCGAAGTAGGCGGTGAGCTGGCGGATCGCCTCGGGGAACGGCCCGTCGGGGTCGAGGGGTTCGTCCGCGCGGTCGCCGAAGCTCTCCTGGGGAGGGCGGTGGCGCTGGCCGGTCATATAGAGGCCGGACAGGACGCCGTCGGTGGCGACGAGCGTGAGAGGGCCGTAAGGGCTGTCGACGACGGTGTGGACGCGGGTGGTCATGGGGGCTCCTCCTGGGGTGCCGGACCGGCGGGACATCGGGCGGACGGGGCGTCAGGCGGGCATGCGGGTGGCGGCGTGGTCGTCGGCCGACCACAGGTACTGCACGGCGTACGCGCGCCAGGGCCGCCAGGCGGCGGCGTGCCGGGTCAGCGCCGCCGGGGTCCCGGGCAGTCCGGTCCGGGCGGCCGCGCGCCGCACCCCGAGGTCGGTGGCGGGGAAGGCGTCGGGGTCGCCGAGGGCGCGCATCGCGATGATCTCCGCCGTCCAGGGCCCGATGCCCGGCAGCGCGGCGAGCCGCGCGCGGGCGCGTGACCAGTCGCTGCCGACGCCGAGGGCGAGTTCGCCGCCGGCCAGCGCCCGGACGG
>NZ_JAILXP010000257.1 GCF_020740895.1 Streptomyces sp. UNOB3_S3 | reverse complement strand
TATAAGAGACAGCCCCCACTCCATCGCTACCGCCAGGGAATACTGATGCCGACCAGATCCACGCTCGCCAGACTGGCCGTCTGCGCGGCCACCGCATGCGCCCTCGTGGCCACCACCGCGCCCGCCGGCGCCACCGGCCCGGGCGGCGGCGGGGAGCTGCGCGTCTTCGCCGAGGAACCGGGCCATCTGATGCCCGGCAACGTCGACCAGAGCGAGAGCCTCATCGTCGACTCGGTGCTCTACAGCGGGCTGGTGCGCTACGACCCCAAGACCCTCCAGCCGGTGAACGTCCAGGCGGAGTCCATCACCCCGTCCGCCGACCAGAAGGTCTGGACCGTCAGGCTCAAGAAGGGCCTGACCTTCCACAACGGCGAGCCGGTCGACGCCGACGCCTACATCCGGGCCTGGAACTACACCGCCTACGGCCCCAACCAGCAGGCCAACAACGACTTCTTCCGCAGCATCCAGGGCTACGCCGACCTCCAGCAGGGCAAGGCGAAGAGCCTCTCCGGACTGAGGAAGACCGACCGCCGGACGTTCACGGTCAATCTCTCCGAGCCCTACAGCGGCTTCAGGACCATGCTCGGCTACATCGGCTTCCACCCGCTCGCCAGGGCGTGCCTGGCCGACGTCAAGGCCTGCGACGAGAAGCCGATCGGCAACGGCCCCTACCGGATGGAGTCGTGGGAGCACAACAAGGTCATCCGCACCGTCCGCTTCGACGGCTACAAGGGCATCCAGGGCAAGTCCAAGCGCATCACGTTCAAGCTGATGGAGAACGTCTCGGACGGCTACGACGCCCTGGAGCGCGGCGAGCTCGACGTGGTCCGCAAGCTGCTGCCCGGCGACAAGCTGCGCGACGCCCGCCAGAAGCACAAGGACACCCTCATCGAGGTGCCCATGGCCTCCCTCCAGCGGATCGCCTTCCCCACCTACGACGCGCGCTTCAAGGACAAGCGGGTGCGCCAGGCGCTGTCCATGGCCGTCGACCGCAAGGCGCTCGTCGACACCCTCTACGCCGGCGCGCACGTGCCGGCCGAGGGCTTCGTCTCCCCGGTCTTCCCCGGCGCCCGGAACTCCTGCGGCTACTGCGCCTACGACCCCGAGCGGGCCCGGAAGCTGCTGGCGGAGGCGGGCGGCTGGCAGGGCGGCAAGCTGGAGCTGTGGACCAACTCCGGCGCCGATCACCAGGTGTGGATGGCCGCGCTCGGTGAGCAGCTCAAGAAGAACCTGGGCATCGACTACGAGGTCAAGGCCGATCTGCCGTACTCGCAGTACGTGGACAAGATCCACACCAACACCATGACCGGGATGTTCCGCAGCGGCTGGAACTCCGACTACCCGAGCATGGAGAATTTCCTCAACCCGCTCTACGGCAAGAACGGTTCGACCGCCGTCACCGGCTGGACCGACCCCCGCTTCGACGAACTCGTCGCCCAGGGGAACCGGGCGGCGAACCAGGACGAGGCCATCGCCTTCTACCAGAAGGCCGAGGACCTGGTGGCCGAGGACATGCCGGCCATGCCCGTCTGGTACGTCCGGGGATCCACGCTCCACTCGCCGGACGTCAGCGGCGTGGTCGTCAACCCCGTGGGCGGGGAGCCCATCCTCGCCGGCATCACCCCGGCCGCCACCACCCGTCGTTAAGACGTCGTTTCCGACGTCGTTTCTAAGGACCCAGCAGCATGCCCACCGCATTCCACGCCGTACACCAGGTCGCCCAGCCCGAGGGGATGCCCGCGGCCGACGACTTCGCCTTCGTGACGGGCACCCTGCCCGACCCGGCGGCGGGCCAGGCCCTCGTCGAGAACCTCTATCTGTCCGTCGACCCCTATATGCGCGAGTGCATGAACGGGGTCTGGGAGCTGAACGCCCCCCTGGAGGGCCGGTCCGTCGGACGCGTCCTCGCCTCCGAGGACCCCCGGCTGGCCGTCGGGGACCTGGTCTTCCACCGGCAGGGCTGGCGCACCCACGCGCTGGTCACCGCCGACGAGGTCCGGGTGATCCGGCAGGCCGGGGGCGTCCCCCTCAGCGCCTACCTCAGCGTGCTGGGCGGCACCGGGCTCAGCGCCTATGTGGCGCTCACCCGGATCGCCCGGCTCCAGGAGGGCGAGTCCCTGTTCGTCTCCGCCGCCGCGGGCGGCGTCGGCACCGCCGCCGGGCAGCTCGCCCGCATCCTGGGCGCCGGGCGGGTGATCGGCAGCGCCGGGTCCGCCGCCAAGGTGCGGCACCTCGTCGAGGACCTGGGCTTCGACGCCGCCTTCGACTACCACGACGGGCCGGTCACCGCGCTGCTGCGCCAGGCGGCACCCGACGGCGTGGACGCCTGCCTGGAGAACGTCGGCGGCGACCACCTGGAGGCGGCCATCGACACCGTCCGCCCCCACGGGCGCATCGTGTGGTGCGGCGCGGTCTCCACGTACAACGACCCCGAGCACCCCCCGGCCGCGCCGCGCAACCTCTACGAGGTGGTCGGCAAGAGCCTTCGCCTGGAGGGCTTCCTGGTCCGTGAGTATGCCCATGTGCAGGAGGAGATGGAGGAGGCGCTGATACCCCATATCCGCTCGGGGCGGCTGGTGCCGGACGAGACGGTGGCCGACGGCTTCGACCGTGTCGTCGACGCGTTCCTCGGCATGCTGCGCGGGGAGAACACCGGAAAGATGATCGTCCGGGTCGGCGGGGAGTAGGCCCGGGTGGAGGAGGCCGAGATGTCCCGGATTCCCGTCGTCGCCGTCGTCGACGCGTATGGCACCGCCCGCCACCTCGGCCCGCTCCTCCGGGAGCGCGGCTACGCGCTGCTGCACATCCGCGAGGAGCTCCTCGGGGCCGGGGAGCTCCTCCAGGCCGTCGCCGCGCACCGCCCGGTCGCCGTGCTGGCCGGCGCCCCGAGCGGGGCGGGGCTCGCGGACCTCCTCGCCGAGGGCCTCGGCCTGCCGGGTAACGGCACCGGGCTGAGCGAGGCCCGCGCGGCCGGTGCGCTACCGGGGGAAGACCCGATCGAGGGCACCTTTCACGTCAATACGGTGAGCCTGGACGGGCTGCATCACATCTGCGACATCTGGCGGGCGCCGGGCCCCCCGGGCGCCGATGTCTGGGACCCGGCGGGCGACGTGACGCTGCTCCCCCGGCGGGGGGACGAACAGGACCGGCTCGTGGCCGCCGCCCTCGCCGCCCTCGACGCCCTCCGATTACGCACCGGCCCGGCGCACTCCGTCTTCCGCCGCACCCCGGACGGGCCGCGCCTGATGGGCGTCCGGCCGGGGATCGCCGGACGGCTGCCGCTGCTGGCCCGCGAGGCCCTCGGGGCGGGGCAACTGGAGTGGACCGTGGACGCGTACGTCGGGCCGGAATGGTTCCGGATGCGGGCGGGGCGCGACTACGGCGTGTACTGAGGACGGACCGCCCCCACCCGGAGGTTGTCCGGAAGTCGGTCCCTCGAGTCCGGATGTTGTGTTAACAGTCCGTTTCAGACGTGTCTGTCTGTGGTTGCTTTGTCCGGATTTACCGATGTCGGCGAAGATCGATGTGACCAAAGCGAGACCCTGTAAGTGTGGTTTAAAGGGCGGTCGTACTCAATAGTTGGGTTCACTGAGCTCGGGTCAATGGGTCACGCGCTGTGGGGAGCGCCGACTCACGAGCACACTCGAGGTGCCGGTTCCGTCTTCCGCTGTCAGGGGTGTCAGCGGGGGACCGGCGCCTCACTTGTAGCGAAAAGTGGACTCTTGAGGAGGCAAACCCATGCGCGGTGCCAGGAGCGCCAAGTGGGTCACGTGCGCGATAGTCGTGGCCATGGCCGCGACGGCTTGTGGCGGTGACAAGAGCGACAGCGGTGGCGGTCTGACGGACGGAAAGGTCGACTCCAACGGGACGATCACCGTTCAGACCAACGAGCCGCAGAACCCGCTCCAGCCGGCGAATGCCAAGGAGAGCCAGGGTCACCGGGTGCTGAACACCCTGTTCTCGACGCTGGTGACGTACGAATCGGGCACTGCCAAGATCGTGAACGTCAACGCCGAGTCGGTGACGTCCTCGGACGCCCAGCACTGGACGGTCAAGCTCAAGCCGGGCTGGAAGTTCCACAACGGCGAGACCGTGACCGCGCAGTCCTACGTGGACTCCTGGAACTGGTCGGCCAACACCAAGAACAACCAGATCAACTCGAACTGGTTCAGCGACATCGAGGGCTTCGACGACGTCCACCCGGCGGAGAAGGGTGCGGAGCCCAAGTCGGACAAGATGTCGGGCCTGAAGGTCGTCAGCGACAACGAGTTCACGGTCACCCTCAAGAACAAGGTCCCGTACTTCAACTACAAGCTGGGGTACATCGTCTGGGCGCCGCTGCCCCAGGCCTTCTTCAAGGACCCCAAGGGCTTCGGTGAGAAGCCGGTCGGCAACGGCCCCTACCAGTTCGACTCCTGGGCGCACAACGACAAGATCGTTGTGAAGAAGTGGGACGGCTACACGGGCCCGAACAAGGCCAAGAACGGCGGCATCACCTTCAAGAACTACACCACCGCCGACGCCGCCTACAACGACCTCCGTTCGGACAACCTCGACTGGGTCGAGCAGATCCCGGACACCTCGCTGACCAGCTACAAGCAGGACCTCGGCGACCGCGCGGCCACGGTGGAGTACTCGGCGATCCAGGACGTCGCCATCGCGTACTACTCCGACCAGTGGAAGAGCATCGACAACAAGGTCGTCCAGGGCCTGTCGATGGCGGTCGACCGCGAGACCATCACCAAGAACACCCTCCACGGCACCCGCGTCCCGGCCAACAGCTTCGTCGCCAAGGGCGTGCTGGGCTACCAGGCCAACTCCTGCGGCGAGGCCTGCACCTTCAACCCGGAGAAGGCCAAGCAGCTCATCAAGGAGGGCGGCGGCGTCCCGGGCAACAAGATCTTCATCCAGTACAACGCCGACCTGAACCACAAGCCGTGGGTCGACGCGGTCTGCAACAGCATCCGCACCAACACCGGTGTGGACTGCGTCGGCGACTCCAAGCCGAACTTCAAGGCCGACCTCGACACCCGCGAGAAGAAGCAGGTCAAGTCGCTGTACCGGTCGGGCTGGAACCTCGACTACCCCGTCAACGCCAACTTCCTGCGTGACCTCTACGGCTCCAAGGCCGACGGCAACCAGGGTGGTTACGAGAACAAGGAGTTCGACGAGCTCGCCGCCAAGGCGGACAACGTCAACTCCCTGGACGAGTCGGTGAAGCTCTACCAGGAGGCCGAGAAGGCCCTGACCAAGAAGCTTCCCGTCATCCCGCTGTGGTACTACGCCGTGAACTCCGGCCAGTCCACCAAGGTGTACGACAAGATCAAGTACGGCCAGGACGGCGAGCCCCTCTTCTGGGCCATCCAGGTCAAGCAGAAGTAACCCCAAGGGCGGCGACGCCCAGGTACTCGTACACCCGCAAGGCCGGTGCCGCCGACCCGTCGGCGGCACCGGCGCTCCCGCACATCCCCGGCACCGCAATTCCCCCCACACGCAAGGGAAGTCAGGCTGTCCGGCGTCGCGGGCTGCGACTGACTTGGAGGCATGATGGGGCGTTACGTCGCGCGGCGACTGCTCCAGATGATCCCGGTGTTCATCGGGACCACGCTACTGATTTTCCTGATGGTGCACTGGCTCCCCGGCGACCCGATCAAGGCGCTGTGGGGCGACAAGGTGCCCGACCCGGCCCAGGTCGAGGCGCTGCGCCACAAGTACGGCTTCGACCTGCCGCTGTGGCACCAGTACTGGAACTACATGACCGATCTGTTCCAGGGCAATTTCGGTGAGACCTTCGGCGGCCGGCAGGTCTCCGACGTGATGGGCGAGGCCTTCCCGGTCACCATCCGGCTGGCGGTCGTCGCGTTCGTCATCGAGGTCGTCCTCGGCATCACCCTCGGCGTCTTCGCGGGCCTCAAGGCCGGCAAGGCGCTGGACACCGCCGTCCTGGTCTTCACCCTGCTGGTGATCTCGGTCCCGGTCTTCGTCCTCGGCTACATCTTCCAGACCGTCTTCGGCGTCCAGCTCGGCTGGGTGACCCCCAACGTCAGGAACTCCGAGGACATCACCGAGCTGATCCTGCCGGGCGCCGTGCTCGGCTCGCTGTCGCTGGCGTACGTCGCCCGGCTGACCCGCACCACCATCAGCGAGAACCTGCGCTCCGACTACATGCGCACCGCGCTCGCCAAGGGCCTGCCCCGGCGCCGGATCGTCGGCGTCCACCTGCTGCGCAACTCGCTGATCCCCGTGGTCACCTTCCTCGGCACCGACATCGGCGCCCTGATGGGCGGCGCGATCGTCACCGAGGGCATCTTCAACGTCCAGGGCGTCGGCCAGCAGCTCTACCGGGCCGTCAACCAGGGCGAGGGCACGACCACCGTCGGGATCGTCACCGTCCTGGTCCTCGTCTTCCTGTTCACCAGCCTGATCGTCGACCTGCTCTACGCGGTCCTGGACCCGAGGATCCGGTATGCCTGACGTGACCAAGACCTCCGGCACGGCGGCGACCGAGACCGCCGGGAACGGGACGGCCGTAGCTGCCGCCCCCGCGGCCGTCGGCAAGCCCCGCAGCCTCTGGAGCGACGCCTGGCGCGACCTGCGCCGCAACCCGTTCTTCGTGATCTCCGCGCTGCTGATCGTGCTGCTGCTGGTGATGGCCGTCTGGCCGTCGCTGTTCACCAGCACCAACCCGCGCAACGGCGACCTCACGCACCACTTCCTCACCAAGCCGTCGTACGGTGATGTCTTCTCGGCCGACTGGTTCGGCTACGACAAGCAGGGCCGCAGCATCTACGCGCGTGTCGTCTACGGCGCCCGCGCCTCGATCAGCGTCGGTGTGCTCGTCACCATCGCCGTGACGGTCCTGGGCGGCCTGGTCGGCATGATCGCCGGCTACTACGGTGGCTGGGTCGACTCGCTGCTCTCCCGCCTCACCGACATCTTCTTCGGCATCCCCTTCTTCCTCGGCTCGATGGTCATCCTGGTGAGCTTCTCCGACCGGAAGGTGTGGGTCGTGGCCGCCGCCATGGCCTTCCTGGGCTGGACCCAGATCGCCCGGGTGATGCGCGGTTCGGTGATCACCACCAAGCAGTCCGACTATGTGACGGCCGCCCGGGCGCTGGGCGCGGGCACCGGGCGCATCATGTTCCGGCACATCCTGCCGAACGCCATCGCGCCCGTCATCGTCGTCGCCACGATCGCCCTCGGCGGCTACATCGCGGCCGAGGCCACGCTGTCGTACCTCGGCCTCGGTCTCTCCGAGCCGACGATCTCGTGGGGCATCGACATCTCGGACGCCAAGGACTCCATCCGGGACAACCCGCATGTGATGTTCTTTCCCGCCGGCATGCTCTGCATCACCGTGCTCGCGTTCATCATGCTCGGCGACGCGGTGCGCGACGCCCTCGACCCCAAGCTGCGCTGAGGGAGGCGTACGTGACCACTGCGACCGAGAAGACCGCGAACGCCCCCGAGCCGGCGGCCGACGGCGACAAGAACGTCCCGCTGCTCGAAGTGCGCGACCTCCATGTGGAGTTCCACACCCGTGAGGGCGTCGCCAAGGCCGTCAACGGCGTCAACTACACCGTCGACGCCGGTGAGACCCTCGCCGTGCTCGGCGAGTCCGGTTCCGGCAAGTCCGTGACCGCGCAGGCCATCATGGGCATCCTCGACATGCCCCCCGGGAAGATCCCGCAGGGCCAGATCCTCTTCCGCGGCCAGGACATGCTCGCCATGTCCGCCGACGAGCGGCGGAAGATCCGCGGCCGGAAGATCGCCATGATCTTCCAGGACGCCCTGTCCTCGCTGAACCCCGTCCTCAGCGTCGGCTACCAGCTCGGCGAGATGTACCGGGTGCACCAGGGCCTCTCCAAGAAGGAGGCCAAGGCCAAGGCCATCGAGCTGATGGACCGGGTCCGCATCCCGGCCGCCAAGCAGCGCGTCGACGACTACCCCCACCAGTTCTCGGGCGGTATGCGTCAGCGCATCATGATCGCGATGGCGCTGGCCCTGGAGCCGGACCTGATCATCGCCGACGAGCCGACCACCGCCCTGGACGTGACCGTCCAGGCGCAGGTGATGGACCTGCTGGCCGAGCTCCAGCAGGAATTCAACATGGGCCTGATCCTGATCACCCATGACCTCGGTGTCGTCGCGGACGTCGCCGACAAGATCGCGGTGATGTACGCGGGCCGCATCGTCGAGACCGCGCCGGTCCACGAGCTCTACAAGCGCCCGGCCCACCCGTACACCAGGGGCCTGCTCGACTCCATCCCGCGCCTGGACCAGAAGGGCCAGGAGCTCTACGCGATCAAGGGCCTCCCGCCCAACCTGCTGCGCATCCCCGCCGGTTGCGCGTTCAACCCGCGCTGCCCCATGGCGCAGGACGCCTGCCGCACGGACATTCCGGTCCTCCACCAGGTGACCGAGCGGGACGGCGCGGAGCTCGCCGGCCGCGGCAGCGCGTGCCACTTCTGGAAGGAGACGATCCATGGCTGAGACCGGTAAGAAGGACGAGGTCGAGGTCGCGACGCCGAACGTCTCCGAGGTGCACGTCAGCGACGCGTCGACGACCCAGGAGGTCGAGGCCGTCCTCGACGCCCCCGTCGAGCGCGGCGAGCCGATCCTCCAGGTGCGCAACCTGGTCAAGCACTTCCCGCTGACCCAGGGCATCCTCTTCAAGAAGCAGGTCGGCGCGGTCAAGGCCGTGGACGGCGTCTCCTTCGACCTCTACCAGGGCGAGACCCTCGGCATCGTCGGCGAGTCCGGCTGTGGCAAGTCCACCGTCGCCAAGCTGCTGATGACCCTGGAGACGGCCACCTCCGGCGAGGTCTTCTACAAGGGCCAGGACATCACCAAGCTGTCCGGGCGCGCGCTCAAGGCCGTCCGCCGCAACATCCAGATGGTCTTCCAGGACCCGTACACCTCGCTCAACCCCCGGATGACGGTGGGCGACATCATCGGGGAGCCCTTCGAGATCCACCCGGAGGTGGCCCCCAAGGGCGACCGCCGCAAGCGGGTCCAGGAGCTCCTGGACGTCGTGGGCCTCAACCCCGAGTACATCAACCGCTATCCGCACCAGTTCTCGGGCGGCCAGCGGCAGCGCATCGGCATCGCGCGCGGCCTGGCCCTCAACCCCGAGATCATCATCTGCGACGAGCCCGTCTCGGCGCTGGACGTCTCGGTGCAGGCACAGGTCATCAATCTGATGGAGAAGCTCCAGGACGAGTTCAACCTCTCCTACATCTTCATCGCCCACGACCTGTCGATCGTCCGGCACATCTCGGACCGCGTGGGCGTGATGTACCTGGGCAAGATGGCGGAGATCGGCACGGACGCCGAGATCTACGACCACCCGACCCACCCCTACACCCAGGCCCTCCTCTCCGCCGTCCCGGTCCCGGACCCGGAGGCGCGCGAGCGCCGCGAGCGGATCATCCTGACGGGCGACGTCCCGTCCCCGGCCAACCCGCCGTCGGGCTGCCGCTTCCGCACCCGCTGCTGGAAGGCGCAGGACAAGTGCGCGGAGGAGGTGCCGCTGCTGGCGGTGCCGGAGGTCTTCGCGGGCAAGTCCACGCCGGCCGCGCACGAGTCGGCGTGCCACTTCGCGGAGGAGAAGGACGTGGTGGGCGCGGCGTAGGCGCCGCCCCCTCGTGGTGAGGGCGCCCGGACCGATCCCGGATCAGGGACCGGCCCGGGCGCCCTCGGCGTATCGGCCTGCCGGCGTATCAGCGCGTATCAAGCGGCAGCGGCAGCGATTTCCTCGACCCGAGGCTCCGCGATCGTGAGGTAATCGCTGGTGGAGAGGGCGAGCGAGCGGTCGAGACGAGCGGCGTTGAAGAAGAACTCGGGGTGCTCGAGCAGCCCCGGGTCGACGATCAGCTCCAGCTCCGGGTCGAAGGAGAACGGCAGGATCGTCCCGCTCACGCACTGCGAGAGCCGCTCGGCGACGTCCTGCGAGGCGAACCCGGCGTAACTCCCGCCGAGCAGCCCCTTGATGGCGGCGAGGTCGACGCGCTTGTCGCCGGACACGACGGCGAGCACGTACCGCTTCTCCTTCTTGCCCAGCTTCACCATGACGACGATGCACTTGGCGGCCTGCGCCGGCGAATGCCCCCGCAACCGGCTCACGGCCTCGGTCCCGCCCTCGGCCTCGTGCTCGATCACCCGATAGGCGGCGCCGCGTTCGTCGAGCAGGGCGACCAGCTTCTCGTAGGTCTCGTCGGTCTTGTTGTAGACGGCCTCGCTCGCGCTCATGTCCCCACCGGTGTCTGCGTGTACGAATTAGCTTCAGGGTGCATGAGTATGGCAGAGGGTGGCGGCGGGGTGGGTGGGCGTAGTGCCGTTGGATGTGGGCGACTTCGGGTCGGACGCTGCGTCACTGCACGTTCTGAGGTCGGATGAGCCCGGCCTTCAGGTCATGGACGAACGTCAACCATGCGCTGGACTTGAAGAACAGGGTGGGGCCGTTGGGATT
>NZ_JAILXP010000256.1 GCF_020740895.1 Streptomyces sp. UNOB3_S3 | reverse complement strand
CCCACCCCCACCCCCGGCAAGGTGACGCTCACGGTGACCAACCGGTGCGGGGACGCGGTCCACCTCTACCTCGGCGTGGACCACCTCGGCTGGGTCGCCGACGGCCGGACCACCAATTTCGAGACCGAAGCCACGTCCGCCCGCACATTACGGGTGAACGCCGGGACGTCGGGCGTCGTGTCCCGCGTGCTGCGGCTCGAACCGCACCACCCCGTGCACCTGACCGTCCGTGGGGAGGGCGGCGAGCTGTCCCTGAGCGGCGACGGGATAGTGCAGCGGCCCAAAAAACGGCAGCCGCCCACAACACCCCGGCCCACGCGGCCCGCACAGCCCACGCGGCCCGCGAGCCCGAACGCCAACCGCCCGGAACCGCAAACCCCGCCGGCTCCTCCACCGGACCCGTCCACCGCCCGGAACTGGGGCTACGCGGCCGCCGCACTGGCCGTCGCCCTCCTCCTGTACGCCTTCAACCCGGGCTTCTCCGGCTGGGTCAGCCGCTACCTCCACGGCTCCGCGACGTCGGCCAAGGTCGGCGACTGCGTCCACCGCGACAAACAGGGCTGGGTGAAGGTGCCGTGCTGGTCCGGTGCCGACAAGTACCAGGTACGCACCACGCCGGTCGGCGCGCTCGCCTCGACGACCGCCTGCCCGTACGGGATGGAAAGCATCTTCATCGACACGAACGCCTACGTGTGCGGGGAGCCGAAGTAGCGGACGGTTCGGGCGCGGGCCACGAAGGGGCGGGAGAGGACCGTGACGGCGATGGAGGTCGCGGCCAGAGCGGTGATCGCGGTGCCGGGCGTGACGTACTGGGCGACACCGCCGGCGATCGCGGCTCCGATGCCCTGCCACGTCATCCGGCCGGCGGACTCGACGCCCTGGACCTGGCCGCGGACCGGGTCGGGGGTCGACGCGAGGAGCTGCTCCTGGAGCGGCAGAGTGGCGGCGAACCCGGCGCCGGCGACGAACACCGCGGCCGTCACCACCGGCACGGGTGGATGGACGGCGAACAGCAGGTACGGGACGGCGAGCAGCAACCGCAGGGCGAACGCGCAGCGGCGTCGCCGGTCGGCGGTGAGCAGCCTCCCGACGGTCAGGTCCCCGAGGAGCATGCCGGCCGATCCGGCGGCCAGGAGGACGCTCGCGAGATCCGGGTCGTAGGAGATGAACAGCGCCTCGCAGCCGACGATCAGGCCGTTGGGGACCCACAGGTTCAACAGCACTGCCCGCCGGCCGGAGTGGGAGAAGAGCGCGATGTTCGCTGTCCAGGTCTGCCGCAGTCCGGGGCGGCGGGTCGGACGGATCGAGCGTTCCCGGACGGTCGCCGCGACGACGACCGATCCGGCCCCGGTCAGGCCTGTGGCGACGAGGAACACTTCTCGCGGGCTCAAATGCCGCAGCAACATGGCGCCGACGGCGTAGCCGAGGACCGCCATGCCACCCGAGGTGATGTTCATCAGCGAACGTGCCGGCGCGTACGCGGAGTCCGGTATCACTTCGGCGAGCAGTCCCATCCGCGTGCCGGTCTCCAGTGACTGGAAGAAACCCACCACCGCCAGCAACCCGAACCGGGCGGCGAGCGGCAGCCCCGGAACCGCCTGGGCGGCGGCACCCGCCAGCGAGACGCACTGGAGGGAGAGGAGGGTCCGGCGGGGGCGGCTGCCGTCCGCGACCGACATCAGTGTCAGCGCGCCGAGCACCGTGGCGAACGTGGCGCCGTACATGCTCACGGCCGTCAGGAACGGGGATCGGGTCTGGCGGTTGACGAGGGTGCCGAGCGCGAAGCCCGACAAGGTGCTCGCGGCGACCGTCAGTGTGAGGCCGGCGTACAGGCCGGCGAACTCACGGTTGCGCAGGAGCGCGCGATAGCCGGTGGTGGGAGGGGGCGTGCTGGAGGTGGAGGTGGAGGTGTCGGAAGGCATGAAAAAAGCCTCCGAGCACACCGATTGGGGCGCCGAAGGCCAACGTGTGCACTCTAGCAGCCGGACCGGCCCCGCCCGCGCCGGGTCCGGTTCACCGGCACAGGGCCACGTCCACGACCTTCTCCACGCGCTTCATGGCCGGCTCGTCGGACGGTTTGCCGGTCACCGCGACGTTCGCGGCGCGACCGGTCTCGGTGACGCCGCCCCGGGTCTCGTAACCCGGGAGGTCACCGCCGTGGCCCCAGTAGACACCGCCGCACGACAGCGGCCTGCTCACGATCCCCAGCCCGTAGCGGCCGCCGGGGCCGAAGAGGTCGTCGGCGGGAACGGTGGTGCGCATCTGCGCGAGCTGGGCGTCCGGAAGGAGGCGGCCGGCCAGGAGCGCGGTGAAGAACCGGTTGAGGTCGGAGTTGGTGGAGATCATCCCGCCTGCCGCCCAGGCCCAGGAGGGTTCCGTTTCCGTGACGTCGCGCAGTGGTCCGTCCGCCGAGTCCCGGTAGTAACCCTTGGGGTGGGGTTCCCGGATGGTCGCGTCGCCGGGGGCGGGGAGGTAGGTGTGGCGCAGGCCGAGGGGTTTGACGATACGCCGGTCCATCTCGGTTCCGAGGGTGTGGCCGGTGACCTTCTGGATGATCAGGCCGGCGAGCAGGTAGTTCGTGTTGCTGTACGCCCACTTCGTCCCGGGGGCGAAGTCGGCCTTGTGCTGGAGGGCGATGTCGAGGAGGTCGCGGGGTTCGTAGTACCGGGGCTGAAGGTCGTACTTGGTGTAGTTGGGGAGTCCGCTGGTCTGCTGGAGGAGCTGACGGACGGTGATGCGGCGCCCGTCGATGTCCTCTCCGCGTACGAGGCCCGGGAGGTAGGTGTCGACCGGCTCGTCGAGGCCGACCTTTCCTTCGGCGACGAGTTGCAGCACGATCACGGCGGTGAACGTCTTGGTGTTGCTGCCGATCCGCACCTGCCCGTCCACCGGCACCTTCGCTCCGGTGGCCAGGTCGCCGACCCCGGCGGTGTAGTGCCGGGTGCGGCCGTCACGGTCCTTGACGCTCGCCAGCGCGGCGGGCAGGCCGTCGGCCTTCACCAGCGCGTCGAGGCGCTGCTGGACGGTGTCCGGTCCGGTGGCGGCGGATGCCGAGGCCGGTGCCAGGGCACCCACCGTCATGACGCCGGCCGCCAGCGCGACCGCGGCCGACGCCACTCTGCGCCGGCCGGCACCACCCCGCCGCCGGGAAGAACGCGACGTGTGCCATGCCTGCTGCTCGCTCATGAGCCAACTCCTGGGGAATCGTCGGAAATCCAGCGCTTCGCGCCGGGCCCCACACTTCCGGACGCGGCAGCCCGCCACGATCCCGCTACCCTCCCGGCCTCGGGTGGGGCTAACCCCCGGCACGGCTCGCCGCGCGGTCATCCCCTCGAGCGCGACCCGGATGTAGTTTGGGGGACGCCCGGCGGGTCTCCGCCCGGCGGTGGGGCGGGACGAGGGGGCAGGCGTTGGGCGTCGTAGTGCTGGCACTCGGGGGCACGATCTCGGTGCCGGGACGTGGGCGGGGAGAGCGGCTCAGCGGGGCCGAGATCACCGCGGCCGTACCCGGCCTGGCGGAGCTGGGGGTCCCCCTGGACGTGCGGGACGTGCAGGCCGTGCCCGGTGGCAGCCTCACGTTCGCGCAGGTCCTGGACGTCGTCGCCGTCGCCTCGCGGGCCGTGGCCGGGGGTGCGGACGGCGTCGTCGTCACACAGGGCACCGACACCCTGGAGGAGACGGCCTTCCTGGCCGACCTGGTGTGGCCGCACGAGGCGCCGTTCGTGCTGACCGGTGCGATGCGGCAGCCGGCCATGGCGGGGGCGGACGGGCCGGCCAACGTCCTCGCCGCCGTGCGCGTCGCCACGGCCCGTGAGGCGCGCGGTACGGGAGCGCTGGTCGTCCTCAACGACGAGGTGCACGCGGCGCGGTGGGTGCGCAAGACGCACAGCACGAGCACCGCGACCTTCGCCTCGCCGGACACCGGCCCGCTCGGGCACGTCGTCGAGGGCAGGGTGCGGATGCTCCTCACCCCGCCCCGGTACGAGCCGCTGCCGGCCGGATTCGGCCGGGAGCGGCTCGAGGACGCCCGCGTCGCCCTGCACGTGGTCACCCTGGACGACGACGGCGTGCGGCTCCAGGGGCTGGAGGCCACGCACAGGGGCCTGGTCGTCGCCGGGTTCGGCGTCGGTCACGTACCGGGCGCGCTCGCGCCCCGGCTCGGCGCCCTGACCGAGCACATGCCGGTCGTGCTGACCTCGCGCACCGGGAGCGGCCCGGTCCTGCGGCACACCTACAGCGCGCCCGGCTCGGAGACGGACCTGCGGCGGCGCGGGCTGATCGACGGCGGCTTCCTCGACCCGTACAAGGCCCGGGTGCTGCTCCGGCTGCTGCTGGCAGCCGGAGCCGGGCACGACGACATCGCGGAAGCGTTCGCCCTGCGGGGCTGAGACGCCGGGGCCAGCGGTCAGCTACGGGAGCGGGGGCTCCGGGCCGGCGGCGTGATGCGTACGCGCTCCTCGGCGGGGGCGTTCTCGATGTCGTCGAGCTGCGCGACGATCGTGCCGCGCAGGTCGTCGTAGTCCTCGAATTCGTAGTCGTGGAACAGCGTGTGGCCCGACCACATCAGGTTCGCGCACACCCGGGCCGGGACCCGGCCCGTCCGGGCCCCCATGCCGACCAGCGCCACGGACCCGATGCTGCCCGGCGCCGCCTTGTTCTGCCGGTGTATCGCCTGGAACGCGGCGGCGCACGCCAGGGCCACGTTCAGGGTCTCGCTCACGTTCTGCGCGGACTCCTCCATCGTCGGCGTCGAGATCAGGAACTTCGGGACGACCGCCCCGGACGGGACGCACACCGCGCTTCCCACCGGCAGCCTTCCCCCGAACTGGTCGCGGATCGCCCGCTGCACGCGCAGCTGGATGCCCGCGCCGAGGTGCCGCTTGATGGCCGCGTCGACCCCGCCGTCCATCCGGCCCCGGGAGTTCGTCGGAGTCACCCAGGCATCGACCTTCTCGTCCAGGATCGAGCCCTTGCGGATCTCGATCCCGGGGGTGTCGGCGAACGCCGCCCGCCACGCCTCCACCACCGACGCGTTGACGTCGGTCAGCACCACCTTCAGCGGCGACTGCGTACGGTCCATGCTCATGCTCCACTCCGATCGGGATACGGCCCTCGGTGATGCGGGCCTCGGTCGTTCACGACGCTACCGCGCCCCACTGACAAGGCCGTTCCGCCTCCGGCGCCGTTGTCGGACCCCCTCGGTATAACAGTGAGGTCCCGCACAGCTGTGGGGTCCGCCTGCCATTCGACGGACTCCCGCGAACACCGGAGTCCCAGCACCATGAGCGACGCCCACTCCCCCGCCACGCCCGACCCGAACGACCCGAACGACCCGCTGGCCCTCGCCGAGCTCTTCGAAGGCGGCGGTGAGCCGTGGCTTCCGCTGCTGAAGCCGGCGATCGAGGCGCAGCCGGACGCGGCCGCGTTCATCGGCCCGGGCCGCGGCCCGGAGGTCGTGCCCGTCCGTGAGCTGACCTTCCAGGCGCTCAAGCCCCATCCGCCGCACAAGTGGAAGGTCGTCGTCTTCGGCCAGAACCCCTACCCGCGGCCGGAGAGCGCAACCGGCATCGCCATGTTCGACAACACCTTCCACGACTGGAAGGACAGTCAGTTCGGACGGGTCGTCAGCATTCGCTGCATCATCAAGGCGGCGGCGATGTGGAAGCACGGCATACCCAAGAAGACCCCGATCGCCGACGTCCGCGCGCTTCTGAAGGAACAGGACACCGTCCAGCCGCCGGAGTGGTTCCAGGCGATGCTCACCCAGGGTGTGCTGTTGCTGAACGCGGCGCTCACCGCCGGCAGTGACGGGTCGAGGGGGCCCGACCGGCACACCGTGTTCTGGCGTCCGGTCGCCGAGCGGATCGTCGAGGAGATCCTCAAGGCCAAGCAGAACGCCGACGAGGAGGACCGCGGTGTCGTCTTCGCGTGGTGGGGTGCTCACGCGCGCAACCTGAAGAAGATCGTCCTCCGGCTCCAGGAGAAGTACCCCGAGGTCGAGGTCCGGCACATCGACCACGCCAATCCCGCGGCGCAGGGCGACATCTTCTGCGAGGGCGACCACTTCGGTGTGGTGAACGACGCCCTCGCCTCGCTGGGCATGGATGAGATCGACTGGCTGCCGAGCAAGGGGTGGGGCGAGGCCGCGACGGGGACCGGCGGGGCGGACGACGGTGTCGCCGAGCGCATGGGCGCGTTCATCGCGTCCACCATGGAGCTGCACCAGCTGTATCTGGAGCGGCTCGCCGGGGTCAAGGACGAGGGCCTGGCCCTCCCCGCGATCACCGGTGTGTTCGACACCCCGCTCATGGAGTTCCGTGACGCCGTCGCCCCGGTCGCCGGGCTGCTGTCCGGTCTCGACCGTCATGTCGGTCTGTCGCACGACTTCGGCAAGCGGCGGGCGGACGAGGCGGCCGGCGCCGGCGGCCTGTCCGCCGACGCGATCGCCGCGCTCTACCTCTACACCTGCGAGTCCGCGTTCTACCGGGAGATCAACGCCATTCTGCGCGCCCCGGACCGGAGCAGGCTCGTCCCGTACCTGCCGTATCTGCGGCTGCTGTTCTCTGCGGTGTCGGGGCTTCCCGCCCGCACGGAACCGCTGTGGCGAGGAGTGTCGCTGGACCTGCGGGCGCAGTACCCGGTCGGCCGGACCGTCACCTGGTGGGGTGTCTCCTCGTGCACGTCCAAGCTCGGCGTGGCACGGGCGTTCCTCGGGAGCCGCGGCAAGCGGACGCTCTTCGAGGTGAGCCCCGTCCGGGCCGTGGGCATCCAGGACTTCTCCGCGTTCACGGGCGAGGAGGAGTTCATCCTCACGCCGGGCACCCAGCTCAAGGTGACGGACGTGAAGACCGAGCGCGGCGGTCTGTGCACCGTAAAGCTGACCGAGCTGGAGGAGCAGACCCTCGTGTCCTGAGTCGTGCTTCTGAGTCGTGCTCCTGAGTCTTGTCCTGAGCGGGCGGTGGTCGTACGCCGCCCCGGTGTGCGAGCCGCACGGGGGTACGGCTCGCGCATCGGGGCGGTGCGGTCGGGAGGAAACGGCTCCGTCAGCCGGTCGCGGTCGTGGCGCAGGCGACGTGTCCCCAGCCGTCGGGGTTCTTCGCGATCGTCTCGCCCTTCGCGTACGGCTTGCCGCAGCGGCAGCGCCCGGGGAACCTCGCCTTGAGCGACCCCTTCGTCCGGCCGCTCGACGGGCGCCGCGTCCCCGGCTCCGAGGAGGGCTTCCGGGCGCGGCCGCCGGCCTTGGGCCCGGCCACGGCCCCGGCCTCCGGTTCGGGCAGGGCGGACCCGAAGGAGGTACCCGCCTCCCGCTGGATACGGGCGGTGTGGCTCGCGGCCGCGTCGGCGGCGGCGTTGAGGGGGTCGCCGTCGACCTGGTGGGCCGGTACGTACACGAACTCGACGGCGCGGCCGGTCAGCAGCTCGTCGATCCGCATCACGAGCGCCTGGTTGGCCACCGGGGTGCCGGCGGCCGTCTTCCAGCCCTTTCTCTTCCAGCCGGGCAGCCATGTCGTCACGGCCTTCATCGCGTACTGGGAGTCCATCCGCACCTGCAGGGGAACGGCCGGGTCGGTGGACTCCAACAGCTCCTGGAGCGCGGTGAGTTCGGCGACGTTGTTCGTCGCGGTGCCCAGCGGTCCGGCCTGCCAGCGGTGTACCTCGCCGGTGGCGTCACCGACGACCCATGCCCAGGCGGCGGGACCGGGGTTGCCCTTCGACGCGCCGTCACACGCGGCGATGATCTGTTCGTGCATCCCCCCATGGTGCCAGCTCTTCGCCATCAGTCGCGCGCCGCCGGAACCACCTGCCCCCACCGACCCATCTGTTTGATCAACGGGGACTCGGCAACGCGCGTCAGCACACGCGCTCACGCTCACGCACACGCACCAAAGGGGCAGGGATCGGCATGGCCATCAGCAGGCGCACACTCCTGACAGCGACGGGTACGGGGCTGGCGGCGACCGCCGCCTGGGGCGCCACGGCGACGACCGGCGCGGCGCGGGCCGACACGAAGAGGGCCGGCGACGCGTGGGCCGCGTCCAGGGCGGCCCGCGTCGCGGAGAGCGACTGGACCGCCCTCGGCAAGGGCCTCGCCGGTGGTCTCGTCCGGCCCGGCGACGCCGACTACACCGCCGCCCGTCAGCTCTACAACACGCGCTTCGACGTGCTGCGCCCGGCCGCGATCGCCTACGTCGCCGGCACCCCGGACATCACCGAGGCCCTGGCCTTCGCCCGCCGTTTCTCCATACCCGTTTCCATCCGCAACGGCGGTCACAGCTACGCGGGCTGGTCCAGCGGCAACGGCCGGCTCGTCATCGACGTCTCACAGCTGAAGACCATCCGCACGCCGTCCGCGTCCAGTGCCGTCATCGGCGCCGGAGCCAAGCTCATCGACGTCTGCACGAGCCTGGCCGCGCACGGCGTGACCATCCCGGCGGGTTCCTGCCCCACGGTCGGGGTCTCCGGGCTCACCCTGGGCGGCGGACACGGCGTCCTCTCCCGTGCCTACGGTCTCACCTGCGACAACCTCACCGGCGCCACCATTGTCACCGCCGACGGCAGGACCCTCGACTGCGACGCCACCCGCGACGCGGACCTCTTCTGGGCCCTGCGCGGTGCCGGCAACGGCAACTTCGGCGTCGTCACCGAACTCCGCTTCCGCACCCGTACCGTCGGTGAGGGGGTGACCGGATATGTCTCCTTCCCCTGGTCCAAGGCCGCGGCCGTCGTGCGGGCGTGGCAGGAGTGGGGGCCGGACCGGCCGGACGAGATCTGGTCCGCCTGCGACCTGTCGGCCGCGGCGGGCGGCACCCCCCGGATATCCGTCGCCGCGTTCTCGATCGGCTCCTACGGGGACCTGGAGAACGCGTACGACGAGCTGATCGGCAAGGTGGCCAAGGCGAGCGGCGGCCGTGACGGCGTCGGTACCGTCCGTCTGCGCCGCCGCTCCTACCTCGACACGGTCCGCGCGTACGCCGGCTGTGGCGACAAGTCCACCGAGCAGTGTCACCTCCCGGGGGCCACGCCCGGCCGTGAGTCCTCCGGGCAGCTGGAGCGCGAGACGTACGCGGCGCGCTCGGACTTCTTCGACCGCTCGCTCGACGACGCGGGCATCCGGACGCTGCTCGACCAGCTGGAGCGCTACGGGCGCGGGGTCAAGGGCGGCGGTGCCTCGGTGCAGCTGACGGCGCTGGGCGGCGCGGTCAACCGCGTCGGGCCGCTGGACACGGCCTTCGTGCACCGGCGCTCGCGCATGCTGGCCCAGTACCTGACGTCGTGGGCGGCGGGCGGGCCTGGCACGGCGCAGACCGCCTGGCTGGACGAGGCGCACACGGCGATGCGCCGCCACGCCTCGGGCGCCGCCTACCAGAACTACACCGACCCGGGCCTGACGGACTGGCGCAGGGCCTACTACGGGGACGCGGCGGACCGGCTGGCGGAGCTGAAGCGGCGGTACGACCCGCGGCGCGTCTTCGACTTCCCGCAGGCGCTGTGAGGCCCGGGGCAGGCGCCACGCGCCTGCCCCGCCTGCCCGGTCGGCCGGTGAGCCGGGCCCCGCGACGGGCCCGGCCGGCGCCTCACGTCAGTCCGTCGCCACGGCCGCCTCGACGATCGACACGGCCGCCCCGGTCGGCACGACGCGTACCATCCGCAGCCCCGCCTCGGCGAACAGCCGGCGGAAGTCCTCCTCGCCGCGCTCCCGGCCGTTCAGCGTGGTCATCATCAGCACGTCGAGGATCTTCCCGGGGTGCGGGCTGTTGTCCTGCGGGATGACGGCGTCGACGGCGAGGAGACGGCTGTCGGCCGCCATGCCGGCGCGGCATGCGCGCAGGATGCGGACGCACTCCTCGTCGGGCCAGTCGTGGAGGATCCGCTTGAGGAGGTAGACGTCGCCGCCGGACGGGACCGAGGTGAAGAAGTCACCGGCCCGGACCTCCCAGCGCCCGGCCAGGTCGGGTACGTCGAGCGAGTGCCCGCGCAGCACGGCGTCCCGGTCGTACAGGACGCCCGTGAGGCCCGGGTTGCGCACCAGCGTCCGGCGGAGCAGCCCGCCGCGCCCGCCGCCGACGTCGACGACCGTGCCCTTCGCGGGGAAGGCGTACGCGGCGGCCACCGCGTCGTCCTCGCCGGTGGAGACGTTCGCCATGCCCCGGTCGAACGCCTCACCGGCGCCGGGCTCGCGGGACAGGTACTCGAAGAAGGGGGCGCCGTAGATCTCGTCGAAGGCGGAGCGTCCGGAGCGCACGGTGTCCTCCAGCCGCCCGGCGGGCCGTGTGAAGGACTCGTCCGTGGCCATGAGGACGGCCTCGCGTAACGACGACGGGATGTCGGAGCGCAGGCGTTCGGCCATGGGCGTGAGGTGGAAGGCGCCCTTGTCGTCCTCGCGGAAGACGTCCCTGGTGGCGAGCAGCCGCAGGATCCGGCGCAGATGCCCTTCGGAGGTGCCGGTCAGCGCGGCGAGCTCGCCCGCGCCGCGGGGGCCGTCGGCGAGGTGGTCGGCCACGCCGACGCGCGCCGCGGTGCGCAGCGCGGCGGAGTGGAGATAGCTCAGCGCGTAGTCGGTGAGGAGCGCGGCGAGGGG
>NZ_JAILXP010000255.1 GCF_020740895.1 Streptomyces sp. UNOB3_S3 | reverse complement strand
ACCGGGGGCCGAAGGCATTCCCGGCCGGCCGGGGGCACCCGGCGCCGGCGGCACACCCGGCTGACCAGGCGCACCCGGCACACCCTGTGCGGGCACGGGCGGGACACCGGGCCGGCCCGGGAAGCCCGGGGTCTGCGGAGCACCGGGCTGCCCGGCAGCGGAAGCCGGCGGCATCCCCGGCGGAACCGGCGCACCCGGCACCGGCGGCACGCCGGGCCGACCGGGGGCCCCGGGCGCCTGCGCACCCGGCACGCCGGGCTGAGCGGGCACGCCCGGAACCGGCGGCATCCCCGGCTGACCCGGAACACCCGACACCGGCGCGGCCGGGGCCTGCCCCGGCGCGGCACCCGGCACCGGCGGCACGCCGGGCTGGCCCGGCGCACCGGATACCGGCGGCATCCCCGGCGCGTCCAGGCCGTCGATCGCCGGGGCGATCGACGTGCGCGGCAGGGCGCTGCCCTGCGGGAGGAGCTCGGTCTTGGCCTCCGGGCGCGTGCTCGGCGGCGGGGTGTCGTCGAAGTCCGAGCCCGAGAGGGCGGGAGCCAGGACCGTGGCGGGCAGGCCGACGGAAAGGTCGTCGTCCTCGTCGTCCGGGCGGACGTCCGCCCCCGCCCACGGCTCGGCCGCACCCGGCGCCGCCGTGGCGGCCTCCGCCGGAGCCGGAGCCGACGCCGGAGCCGGAGCCTTGACCAGATCGGGCCCGGCCGCGGGCGCGGCCGCAGGCTCAGGTGCGGTCACCGGCTCGGGCACGAGCTCGGGCTCGGGCTCGGGCTCGGGCTCGGGCTCAGGCTCGGGCTCGGGCTCGGGCTCAAGCGCGCGCTCAGGTGCGGGCACGGGCTCGGCCTTGCGCTCCGGCTCGGCCTCCGGCCGCGCGGGCGCGGGCGCGGGCGCCGCCGCCTGCGACCCCGTCCTCCGGTCCGGAATCCCCATCGCGTCCGCCGCGTCCTGGAGCCACTGCGGCGGGCTCAGCAGGAACGACGTCGCCTCCAGGTCGAGCCGCCGCGGCGCGGCGTCACCCGCCCCCGACGCAGGCTGTTCCTCCACCGTCCCGTACTCCTCCTCGTACCGCCGGATCACCTCGCCCACCGGCAGCGCGGGCCACAACGTCGTCTCACCGCTGTCCCGCGCGATGACCAGCCGCACCCGGCCGCCGTCACCCCGGGGACCTCCCCCAGAGCTCAACGCCTGGGAGGTACCCCCATCGCGGTCCTCGGCCCAGCAGACGAAGCCCATGTCGAACTCCCGGACCTTCACCTCCCGTTGGAGATAGGCCGGCACATCACCGTTGACCCAGCGCTCCGCGCGCTCCTGCGCCTGCGCGAACGTCACCATTGCGCCGATCGTCCCTCCACCGGGACGGCGTGCGCGAAGCCGCCGTCCACCATCAGGTTCGCCACCGTCTCCAGCTCCGGCGGACCACCCGCCAGCCGCGACAGGAACTCGTCGAAGTCCTCGCCGCAGGGCAGCAGCAGCCGCTCCACCCGGTCCTGCACCGTCCACCCGTCACGGTCGCGCGCGTCGTCGTACGGGCAGAACCAGACCGAACCGATCGCCTCGCCCCTGACCTTCACCGCCAGGACACCGCCCTGCACGAAGGCGACGCCCAGGTAGTCCTTCGTGAAGTGGTCGCGCAGACACTTGTTGACGTACACGAGGTCGTTGACGGCCGCCTCGTCACGGACCGTGAAGAACGGCTGGTCCAGCACGAGCCCCAGCTCGGCGTCGAGCGCCGCGCCCACCGGCGCACAGCCGCCCGCCGCCTTCAGGAACGCCCGGTACGCGCCGGGCAGCCGGTAACCGAGGTCCTCCTCGACACCCTGGACCTGCTCCTCCGTCACCGCCAGATCCCGCTGCGGCAGCGCGAAGTGCACCGGACGGGTCTCCTGCAGCGGACGCGTACCCCGCTTCTCCTGGTCGACCGCGGCCGTCGCCAGCCCGCCGTGATGCCGCAGCAGCGCCTTGACCTCCACGGGGACCAGCTCCAGCCGGCGGGTCCCGGCGACGTGGTGCCAGGTCCAGCCGTGCGGCGTGGCCACCGGCGACAGACTGGCCCACAGCTCATGGCCCTCGGCGTGCTGCGCGGCGTTGGCCGACACGTAGTCGGTCAGCCGCAGCTCGTCCACGCCGAAGCCCTCCGGCGGCTCGGCGATCTCCGCGGCCGCCCGGGCGTACGGCGAGAAGTCCGGGAAACCGTCGTCGTCGACGCGCACACCCTTGGGGTAACGGCTGCGACGCACCGGATCCGGGAAGTGCACGACCTGCCCGGCATAGGCCGCGTTCGGTGGCGCGGCCTGCTGCCCGAGCCGACCTGTCGTCATGGCGAAAGCCCCCTGCTGAACTGTGTCTCCCCCAGGGCCTTGCGAACCCCCGCGGGACTGCTGAACACCCCGGCCATGCGGCGGACGCCGGGAACACTCGTGCCCGACAGCCTATGCGCTGCCGCAAGAAGGACCCCGCGCCCGAAGCCGCACCCGTATGCGAATGCGTACGAACCCCGTGCGACGACGACCGGGCCGCGACGACTCGTGACCTCACGGTGACCATTCGACACACCAGACCCGCACAACACGGACCTGACTTCCACACCCGCCGCCCCGTTTGGCAGTCTGATCCCCGCAACAGGGGGATTGCACGGGAGGGAAGAACCGCCATGCACACGACACAAGAACGGCACACCGACGCGAGCGCCCCGGGCGACCCCCGGCTCACCTGGAGCTCCACCGAGGACGCCGAGCGGCCGCCCGCCCTGCTGCACCGCCGCGACGGCTTCCTGCCCGCCGTGGCCGCCGCCCTGTCCGTCCGCGGCGAGACACTCACCTGCACCGCGGCCAAATCCGACCAACCGCCCAGACTCCACCCCCTCGTCCAGGACTTCCTCGACACCCTCACCCACGAACGCCGCGAACGCTTCACCGGCCGCTGCCCCGAAGCCGTACTCCTCACCCGCTACCTCAGCGCCCACGAAGCCGGCCGCAGCAAACGCGCCGCCCGCAAACCCCTCACCCACGGCGAAGCACGCCGCGCCCTCAAGCAGGCCAAGGTGACCGCCCGCCACATCCGCGAGGACGGCGACCCGCGCCACGGAAGCTACGCCCCGCCCTGCCGCTCCTGCACCGAGCTCCTGGCCCACTTCGGCGTACGGGCCGTCGACCCCGCCGCCCCGACCAACGGCAGGAGCTGACCACCCGCCATGCGCGCATTCGACCGCACCGCAGCCACCCGGTTCCCCGTCGCCATCGACGCCGCCCTGCGCGAAGCCGGCTGGCAACCGGGCCGCTGGGACATCAAGGCCGCCGAGAACTGGGCCGACGCCCTGCGCGCCCACGTCTCCCCCGCCGGACACCGCCACACGGTCTTCCCCGCCGCCGTCGAGGCCTGGGCGGAATTCGGCGGACTGCACATCACCGGCCCCGGACCGGGCCGCCACATCGCCCCCACGCCCTTCCACATCGACCCCCTGCACGGCCTCCACCTCGCCCGCACCGTCGCCGACCTCGGCCGCGCGCTCGGCACCGAGGTCTGCCCCCTCGGCCAGGAACTCGACGGCCAGGCCCTCCTCGCCATCGACGCCCACGGCCGCGTCTACAGCCTTGACCACACCGGCGACTGGTACCTCGGTTCCGACATCGACCACGCGATCGGAACCCTCGTGACGGGCGTACGACCCTCACGCCTGTCGGCGGCCGCCCCCCACTGACGCCCGCGCGGGGCATAGCCCAGGGCTACGCCGCCGCCGCATCCGGAATGACCGCCGACACCCGGAAACCCCCCGCGTCCGTCGGCCCCGACACGAACACCCCGCCCAACGCGGTCACCCGCTCCCGCATGCCCACCAGACCGTTGCCACCACTCGGCAGCCCCGCGTCCGTACCGGCACCGTCGGACGGACCGTTCTCCACCTGCAAGGCCACCTCCGCGTCCCGGTGCGCCAGCCGCACCACCGCCTTGGCACCCGGAGCGTGCTTGTGGACGTTCGTCAGGGCCTCCTGCACCACCCGGTACGCGGTCCGCTCCACGCCCGGCGCGTACGAACGCCCCTCGCCCTCCACGGACAGCTCCACGGCCATCCCCGCCTCCCGGGACTGACCCACCAGATCCTCCAGCCCCTCCAGCGTCGGCCCACCGTCCACGACAGCCGCCACCGGAACACCGAGGACACCCTGGGCACCCGGGACACCCGGCACCACCGAGGACACCGGCACACCCGACGCCGCCCGCGCCCGGGCCGAAGCGGCCACCGCCACCTCCGCCAACCGCTGGGGCTCCGCCTCCCCCGGCCGCTCGGCGACCGGCGTCCCGCCCTGCGACGTCCGCAGCACGCCCAGCATCTCCCGCAGCTCCGTCAGCGCCTGCCGCCCCATGTCACCCACCAGCCCCGCGTTCCGCGAAGCCTTCTCCGGATCCTTCAGAGCCACCGCCTGCAACGCCGCCGCGTGCACCACCATCAACGAAACCCGGTGCGCCACCACGTCGTGCATCTCCCGGGCGATCCGGGTCCGCTCCTCGTTACGGGCCCACACGGCCCGCTCCTCCGCCCGCTCGGCCAGCAGCGACAGCTCCCGCTCCAGACCGTCCGCCCGCTCCCGCAGACTCTCCACCAGCCGGCGTCTGGCCCCCACGTACAACCCCATCAGCACCGGGGGCGCGGTCAGCCCCAACGCCAGCAACAGGGAGATCGCCAGCATCGACCACCAGCCGGGGTGGTAACCGTCCTGCGCCATGTCCTGATGGAACCGGGCCACCGCCACGACCAGCGTGCCCAGCAACGACGCCGCCGACAGCACCACGATGATCCGCCGCGGCACCTCCGAGGCCGCCAGCGAATAGAGACCCACGATCCCGAGGAGGAAACCCATCTCGGCCGGGGTCGTCGCTATGGAGATCAGCACCACGGCGACCGGCCAGCGCCGCCGCACCACCAGAGCGGCCCCCACGGGCACGCCTATCAGCCCCCCGAGCACAGCGGGCATCCCCACCTCGTGCGCGAAGGAAACACCCTCCAGCAGACACTCCAGAGCCGACACCAGAGCCAGCGCCACATCCAGCACCATGCTCCGCCGCCGCGCCCACCACCACGGCCCCGAGGGCGCGCCCCGCGCGCCCTCTTCCACGATTGCCCCCGTTGCGGTCATACCACCCAGACTACGGGCGGGCGCCATCGGTTTTCCCGTACGCGCGGCAGCACGGAGCGAATCCGAACGGGGGCGAAAGCTGCATGTTTCGCCCGAACTGTTGAATCGATCGCGGATTCGAAGATTCCGCCCGGGCCAGGCGCGGACGCTGGCGTCATGGTTCCACCGAAGACGGACATGCAGGCCCGCGCCCGCGAGCTACGGCTGGCCGGGAAGACGTACGACGAGATCGTCGCCGAGCTGGGCGTGGCGAAGAGCTCGGTGTCGCTGTGGGTGCGGGATCCGCCGAAGCCGCGGAAGACGGCCGAGCAGATGCATGAGATGCGGGAGGCCCGCTGGGCGCCGCACAGACGGGCTCAGGCGATCAAGCGGATCGAGACGAAGCTGGAGGCGGCGCACGAGATCGGCCGGATGACCAATCGCGAGCTGTTCCTGGTCGGGGTCGGGCTCTACTGGTCGGAAGGCTCGAAAAGCAAGCCGCACCGGCTCTACGAGCGCGCCACATTCATCAACAGCGATCCCGACATGATCCAGGTCTATCTGGCGTGGCTGGCACTGCTCGGCGTACACCCGGACCGGATTCAGTACCGCGTGATGATCCACGAGAACGCCGATATCGCCAGATCCGAGAAGTTCTGGGCGGACCTGGTCGGCATCGATACCACCGCTCTCAAAAAGACGACCCTCAAGAAGCACAATCCGAAAACGGTCCGCAAGAACGTGGGCGAGGGCTACCACGGCTGCCTGGTCGTCGTCGTCCTGAGAAGCGCCGATCTGTACCGTCGCATCGAAGGCTGGTGGTACGGCATAGTGGTGGGGGCCAAAGCGACGATCTAGAGATCGTCCCTTTTGGCCTGGTTTGCCATCCCCTGTAGTGTAATTGGCAGCACGGCACCCTTTGGAGGTGTTCGGTCTAGGTTCGAGTCCTAGCGGGGGAGCTCAAAGTTCGAATCATCGGGTCCTGACCTCCCAGGTCAGGACCCGCGCGCGTTTCGACCTTCTTACGCCCCGGTATCCTGCGGATGTCCACCCCCTCGAAGCCGAAGGGCACACCCGTGAGCGCCAACCGCCCGGCAGCCGTCGTCGTCCTCGCAGCGGGTGAGGGCACCCGCATGAAGTCCACGACCCCCAAGGTCCTCCACGCGATCTGCGGCCGCTCCCTCGTCGGGCACGTCGTCGCCGCCTCCCGTGAGCTCGACCCCGAGCACCTCGTCGTCATCGTCGGCCACGCCCGTGAGCAGGTCTCCGCGCACCTGGCCGAGATCGACCCCGAGGTCCGCACCGCCGTCCAGTACGAGCAGAACGGCACCGGCCACGCCGTGCGCATGGGTCTGGAGGAGCTGTCGAACAGCGGTATCGCCCTCGACGGCACCGTGGTCGTCGTCTGCGGCGACACCCCGCTCCTGACCGGCGGGACCCTGAAGCGCCTGTCGGACACCCACGCCGCCGACGGCAACGCCGTGACCGTGCTCACCGCCGAGGTGCCGGACTCGACCGGCTACGGCCGCATCGTGCGGGACGGGGCGACCGGCGCCGTGACCGCGATCGTCGAGCACAAGGACGCCACCGACGAGCAGCGCGCCATCCGTGAGATCAACTCCGGGGTGTTCGCGTTCGACGCCCAGCTGCTGACCGACGCGCTCGGCAAGGTCCGCACGGACAACAGCCAGGGCGAGGAGTACCTGACCGACGTCCTGGGGATCCTGCGCGAGGCCGGTCACCGGGTCGGTGCCGCCGTCGCGGGCGACCACCGGGAGATCCTGGGCATCAACAACCGCGTCCAGCTCGCCGAGGCCCGCAAGCTGCTGAACGAGCGGCTGCTGCACGACGCGATGATGAGCGGTGTGACGGTCGTGGACCCGGCCACCACGTGGGTCGATGTGACGGTGACCTTCGAGCCGGACTCGCTGGTGCAGCCGGGTACCCAGTTGCTGGGCGCCACCCACCTGGCCTCCGGTGCCGAGGTCGGCCCGAACACGCGGCTGACGGACACCGCGGTGGGCGCGGGCGCCCGGGTGGACAACACGGTCGCGGACTCCGCCGTCATCGGCGAGGGCGCGCTCGTGGGCCCGTACGCCTATCTGCGGCCGGGGACGAAGCTGGGCCGGAAGTCCAAGGCCGGTGCCTACGTCGAGATGAAGAACGCCGAGATCGGCGAGGGGACGAAGGTCCCGCATCTGTCGTATGTGGGCGACGCGACGATCGGCGAGCACACCAACATCGGCGCGGCGAGCGTCTTTGTGAACTACGACGGTGTGGCCAAGCACCACACCACGATCGGCTCGCACTGCCGGACCGGATCGGACAACATGTTTGTGGCTCCGGTCACGATCGGGGACGGCGCGTACACCGCCGCCGGCTCGGTCATCACCAAGGATGTGCCCCCGGGCTCGCTGGCCGTCGCCCGTGGCCAGCAGCGGAATATCGAGGGCTGGGTGGCCCGTAAGCGTCCCGGGAGCGCGGCCGCGCAGGCCGCTTCCGCGGCCCAGCGGGACACCGGCGACGAGCAGTGACCGTGACACCGGCACGCCGCGCGGGGCGTACCGTGATAAGCGCACACAAAGCGACATCCAAGGAGACTGTGCTGTGACCGGGATCAAGACGACCGGCGAGAAGAAGCTGATGCTCTTCTCCGGCCGCGCCCACCCCGAGCTTGCCGAGGAGGTCGCGCACCAGCTGGGCGTCGGCCTGGTCCCGACCAAGGCCTTCGACTTCGCGAACGGTGAGATCTACGTCCGCTTCCAGGAGTCGGCGCGTGGCGCGGACTGCTTCCTGATGCAGAGCCACACGGCTCCCATCAACAAGTGGGTGATGGAGCAGCTGATCATGATCGACGCGCTGAAGCGCGCGTCGGCCCGCAGCATCACCGTGATCCTGCCGTTCTACGGTTATGCCCGTCAGGACAAGAAGCACCGTGGTCGTGAGCCGATCTCGGCCCGTCTGATCGCGGACCTGATGAAGACGGCCGGCGCCGACCGGCTTCTCACGGTGGACCTCCACACCGACCAGATCCAGGGCTTCTTCGACGGTCCGGTGGACCACCTGTTCGCGCTGCCGATCCTGGCGGACTACGTGGGCGCCAAGGTCGACCGCGACAAGCTGACGGTCGTCTCCCCGGACGCCGGTCGCGTGCGCGTGGCCGACCGCTGGTGTGACCGTCTGGGTGCGCCGCTGGCGATCGTCCACAAGCGTCGTGACAAGGACGTCGCCAACCAGGTGACCGTCCACGAGGTCGTCGGTGACGTCAAGGGCCGCGTCTGTGTGCTCGTGGACGACATGATCGACACGGGTGGCACCATCTGCGCCGCGGCCGACGCGCTGTTCGCGCACGGTGCGGAGGACGTCATCGTGACGGCGACGCACGGTGTGCTGTCGGGTCCGGCCGCGGACCGGCTGAAGAACTCGAAGGTGAGCGAGTTCGTGTTCACCAACACCCTGCCGACCCCGAACGAGCTGGAGCTCGACAAGATCACGGTGCTGTCGATCGCGCCGACGATCGCTCGTGCCGTGCGTGAGGTCTTCGAGGACGGTTCGGTGACGAGCCTCTTCGACGAGCTGGGCTGAGCCGGGTCGATTGCTGTAACGATCATGCAGTCGCGGTGAGCGACCGCTGATCGATTTCTGAGCGGCCTCCCCCGCCGGGTAGACTCCTCGAGTTGCTCGGCGAGGGAGGCCGCACTGCGCTCAGCGGTGTGCGGCGGTCCGTTATCGACGCGCTCTTCGTAGCAGGCCTGTCGTGGGCCGGGTGACCGTCCACATCAGCTGTTACTCGAGGAGTGCACCATGGCCGAGATCAAGATCGCCGCCACCGTCCGCACCGACTTCGGCAAGGGCGCTGCCCGCCGCATCCGTCGCGCCGACCAGGTTCCCGCCGTCATCTACGGCCACGGTGCCGAGCCGGTCCACGTGTCCCTGCCGGGTCACGACCTGATGATGGCCCTGAAGAACCCGGGCGTCGTCCTCTCCCTGGAGCTCGAGGGCCGCAACGAGGTCGTCGTTCCCAAGCAGGTCCAGCGCGACCCGCTGAAGGGCTTCCTGGAGCACGTCGACCTGCTGGTCGTCAAGGCCTGAAGCTCGGCCTGAGCCACGCCCTGACGGGCTTTTCCTCCGACCGCCGTCCCACTCCCTCGCCGGAGCGGGGCGGCGGTTGGCGTATGAAGGAGACATGCAGATGACGGACGACTCCAGCCCCTGGCTGATCGTGGGCCTCGGCAATCCCGGCCCGGAGTACGCGGGCAACCGCCACAATGTGGGCTTCATGGTCGCGGACCTGCTGGCGGAGCGGATGGGCGGCAAGTTCAAGGCGCACAAGGCGCGGGCGCAGGTCGTCGAGGGCCGGGTGGGTCCGCCGGGGCCGGGGAGCCGGCGGGTGGTGATCGCCAAGCCGATGTCGTTCATGAATCTGTCGGGCGGTCCGACGACGGCGCTGCGCGACTTCTACAAGGTGCCGGTGGAGCGGATCATCGCGGTCCATGACGAGCTGGACATCGATTTCGGGCAGCTGCGGCTGAAGCTCGGTGGTGGTGACAACGGCCACAACGGTCTGAAGTCCATCACGAAGGCCATGGGCCCGGACTACTGCCGGGTGCGGTTCGGGATCGGCCGGCCGCCGGGGCGGATGCAGGTGGCGGACTTCGTCCTCAAGGATTTCTCGTCGGCCGAGCGCAAGGAGCTGGCCTTCGAGGTGGACCGTGCGGCGGACGCGGTGGAGACGCTGATCGTGGACGGTCTGGAGCGGGCGCAGACCACGTACAACTCCTGACCGCGTCTCCCAGGGGGCGGCCGCCCCCTGGGAGACCCCGTCTCCGGCCTCAGCCGGTGTTGCGGAGGCCGGCGGCGACGCCGTTGACGGTCAGGAGCAGGGCCCGGGCCAGGAGCGGGTCGGGGTCGGCGCCCTGTTCGGCGGCGCGGCGCTGCCGGTCCAGCAGGGTGACCTGGAGGTAGGAGATCGGGTCGAGGTAGGCGTCGCGGATGTGGAACGTCTGCCGCAGCACCGGGCTGGCCGCCAGCAGCTCGTCCTCCCCCGTGATGCGCAGGACTTCCCGCACCGTCAGCTCGTGCTCCGCCTTGATCGTGTCGAAGACGTGCTTGAGCTCGTCGGGTACGAGGGTGTCGACATAGTGCTGGGCGATGCGCAGGTCGGTCTTGGCGAGGGTCATCTCGACGTTGGACAGGAAGTTCTGGAAGAAGTGCCAGTGGCTGTGCATTTCGTCCAGGACGGTGTCCAGGCCCGCTTCGCGTGCGGCCTTGAGGCCGGAGCCGACGCCGAACCAGCCGGGGACGATCTGGCGGGACTGGGTCCAGCCGAAGACCCAGGGGATGGCCCGCAGTCCGTCGAGTCCCGCGCCGGAGTCGGGGCGCCGGGAGGGGCGTGAGCCGAGGTGGAGTTCGGCGAGCTGGTCGACGGGGGTGGAGGCGAAGAAGTAGGCGGGGAGGTCCTTGTCCTCGACGAGGCGCCGGTAGGCGGAGTGGGCGGCGTCGGAGACGGTGTCCATGGCCGCGTCCCAGCGGGCGAGGGCTTCGTCGGACTGGCGGGGGGCGGTGTGGAGG